>JAFCFS010000009.1 GCA_017608525.1 Candidatus Woesearchaeota archaeon | reverse complement strand
TATTAAGAACATGATTACCGGAGCTGCACAAGCAGACATAGCATTTTTAGTGGTTGCAGCAACAGAAGGTGTAATGGCCCAAACAAAAGAGCACCTGATTTTATGTAAAACATTGGGAGTTGGGCAAATCGGAGTTTTAGTTAATAAAATGGATGCAGTCAACTACAGTGAAGAGAAATTTAACCAAGTTAAGGAAGAAGTCTCAAAATTGTTAAAAACATTAGGTTATAAACTTGAGGAAGTACCATTTATACCTATTAGTGCTTACAAAGGAGATAATGTTGCTAAAAAATCAGAAAACATGCCATGGTACACAGGACCAACAGTTCTGGAACAATTGGACAAATTTAAAGAACCAGAAAAACCGGTAGATTTGCCATTAAGGTTGCCTATACAAGACGTGTTTTCAATAACAGGAATCGGAGCAGTTCCAGTTGGGAGGGTTGAAACAGGAGTAATGAAAGTCAATGATAAGGTAATTATAGTTCCAGCAAGAGAGGGAACAGGAATCACAGGAGAAGTAAAAAGTATAGAAATGCACCACGAAGCAATTCAAGAAGCTATTCCAGGAGACAATGTTGGATTTTGTGTAAGGGGGGTAAGTAAGAAGGATGTAGCAAGAGGAGATGTTGTTGGCCACCCAGATAATCCACCTACTGTTGTAACAGAATTTACAGCACAAATTGTTGTATTAAATCATCCAACTGTCGTAACAGCAGGCTATACACCGGTATTCCATGTTCATACAGCACAAGTAGCGTGTAAGATAGAGAAGATAGAGAAAAAATTGGATCCAGCAACAGGTCAAGTAATTCAAGAAAGTCCGGAATTTTTAAAGAACGGAGATGCAGCAATTGTTAAAATCAAACCAACAAAGCCACTTGTAATAGAGAAACAGAACGAAATTCCACAACTAGCTAAATTCGCAATTAGGGACGCTGGCAGAACTGTAGCTGCTGGTATGTGCATAGATCTTGTTAAAAAATAAACTTTTTTCTTTTTTTAAATTTTAGAAATTAATATAAATTTGGGTGTCCTTTTTCTTAATGTTATGGTACTTGAGTCTATCATAAAACCAACAAGGGCTGAACAGAAGCCTGCAGAAATGGTTCTTGTTGGTTTTATTTATTCTACTATTGCTATTTTATTGAGTCTATGGGTTTTTGAAAGTCATGCAAGCCTTATAGCTGTTTTTTTGACTGTCATGGCTTCAATACCTTTAATGATAGGAACAATCGTGCTTGAAGAGAAAAAAAGTTTAACAAAAAGCGAGAAACATATTCTTAAAGAGCATATAAAGGCTCTAAAATTATTCGTTTACTTGTTTCTTGGTTTTGTCGGTGCTTTTACCTTGTGGTTTGTTGTTCTGCCATCGCAAACAATACAAAACTTATTTTCGGTTCAATTGCAAACGATAGCTGCAATTAATGCTAGAATAAGCGGAAACGCAATCGGCAATTCTTTTTTATTTGAAATCATCATTAATAACCTAAAAGTTCTCTTCTTTTGCATATTTTTTTCATTTTTTTATGGAGCAGGAGCAATATTCATTTTGACATGGAATGCTTCAGTTATATCAGCTGCAATTGGAAGTTTTATAAGAAATAATATAGAAAGTTATGCACAACATATCGGTTTAGCGAAAATAGCAGGGTATTTCCACATAGTAAGCTTGGGTGTTTTAAAATACATGACACACGGTATTCTTGAAATTGTTGCTTATTTTATAGGTGGCCTGGCTGGAGGATTAATTTCTGTAGCTATAGTAAAACATGGATATAGAAGCGAAAAATTTAACAACATTATTCTTGATGTTCTTAATTTAACTGTTCTTGCAGTGGTTTTAATAGTTATAGCAGGAATCATAGAAGTTTTTGTTACACCGGTGTTTTTCTCTTAAAATCTAAAAATGAAAATGTTGGAAAAGCTGGAAAACGATAAAAAAAGATTAATTGAATACTGGTTAAAAAACAGAGTAGTAAAGGATAAAAGATTTATAGAAGCTTTCAAGAAAATTCGGAGAGAGAATTTTATATTGGAAGAGTACAAAGAAGAAGCTTATGTGGATTATCCTTTACCAATTCTTGAAGGGCAAACAATTTCGCAACCAACAACAATTGCAATAATGACACAAGCTCTGGAATTAAAGAAAGGGCATAAAGTTCTTGAAATAGGAACAGGATCTGGGTATCAAGCAGCAATTATCTCGGTTATAGTTGGAAATAAAGGGAAAGTTATAACAACGGAAATTAAAAAAAGCTTGGTAGATTTTGCAAAAAAGAATCTTAAAAAAGCCGGAATTAAAAATGTAAAGATTATACATTCCGATGGTAGTTCAGGCTATGAAAGAGAGGCCCCTTATGATGCTATAATTGTTACAGCAGCATGCCCCGAAATACCAAAGAAACTTCTAGAACAATTAAAGATTGGTGGAATTTTGGTTGCTCCTGTTGGCAGTATATTTCTTCAAAAAATGCTAAAAGTTAAGAAAATTGGCAAAAATAAATTTAAAATAGAGGACCTTGGAGAATTTAGATTTGTTCCATTAAAAGGAAAATTCGGATGGAAATGATTTTGAGAAAATTTTTAAACTTCAACTCTTTTTTTGCTTTTATGAAATTTCAAAGTAAAAAAATAAAGTCTTTTGGGTATAGGTTTACAATAAATGAAAATGGAGAAGAAATTGCAAGAGCATGGCTTTATGTAATTAAAAATGATTTGCATGACAGACCATATGCTTTGCTCGAGGATTTATTTGTTAAGGAAAATTATAGAAGAAAAGGTTTAGGCAAAAGCTTACTCGAGAAAGTTATTGAAAAAGCAAAGGAAGAAAACTGCTATAAGATAATTGCTACCAGTAGGAAAAAAAGAAAAGAAGTTCATAAATTTTATAAAAAATTTGGATTTAAAGATTATGGAATAGAATTTAGAATGAATTTAGATTAGATAATATTAAATAGGATTATTCTATAAATATATTTATGGCTAAAAAAGTTGCTAAAAAAGTTCTTACAAGGGAAGAATGGATTAAAATTTTAAAAAATAAAATCTTAAGCATGATTAAGAAAAGGGAATTGAAAGAGCTAAAAAGTGTTTTGTCCATTCTTCCTGAATATGATATAACAGATTTAATTTTGTCTTTGAAGCCGAGTGACGCATTCATAGTTTTTCGTTTGTTGCCTAAACACTTAATAGGGAAAGTTTTTGCAGACCTTAGTATTGATGTTCAGAAGGTATTGTTAAATCAAATGAGCAAATCCAACATCCAGAAATTGCTTGTAGGAATGGCCCCTGATGATCTAACCGCTTTATTTGAGGAATTGCCAGGGGAGATAACGCAAAAGTTGTTAAATTTGCTTCCAGAAAAAAGCAGAAAAAAGGCTCTAAGACTTCTTGGTTATCCAGAAAATAGTGTTGGAAGATTAATGACCCCAAATTATGTTGCCTTGAGGAAGGGATGGACAATCAAAAGGGCTTTGGAGCACATAAGAAAATTTGGGAAAGGTGTTGAAACTATAGATGTTGTTTACGTTGTTGATGATAAATGGCATCTTTTAGATGATATACAATTAAGAAAATTAATAGTTGCAGAGCCAAAAGAAAAAGTGGAGTCTGTTATGGATAGAAGATATATTGCAATTTCTCCCTATGAAGACCAAGAAGAGGCTGTTAAACTAATGAAAAAGTACGATTTGGTTGCTTTGCCAATAGTAGACTCAGAAAATGTTTTGTTGGGTATAGTTACTATTGACGATATAATGGATGTTTTAGAAGAAGAAACAACTGAAGATATTCATAAAGGAGGTGCTATAGAACCTTTAAAATTAAGTTATTCTGCAACACCTGTCTTTCAACTTTATAAAAAAAGAATAGCCTGGTTATTGCTTTTGCTAATTGCAGGTTTTCTTTCTTCAAGTGTTATAGCCATTTTTAAGAAAACGATAGCTGCTATTGTTGCTCTTGCATTTTTTATCCCTGTTTTGATAGGAAGTGGTGGAAATACTGGAACACAATCCGCTACATTAATAATTAGGTCTCTTGTTACAGGAGACTTGTCATTGAAAAAATGGTTTAATGTTGTAAAAAAGGAGATTGGGGTTGGTATGTTGCTTGGTGTTACTTTGGGGATTATTATTTCTATCTGGAGTTTTATTTGGATTGGAAATATAAAAATAAGTTTGGCAATAGGATTTTCTATGCTTGCGATAATACTTTGGGCAAATCTTGTTGGTGGAATATTACCAATCATACTGACGAAATTAAAATTGGATCCTGCAGTAATAAGTAGCCCATTTATTTCTACGCTTGTTGATGCAACTGGCTTACTGATATATTTTACAGTCGTGAAAATATTTATTGGCGTTTAAATGGCAAAAAATTTTTAAATTGTTAAGCGAAAAAAATAAAGATGCTAAATTACAATATGGCAAAAACAGAATTAGGAAGCTATGAATTTAAAAATAGGTTCTCTAAACTTTTGGAAAACAATAAACTGGCAAGAGAACTTAGGATAGGAGAAAAAACCTTGGAAGAGGAAATTGAAAATTTTGAGGAAAGATTCTATAAGAGGTTGGGAGAGCTTGAAAAAATTTCTAAGGTTAAGTTATCAACAGCAGTAAATGTTATAAGAAAAAAGATGCCATTGCTTAAAAAAGAGACCCAGGAATTGGAAGAAATAATCGAGTTAATATCAGAGATTAAATACGCTGGAAAAAAAGAAGTTTATAAAAACTCGTTGTATTCTAATTTAAAATTCGATTACCCTTCTGATGATTTTAAAAGTCTTTTGGCTGTTGGAATAGGTTCCGCATTTGTTGGTCTTTGTAGTGTGGCGTTGCCTCCTCTTTTTGCTATTAGTGTTATCTCTACCATATTCTCTTTTATAACTTTTGGTGCTACTTTTGATTTATGGAAAGAGATGTTTAGAAAATACAAAAAAGATACCGAGAAATTTTTTGCAATCATAAAAAAGGATGCCGAATATGTTGATTTATTGGTACAAAAAAATTTTGTTGTGGATTTTTATAGAAGAAATCCTGAAATTTTTAAGAAGGTATTTATGAATTCTAAAAATAAAGAAATATTAATCGGAGAAATAAAGGAAAATGGTGTTGAAAATAAAGAATGCGATAAATGGCTAAAAGAAAATTTTCCTAGGTATTATAAAATTTTAAATCATTTCTAGTTTTTTATGGAGAGTAAAATTTAAAATGCTAAAAACTATAGTTAAGGTATGGATAAATTTGACGAAATCTGTGAAAAAATTAAAACGCTTAAAATCCAGGGAGCACATAACGTTGCCATAGCTGGAGTTAGGGCTTTAAAATACAGAAGGGATAAAAGATCTGTTAGAAAATTATTGAATCTAAGACCAACAGAACCTTGCCTAAGAAATTCTGTTAAATTTGTTTTAAAAGATTTTGAAAAAAATTACAAGATTGCTATAAAGCATCTGAAAACAGTAAGGAGAAAAATTGCCGAAATAGGTAGCAGATTAATAAGAGATGGTATTGTTGTATTCACACATTGCCATAGTTCAACGGTTATAGAGATATTAAAAATGGCTTTCAAACAGGGAAAAAAGTTTGAAGTTTATAATACAGAGACAAGACCACTATACCAAGGTAGAAAAACAGCAAGGGAGTTGGCAAAAATTGGTATCCCTGTAAAACATTTTGTTGATTCAGCAGGAAGAATAGCTATTAAGAAATCTGATTTGGTTTTATTTGGTGCAGATTCTATAACATCCGTGGGAAAAATTATCAATAAAATTGGAACTGAAATGTTTGCAGAAATTGCTAACAAATATGATAAGCCAGTTTACTTTTGTACAGATTCGTGGAAGTTTAATCCAAAAACGATAATTGGATTTGAAGAAAAAATTGAAGAGAGAAGCCCAAAAGAGGTATGGAAAAATCCTCCAAAAGGTGTTGAGATTTTAAATTACGCATTTGAATCTGTTAAGCCTGAACTTGCAACTGGCATTATTTCAGAACTGGGAATATTCAAGCCAGCTGTTTTTGTTGGAGAGGTAAAAAAGAATTATCCTTGGATATTTGAGTGAAAATGCAAGAGCTAATATGCTTTGATATGGACAATACATTAGTGTACGCAAACAAATTACATATAATAGCGTACAATAGGGCTTTTATTAAAAACGGTTTACCTCCTGTTAATGAAGAAAAGCTAAAAAGCCTATTTGGGATTATTGGTTATAAGTTAATAAAAATTCTATTTCCAAAGCTTAAAATAAAAGATGCAAAAAAGATACAAAAGGATCACAATAAAATCGCTGTAAAATTAGCTGAGAAATACATAAAACCAGTTAAAGGTGCTAAAACCGCTTTAAAAAAGTTGAGAAAAAAGTATATTCTCGCCTTAATAACTAATTGCAGTAAAGAAGAGGTTAATGCTATACTGAAAGCGGCAGGCATAGAGAAAAATATCTTCAAAGTTATTGTTTCGAATGAAATGATCAAAAGACCAAAGCCAGCACCTGATCCAGTAATTTATGTTATTAAAAAGGTTGGTGTTAAAAAAGGCTATATGGTTGGAGATACAATATACGATATAAAAGCTGGAAAAAAAGCCAGATTAAAAACAATAGGGGTATTAACGGGAAATCAACCAGAAAAAATTCTAAAAAAGGAAAAACCAAATATTATACTAAAAAGTGTTGCTGAACTTCCAAAGTATTTATGCTAATTTCTCTGTTCCGTTTGAAGGTGTTAAAGCTATATCGGAGACGTTATTTGCTTCCTTCCACTTCAGAAATTTCCTCTTGACATAATTTATTTCTGATTTATCCAGGCCTATTCCTTTTTTTGCCTTAATTCTTTTAAATAGCTTGCTATCGTCTTTGCTTTTTAGGAATGTTTTATGTAAAAACATGTATTCTTCTATACTAAAAACCCTTGGGTCCTTTTTCATTTTTCCCTCCAGCGTCTATATCATAGTAAAAAGAACTTATATATAAATATTTCTATTTTGGAGTGGTTACAAAATTAAGCATAAAAAAGATTTAGTTAAGCATAAAAAAAGATTTAAATTACGAAGATTTAAAAAGATATATGACAAGGACAAAAAGAACCTATGAGGATTATGTAAACCTAAAATACAAACCGAAAAAAACAGACTTAATCTGCAAATTTATAGTAACAACTAAAAAAAACATAAAGGAAGCAGCTGGTGCAGTTGCAGCAGAAAGCAGTATTGGTACTTGGACGCATACAACAACTATAAAAAGCTATATGTTAAATCTCGCAGCAGTGGTGTACCAAATTAAAAAGCTCTCTCCAAAAGCGTTTTTAACTTCTATAGCCTATCCGAATGAACTTTGGGAGCCAGGAAATATGCCGGGCATACTTTCTGGGATAGCTGGAAACATTTTTGGAATGAAAGAAGTTGAAAATTTAAAACTTGTTGATGTTATTTTTCCTAAGAACATTGCAAAAAGTTTTCCGGGACCAAAATATGGAATTGGGGGTGTAAGAAAAATAACTGGAGTTTATAAAAGACCATTGTTGGGGACAATCATAAAGCCAAAAATAGGTCTTAATTCTAGAGATCATGCAAAAATAGCTTATGAGGCATGGGCAGGCGGTTGCGATATTGTTAAAGATGATGAAAATTTAGTTTCACAAACATTTAACAAATTTGAAAAAAGATTAAATTTGACTTTGAAATCTAAAAAAAAGGCGGAGAAAGAAACAGGCGAAAGAAAGATGTATATGATTAATGTAACTGCTGAAACAAAAGAGATGCTTAGGAGAGCAAAACTTGTAGAAGATTCTGGAAATGAGTATATAATGGTTGATATTGTTGTAACAGGATGGTCAGCTTTACAAACATTGAGAAATGAGGATTTTAAACTTGTTATTCATGCACATAGAGCAGGGCATGCAGCACTAAATAGGGTGGAGAATCATGGGATAGGAATGAATGTGATAGCAAGACTTTGTAGGCTTGTTGGATGCGATCAACTTCATATAGGTACAGTTGTTGGCAAAATGTTTGAAAACAGAGAAAGTGTGATGAAGAATGTTAATGCTTTAACGGATGAACTTTATGGTGTTAGAAAAACGATGCCTGTTTCCTCAGGAGGCCTTCATCCAGGGCATGTTCCTGCATTATACGCTTTATTCGGAAAAGATGTAATAATCCAAATGGGTGGGGGGATACATGGCAATAGACTTGGAACAAGGCTTGGTGCCAAAGCAGCAAGACAAGCTATAGAGGCTGTTGTTAATGGAGTAAGCTTGAAAGAATATGCAAAAACTCACAAAGAACTTAAATCGACATTACAACAATGGCAATGAGGGTGATATTTTGCTTAAGAAAAATTATTCAAAATATGTATTTTTAGCTATTTTATTAGGTTTAATTATTCTTTCTTTAATCTTACTTAAACCATTCATTGTCTCATTGATATCAGGTATTTTCCTTGCATACGTTTTATATCCTGTATATAAAATAATCTTGGCACGTGTTAAAAATAAAAATTTTGCAGCTTCGATCATGCTTTTGCTAATACTAATTGTTATTTTAGTTCCTATGTTTTTTCTAGCCAATTGTTTGGTAAAGGAATCTTCGAGCATATACCAGTTAGCAATCGAAAAATTAACTCCTGTATACGAAAAATACTTTAGCTCATTAAAACCCTACCTAAGTGAAATAACAAAAAATGTAGCTGTATACCTAACTTCTATAATATCGGGCTTGATAGTGAGTGTTCCAAAAATAATTATCGACACAATTATAGTACTTTTTGTTTTATTTTTTACTTTCAGGGACGGGAAAAATATTCTTTCAGAGTTAAAGAATTTATTTCCTTTGAAAAAAGAAATACAGAAAAAAATATCCGAAAAAGCAAAACTTACAATTAATGGTGTTATCTATGGTGTATTGTTAACTTCGATAATAGAGGGCATTTTGGCAATTCCTGGATTTTATATATTTGATGTTTTTCCGCATGTAATACTTGGGTTAGTTTTGGGATTGGTTGCCATTTTGCCAGGTGCAGGACCTGCCACGGTTTGGTTGCCTGTAGTTATACTGAAATTACTTAAAGGGGATATTTTCAATGCTATAGGTTTAACAATATATTGTGTAATCGTCCTAAATCTTTTAATCGAAACATTATTAAAAACCAAATTTATATCTAAAAAAGCAAGAGTGCACCCAATTTTAATATTGCTCGGTATAATATGTGGCTTAAAATTTTTTGGTCTTATAGGAGCTATATTAGGCCCATTAATATTCGTTATTACTGCATTAGTAATTGATATATATATTAGAATGCACAAGGACTAATTAAAATGAAATTAAAAGTTAAAGATGTTAACCTGTCAACAGGCGGACCCTTAGTTGCTATAATAAACGAGGAAGATGCTGAATCATTGGGTTTAAGAGCTCTAGACAGAATTAAGATAAGGAGATTAAGAACATGGAGAGAAATTAATGCAGTTGTTGATATCTCGAGTAAAGGGATAAATAAAGGCGAAATAGGTTTATTTGAAGAAGTACTAAAAGCCCTCGATTTGGAAGAAGGGGTTAATGTTGAAGTTGTACTTGCAGATAGGCCGAAATCTGTTGATTATATAAAAAAGAAATTGATTGGTAAGGAATTAGCTAAAAATGAAATAATGGCAATAATAACAGATTTAATGATAAATAATCTTTCTGAAGTAGAGTTAACATATTTTGTTTCGGGATGCTATGTTAACGGTTTGACTTTGAAGGAAAGTGCATTTTTAACTGAAGCGATTGTTGAGAATGGGGAAAAATTAAATTTAAGTAAGAGGATTATTTTGGACAAACATTCTATTGGTGGTGTTGCCGGTAATAGGACAACTATGGTTGTTGTTCCTATAATAGCTGCAGCTGGCTATACAATCCCAAAAACAAGCTCTAGAGCAATAACCTCAGCAGCTGGAACTGCCGATACATTTGAAATTCTGGCTCCTGTTGCCCTCACCGTAGAGAAAATTAAAGAGGTGGTAGAAAAAACTAATGGTTGCATAGCATGGGGAGGTGCAATGAACTTAGCAGGTGCAGATGATAAATTAATTAAAATTAGACATCCACTGAGGCTAGATCCTGAAGGAATGTTGTTAGCTAGTATTCTTGCGAAGAAGAAGGCTGTTGGAGCAACACATGTCATAATAGATATTCCTTATGGCAAGAGTGTGAAAGTTAAGACAAAAGCTGAAGGAGCTAGACTTGGAAAAAAATTTATAGATTTGGGTAAACTCTTAAATATCAAAGTTAAAGTTGTTTTAACAGATGGTTCTCAACCTATTGGCAATGGAATCGGACCACTATTTGAGGCAAAGGATGTTATTTCAGTCTTAACAGGTGGTGGGCCAACAGATTTAAGAAGAAAGTCCGTTATGCTCGCTACAGAAATGCTGAAAATGGTTGGAGTAAGAAATGCACACTTAGAAGTTCTTGACGTATTAAATTCAGGAAGGGCCTATGAAAAATTGATAGAAATTATTAAAGCTCAGGGAGGAAGGAAACATATAAAATTCCCAAAACCAAAGCATTGCTTTCCAATAATGGCAAAAAAAGCTGGTGTAGTAAAGGAAATAGATAACAATAAGATAAATAAGATTGCGAGAATTGCAGGTTCACCATTTGACAAAACAGCAGGAGTATATCTAATGGTTAAAAGGGGAGCTAAAATAAATAAGGAAGATGTTTTGTTTAATATTTATTCTAAAAACAAAAAGAAACTTGAAGACGCGATAAAAGCAGCCGAGGAAATGCAACCCATAGTATATTAGCTATTTCTTCTTTCTCCCTTTAGTCCTTTTTCTACTTTCAAGGAGATTACTTATTTTTTTATCGATCATTAATATATTTTTATCCAAAGCCAATATTTTTCTTTCGAGTAAGAAAATTCTTCTGAGCCCGTATACCATAGCCACTACTGCTCCCAACATCACATACAATATTAGCATTAAATGTGGATCTTCCATACAATCACCCCATTTTTTTAGAGGATTTATTAATATAAAAGTTTTACTCTTATTTTCCAAACCTCCGCTTCCTTTTTCTATACTCATTTATGCAATTAAGAAGGTCGTCTTTTGTGAATTCAGGCCAAAACTTTTTAGGCAAGAAAATTATTTCTGAATATGCATTTTGCCATAGAAGAAAATTGCTTATCCTTTGTTCGGATGTTCTTATCAAAAGATCGGGTTCACTATTTAGGTATAGATATTGCGAAAATCTTTTTTCATCTATTTCATTAATCCTCATCTTATTTTTCTTTACAAACTTGGCTATCTTTTTACATGCGTCAACGATTTCTGCTCTTCCACCATACGCCATTGCAAAATTTATTTTTAGCTTATTGCATTTCATTGTTTTTTTCATAAGCTCATGCATTAGGTTCCTTATTCGTTTTGGGAACATTTCAAGTCTGCCAATGAAATTTATTTTTATTCCTTTTTGGCATAATTCTTTATTTTTCTCAAATTCTCTTAGCTTATTGTAAAATATTTCCATTAGATGCTTTACCTCTTGTTTATCTCTTTTAAAATTTTCAGTAGAAAAACAATACAATGTTAGTTCCTCAATACCCAGTTCATAACACCACTCAATTAGTTCATTTATTTTTTTTGCACCCTGTTCATGTCCTTTAAATTTACTGATTCCTAGCTTTTTTGCATATCTTCTATTTCCATCCAATATAATTGCGATGTGCCTTAAATTATCCATTTTTTAGGAAGAATTTTATTTCTTTTTAAAATTTTTTCAATCTTTTAGTATTTTTTCAGCAATTGATGCAAAAACAGGTCTTGTAAGTAAAACACCAATAGAAATTCCAATCATTGTTGTAACAGCAAACCCTCTTAATAAGCCTGCTCCAGCATTCCAGAGCGGTAGTAAGGAAGCCATTGATGTAAAGTAGGCTGCAAATATTATAGAAAATGCCCTTTTTATCCTTTCTTTCCAACCAATGAACATTCCTGCTTTTTTACCTTTCATTATTTCGTCAATTATAACTATTTGGTCGTCAACTCCGGTACCTATTGCAGCTATTATGCCTGCTATTGCTGCTAAATCAAGGCTCCATTTGATGAATGCTGCAACACCAAGAATTAAAATAATTTCCGAAAGGCAAGTTAATATTATTGGCAGTATAATTTTCGGGACTTTGTATCTAATTGTTATTATAAGGCCTACAATAATTATAGCTAATAAGCCAACAATCAAAGCATTTTTTAAGAAATTTTTACCGATTGTCGGACTTATTGTATCTAATTTTACAATTTTTAATTTCAAAGGCAAACTTCCTGTGATTAGAATTGTTTGAAGTCTGTCCATGTTATTAGCTGCATTTTCGACAGCTGTTCTTTTATCAGGACCACTACCAGGCCCAGTGATTAATACAGAAGTGGTTTCAACTCCTTTTAAATCGGCACTTATCTGCAAACTATCAACCAATTTTCCATCTAAATAAAAATCGATCCTTTTGTCTAATATTTCTCTTCCATCTTCGCTTAATATGACATTTAAATCTTTTGTTACATTTGCATGTCTTTTTGCAGCCTCTGGTGAAAGATCGATGCGAAACTCGAATTTACACATCCATCTTTCACTTGAAACTTGATAGCAATCTCTTACACCGCTACAACTTCCATCACCACGACAAACAAAAGGTATATCTCTTTTTCCACCTTCAAATATTGTTTCATTTCCTATTTTTGCTTCGAATTTTCCCTGTTTTGCAATCAGTTCTTTTACTTCTTCTCTGCTTATTCCACCCATTTCAACCAAAACAAATTTATTTCCTTTCCAATCTGTTGCACTTCTCAGTTTTAAATCGGTAAGTCCATAAACATTGAGCCTGTTGTCCAATACGCTGATTAAGTCGGCAATTTGTTTGTCAGTAACTTCACCATCCTCTGCAATAGGCTCTAATAATACCCTTGTTCCACCTTTAAGATCTAAACCCAATTTAATATTTGTTTTTTCAGCTTTCCCTACAATAATTTTTGGTTTTGTTCTCGAAAGAAATGCATACTCTCCTTTGTCAGTTTTAATAATAAATTTTTTCTTTGGCAAAAGTGAATCTATTATACCGTCAAATTCTGTTATGTTAGAAATGTTCATTTTATTTATAGCTAATATTTTGTATCCTCTTTGCAATGGACAAAACAATTCTGAACTAATTACAGTTAGATTTTCGTCAACAATAAAGCCAAATCCATCTTCACTTACATTATATCTAAAAATTCCATGATCGGTTTCAATTTCAACTTCAAAGGGCTTAATTGAATATTTTCCCATAACTCTTTCAAAGTCTTCTATAGTTGTGATTTTTTCCCCATTTATGGATTTTATTATTTCTCCAGCACTTAATCCGTGTTTTGCAACAACGCTTCTTTTGTCCACATGTTTTACTTGAACCCCTTCTGCCGATGGGGAGGGATTTATTGCTGCTATTGCAAAAATTATAAAAATTACTAATATCCATACCCTAAATGGAATTTTTTTAATAGACATTTTTCCTCCTAGCATACCAAATAAGTAAGCCAGCATTCATAAAATAGGTCATAACTATATCAACAGACAATCCAATAGCTATTATTAAAAATATTTCCTTTAGCACTAGAGATGCTGAAACAAGTAAACCAACTATTGCTACAGCTAATGTTGTGAATGTCATTGTCAAACCTGTTTTTGCTGAAGCAACCAATCTTTCGAATAACCTCTCTTCACCTTTCCTTTTTATTATCCTAGTTGTTAAAAGTATGTCTGTATCTACCGAATAACCGATAAGTAAAAGCAAAGCAGCAATACCAGCAGTTGATAATTTAATCTTACTTAAATCAAGTATCGCTATTGTGCAAATAATATCAGATAATGCAGCAAATACAACAGCAAATGATGGAACTGGCGTTTTATAGGTTATAAATACAACAATTGCCATGAAAACGAAAGCTAGAATTATAGCTATTTTCATTTGTGAATAAAATGCCTTTCCTAAAGTAGAACCTATAAATTCGACTGAGTAATTTTTTTCTGTAAGTTTTGTTTCGAATTTTTCTTCCAAAAACTTTTTTAGCTCATTTTCCTTTACATCTGTTGCCTCAATAATTACCCCTATTTGTTTTCCAGTGCCAAATTCTGCCAACCTTTTAACTTTAAAATCTCCTTCAAAATTTTTTGCTAAACTGCTCTCTAAATCACCAATCTCTTTATCGGTATAGAATGTTAATGTGAGTCCTCCTTTTAGACTGACATCTTTTCCTACTATTTCTCCTGTTTTAATATAGTTAACGAGAATAACTCCTATGGCAAGAAAGACAATGATGACAGGAATGATAAAAAATTTTTTATAATGTTTAAGATAAAAACTTTCAAATTTCGCCATTTTCTAATATTAGAGAGATATTATTTTTAAACTTTTTCAATAAAATTGACAATTAGTTGAATTTGAAATTTTATTATCCTTTTTTATTCTTGCTTAAATTAGACTTTCAGTATTGTTTAAACTTTTAATAATTTTCTAAGAAATTTTTTGATTTCGTAAAAAATGACGAGAAAAATTTAAAGCGAAAAAGATTAATTAAGAAACATAAGATTTATTAATTTTGAATAGCTTGATTAAATTATGACTATAATTGTTCCAGAGAAATTAACGGTTGTTCCTTCCGGTTATAAAATAAAAGGGCAAGGCCTTTATGATATAAAAGAGTTATATATGGAAATATACCGATGGTTTAACCACTATGAATATGCTTGGAAAGAGACAAAATATAGACATGTGGAAAAGCCTGGTGGGGAGATGCAAATAGAAATATGGTGGAAGGGTGTAAAGGAAGTTGATGATTATTGCAAATTTGTCATAGAATTGCAGATGCAAGCATTTGTTAGGGATGTTGAAGCTGAGAAAAAAGGGATAAAACAAAAATTGCAAAAGGGAAGCATCGAATTTAGAACGGGAGCTTACATTCAGAAAAATGTTAAAAAATTTGGGAAGGGGCAGGTGGGTTTGGTTTTTGCTAAACTCTACGAAATACTGATCAGAAATAGATTGGAAAAATACCAAGAGCTTTTATACACAGAGGCGCATAAGCTATATGGTGAAATAAAAGCATACCTGGAATTTTATGGCACAACGAGCTGAGATGAAGAAAAAAAAATTTTCTAAATTTTATTTTCTCTTTTTTATCTTACTTATTTTTTTAGATCAAATTGTTAAGTATTTCATGACAAACAAAAAGTATACAATTGTTAGAAATTTTTTTTATCTTATTTTTAAAAAGAATTATGGCGCTGCTTTTGGAGTTTTAGCAGGACACAGATTATTTTTAGTTTCTGCAGGAATAATAATCACAATTGCACTTTTCTTCCTTTTGTTTAAGATAAAAAATAAATTGCCTGTAATATTTTTACTTGCAGGTACAATTGGAAACTTAATTGACAGGTTGATTTTTGGCTATGTGAGAGATTTTATCAACATATGGTTTCTCTCTTCATTTAATTTTGCCGATGTGTTTTGCGTTATTGGGGGAATCTTACTAATAATAGATATATTCAAAAATGAAATTTAAGAAAGAAGTGTATAAATTGGTAAGGAAGATTCCAAAAGGAAGGATTACAACATATGGAGAAATTGCTAGGGCATTAAGGACAAGAGCTTACAGGCATATTGGAAAAATCCTTAAAGAAAATAGGGATAAAAAAGTTCCATGCCATAGAGTTGTTTTGTCAAATGGTAAGGTGGGAGGTTACAACAGAGGGGTTAATACTAAAATTAAGTTACTGAGAAAGGAAGGAATTAGAGTCGTGAATAAAAAAATAATTGATTTTAAATCTCGCTTCTATAAATTCAATTAGATTCTTTCAAGTTTCTGCCAATTCGCTTCAAATAGCTGTTCAAGTGCGCTAGCAAAATATGGTGTTTTTACCCATATCCCAACATCGTATGCATCATGTACCTCTTCGTCACTATTGACCATAAATACTACATGTTTTCCATCAACGACAACAAATCTTGCAGAATTTCCATCAAGTTTTCTAACCTCTGCTATATCTTTTAATTCACTTATTCTTTCATCCTTAACTTCTGGAACAGCTATTCTTATTTTAATCCCCCTCTCCTTTGCATTTTTTAAAGAGCTTTTCAACTGTTCAGCTTTTCTTATTGCTTCTGTTGCTGTTGTTACAATTGTTACCCTTTTTTCTGCACCATCAATTATGGATTTTAAATGGTCATATAATGCTTTTCTTCCTTTTATAGATCCAGATAATTCTGTTGGGTCTATTTTTTCTATTCCTTGTTTATATAATAATTCGATTTGTTTGTAAATGTCCTTTGTTTTAATTTCTTCTAGTACCCTTAATTGTTCCTCAGTTTTTTCCTGCAATCTTTTTTGCATTCTTTTTACCACTTCTTCCGGTTTTACTGCTATATACTTAATGGGCTTCCCTATTTTCATTATAACAAATCCTTTTTTCTCTAAGCTTTCTAGAACATCGTAACTTCTACTTCTTGGTACACCGCTGATTGCACTAAGCTCGCCTGCAGGTGCAATTCCTCTGCTCAATAGAGCAATCCATACTTTAGCCTCGTAAATATTTAAATTAAATACCGACCTTACCTTTTTCAGGAACTCAGATGATACTATCATTTTTACCTCCGATTATTTATTTACCACCATGGAGAAACAATAAATATTTATAAAGCTTTCGTTTTTTTACTACTTTTTAGCGACTAATATACGCCTTTCTTTTTTGCAATATACTTGTTGATATTCCTAACAATAAAGCATAGAGCAAAGAATATTGCTATGTAAGAAAGGAGCATAAAAATATAATTTTTAACTATTGCATAATTCCATCCAAAGAAAACAAACCATTTAACAATTTTTTCCCCTATAACAAAAGGATTAAATTTGACAATTAAAGCAATTGTTTTATTTGCAATGGTTTCTATTGGGAGAATTGTGTTTGAAAAGAATAGGAAAATACTACTTATGCATATAGAAAACAAAATCGCTGTTTCTTCCTTTGAGAAAATATTTCCTAGGAGCATTCCGCAAAAAATGAAAAAACTAGAAACTAATAACAAAATAACTGAGCTATGGCCAAACATTATATACCTTTCTTTAAAAAATGCTAATGCAACACCGATCATTAATATAATTTGAATTGCTGTGACAATAAGATTGGAGAGAAATGCACTAAGTATAAACCAAACATCATTTGTTGGAGCAGTAATTGTTCTGAAATAGGCTTTAGAAATCTTTTCCCTAACTACTGTAATAGAACCCATCAGTATCCCAAAAAATGTTAGGAGAAACATAATAACTGATGGAAACTTATAAAATATATAACTTTGTTTTGGCGAAACAGATCTAACTTCCATATTAATTGGGCTAATAATCCTTTCAGGAGTTTTTACTTTTAAATTATTAATTTCATTTTCTAAATCCTGTAAATCTTTGTGTATCTCATCGAATTTTTTTAAATTAATTTCTATATTGGAGATTTCGTTACTGAGCTCATTTTTATTGTTAGAAACTGAAGATTTAACATTTCCAAACTTGGAAATTAGACTATTGTAAGCGTTTTTGAGATTTTCTATCTTTGCTTTTAAATCGGAGATATCACTTTCTGACAAGTTTTCCTCGTCTTTTAAATCTTCCAGTTCATCGTATATCTCTTGCGTATTAACCAAGCTATACGAAAAATCTATCGAAGAAAGATCCGATTCTATGTTTCTTAATCTATTCTTAATTTGACCAATTTTTGATTTAATATCGTTTATTGAAGACTTTTCTTTCACTATCGTAACAGAAGTTGCTTCCACGACGTTTATTATGTCCTCAACGAATCCCATTCCAATTTCTTTTGCTTTTTTTCTTAATTTGGATTTTATTTGGCTAGATATGAAATTTGCAATATCGCTCCTCGATTCGTCAACATAAATCTCGATACTTTCATTACTTGTTTCTATTGAAAGGTCCTTTGGAAAAATTGCGCAAACATGGGAATTTTCAAATTTAACCGCTTCAATACAATCTTCTTTTGTTTTAGATTTTTCTAAAACATATCCTACAGAAAGATTTCCAATAATTTCTTCTGTCAAATTGGAATAGCTTTCTGCATAAGTGGTAATTTTTATATTATAAACATTTGTATTGAATGCAAAGCACACCAAAAGAAGCACTAGGGCAGGTAAAATTAAAAAAACAACCGCTGAAAATTTTGAGCCCAATAAAAGCTTTAAATCTTTTTTAATCATAAAATACATTTTCGAAAAGAAACCCAGTTTTTTCTTTATTTGTTTTCCTTTAACCTTTTTGATATTGGAGCCAATCTTTTTTGCTTGTTCTTTGATTTTCTCTTTACTTTTTTTAAGTTTTTCTTTAGCTTTTTCCTTTACTTTAGTAGTCTTTTCTTTTAAACCTATTTTTTCTTCCAAAGTCATTTTTAAAACTTAGTTAAGCCTTCAAACAATTTACTTAAAGTTAGTTTGGTAACTTCTAAATCTAAAAGTTTATCTTTACTTTTTCTGAGAATTTTAAACAATTTGTCGAAAATTTTATTTTTATCGGTACATACAACAACTAATCTTCCATTTTTAATTAAAACTTTTTTAATATTTTTTTGCTTTTTTAACTTATTAACGTATTTGGAATATTTTTGCGATGCTGTTTTCATTCTTATTATGTCGTAATCGCAATATTTTTTTCTTAATTCCTCCACAGAACCCAAATCTTTAATCTTACCTTTATCTAATATGGCAACTCTTTCACAAATTACTCCGGCTTCATCAATTAATTGTGAAGTCAGAACAATTGTTATATTTTTTTCTTTAGCATAGAGCTTCAAAGAATTAAGTATTTTTCTTCTTAAAGCAGGATCTAAATCTCCAGTTGGTTCGTCAAGCAATAACACTTTTGGGTTATGTATAAGTGCGCATGCCATTTCAAGGCGTCTTTGCATTCCTTTAGAAAGAGATTTTGCTTTCATATCTTTAAAATTTTTAAGCTCAAGCATTTCTAATAATTCAGCAACCCTCTTTTTTATTTCACCAATTTCCATGTTATGCAATTTTCCGAAATATACTAAGTTTTCTTCAACAGTGAATTGTGGAAAAAAAGAACCCTCTTGAGTTGCAAATCCTATTTTTTTTAAGATATTTTTTTTGTATCTTATATTTTTTCCTTCAAAAAAGATTTCACCTTTAGTCGGCATTAAAGCCCCGGCTATTAAATTTAACAGTGTTGTTTTTCCACATCCGCTAACACCCAAAATTCCTAAAAATTCTCCTTCATTAATCTCCAAATTTAAATCGTTCAAAACAACATTGTCATTAAATTTTCTTTGAACGTTTTTTACGGTTATTAAGCCCATATTTTGGAGTAATCCACCAAATTTAATAAATCTTTTGTTTAGGAATTTGAAATTTCAAAATGTTTTTAAGAATGTTTTAAGAAAATTAAATATATGAAATACTATGATGTGGTAATTGTTGGTGGGGGAATTGCAGGCCTCGAATGTGCAAGAAACCTATCTAATTCAAAACTTAAGATTTTAGTTGTTGAAAAAAATAAATCCCTTGGTGAAAAAGTTTGTGCTAATGGAGTGACAATAGGGGATTTAAGATTAATACCTAAAAAATTTCTGAATTTTCCATTGAGAAAATTAACAATTCACTATAGAAATAAAAAATTCATTTTAAGTAACCATGCAATTATATCAACTATAAATAGAAAAGAATTTCTCCTCAACCATTTAAATTACCTTAAATCAAAAATCGATTTACTTATCGGAAAAAAAGTTGTTGATGTTTTGCCTAAAGATTCTACAATTATCTTAGAATCTGGAGAAGAAATTAGCTTCAAATTTTTGGTAGGTGCGGATGGTTCTTGCTCTGTGGTTAGAAGGTGCTTAGGGCTTCCTTCCGAAAAAATTGAAATAGGTATGCATTATAAGATTCCTAAAAATTTCAAAAATTTTGAGATATTCTTAGATAGTGCTAATTTCGGAAGCGGATATTTGTGGGTTTTTCCGAATAAAAGTTATACATCCATAGGTTGTGGAAGTGATATTGAATGTATAAGCCCTAAAAAATTGAAATTTAATTTAGACTCTTGGCTCGAAGATAATGGAATAGATTTTTCGGATGCTAAATTTGAGGCAGCCATGCTAAATTATGATTATAGAGGATATAAATTTGGTAATATATTTCTAGCAGGTGATGCTGCAGGTTTAATTTCTGGCTTTTTGGGTAAAGGGATTTATCCGGCAATCGTCTCAGGAAAACAAATAGCAAATGATATCTTGGGAAATAAATGTAGAATTTTGGATATTTGGCTCAGGAAGAAAAAATTGCAAGAAAAATTTATGTTCTTTTTAAAGAGGAACGCATTAAGAAAAATAGCATTGAGTGCCAGTATTAAATTGATGAGCATAAATTTTTTTCAAAGAAATTTTTTGAATTTAATTTTATAAACTAAAAATTTTTAAATTTCGTAGCCTTCTATTTCTTCATGAAACATGCTTTCTCCATAATTGCAGCTATATGTTCGATATTTCTTTTGAGCCAAATAATCGGTTTAGCAATAACAGACCACTACCTACCAAAACCTGGAAAGCCAGAACCAAAACTGCCTCTCAATATAGAAAGGCCCAAATTCAAGGAAAAAACAAGCTTCATACCAATTTTTTTGCTAATTTTGGTGGCAACTGCTATTATTTTATTAATTATTAAACTAAAGCTGTTTAAGTTGTGGAGAATAGGGTTTTTTGTTGCTATATGGTTGTGTCTAACTATAAGTTTTTCTGCCTTTATTAAGGAAAGATATGCTGTATTTATAGCCCTTATTTTGGCTGGAGTAAAAATATTTTGGAAAAGCGTGATACCCCAAAATGTAATCGAAATTTTTATTTACGGAGCTCTGGCAGCAATTTTTGTTCCCGTACTAAATATCTACTCTGCTTCTATATTATTACTTCTTATTTCTTTTTATGATTGGATATCTGTAAGGAAAACAAAACATATGGTTAAAATGGCAAAATTTCAAAGCAAACTAAGGAATTTTGCGGGTGTTTTTATTCCATACAAAAAGGGCGTGGCAATACTTGGGGGTGGCGATATCGGTTTTCCCCTCCTATTTTCGGGAACAGCTGTAAAGGAGTTTGGATTACAAATTTTTTCTTTCAAAGCATTAATAATTCCTCTATTTTCAACATTGGCCTTGTTTCTTCTTTTTGTATTGGGTAAGAAGAAAAAATTCTATCCTGCAATGCCATATTTATCAATGGGTTGTTTTGTTGGACTCCTTGTACTTAAATTGATTTCTTAAGCAACAGCATTAGCCAAAATTTTAAATTCTTTGCTATCACACAAACACCTAAATCCCCTTGGCAATTTTTCTCCATCAAATTCGTATATTGCACCACAATTTTTGCATTCTGCTTCTTTTTTCATTTTCCCCTCCAGATTCGTCATTTTTTAGATTACTTACTCATTTATAAATTTTTCTATTGTAACAATTTAAAAGTAGTTACACTTTTTAAGATATTTTTTAACCTCTTCGAGAGTTTTGTTCGGTGTGGATATTGTATTGATAAAGGATACTCCAATTTTATTAAGTAAAAGTTTGAAAAAAGAAATTCTTAGTTTCTCTTTTCTTCTGTCCTTTACTAGAAAATGGGGATTGCAAAAATTGTTTTTTATCAAATAATTCAATGCGAAATTTTTTTCAACATGGTAAAATGTTCTTTTTTCATTTTTGTCCCTTTGCAAAACAAATAAATGATTTAATACTGTTGTATGTCTAATCCTATCTTTTCCTATAATTTCGGCAACATTAGCAACACCTCTTTGCATGAAATCAAATTTTGTTTCTTTCACCAACGGTTTGAAAACAGGCCAATTTTCGCTTAAATCTTTCTGAATATAAGAATTTCTTTCGGACATATACGCAATACAATCTATGGCTGTAATTTTAACAAAAAACCAATCATCAGCAACCAATTTCGAATTTTTAATATTTGCTAACAATCCATAAGAAAGAGTTGTTTTTCCAGTTTTTGGTGGTCCTACTATTGCAATTCCTTTCCCCATAAAATCCAGACATGCACCATGAACGTATCCTCTTCTATGTATCGATTGGTAATCCTCTATAAAATCACTTGCTGCAGCTAAGGCTATTGATTTAACCCATCCGTAATAATCGAAATTGTAAAGAAATACAGTTTTTGATATCGGTTCATAAAATACAGTATTCTTTTTAAGTTTTTTATCATCCAATGTTAAAATTCTGCAATGAGGTCTAACTGTATTGCTCATTGGATCAAAATTGTCTTCCCACATCTCTTTAAATTCTTTATTGTTTGTCAATAATTCTACACACATACCATGAATTTCAGCCTTTCTTTCGAATTTAAACTTCAAATTTTTAATTAAGAAATCTTTCTTGGAAGGTGTTATTAATTTAACAGTGTAATTCATAGTCTTTTATAGGATTAAGTTTTTTAAATATTTATTTGTTGTTCAGAAATTATTTCAGTCTTAAAGCATCTAGATTTCTTGGGGCATTTGTTTCTACTTTATGAATCTTGTGTAATGTACTAGCTAAATCCAAACATTTGCTACTCTCTCCATGATTTACTATTATTCTTTTTGGTTTTGGATTTAAACGGTATACGAAATTCAATAACTGGTTCCTAGTGCTATGACCTGTAAATCCACGTATGGAGTGAACTTCCATTCTTACTCTTACAACTTCTGAAGTATTTGGACCTGTAGGAAAACTTATTTCTTTCTCACCGCTTTCTATTCTTCTACCAAGGCTTCCTTCACCTTGATAACAGGTAAATATTAAACTATGCTTTGGATTCTCCGCAAGATTCCTAAAGTATTCAACACTTGGCCCCCCAACCATCATTCCGGACGTAGCCATTATTACGCATGGCTTTTCCGAATGAATAATTTCTTCCATTTCTTTGCTACTTCCAACCTTTCTAAATATCTCGGATAAAAACGGATTTTTGTTTTCGTGGAATATCATCCTTCTCATTCTTCCATTAAGAAAGTCAGGATATGCTGTATGAATTGCTGTAACATCCCAGACCATTCCTTGAACATAAACAGGTATTTCTGGTATTTTTTTCTCCCTTATCGCTTTTTCAAGAATAACCATTACTTCTTGTGATCTTCCTACACCCAATGTTGGCATCAATACTTTTCCGCCTCTTTCTACAGTTTTCTTTATTATGCTCAACAATTGTTCTTCACACTGCCTTCTACTTGGCAAAATATCTTCTTTCCCACCATAAGTGGATTCTATTATTGCAGTTTCTAATCTTGGGAAATTTGTTGAAGCAGGTGCTAATAAATTTGATGTTTCAAAATTAAAATCTCCAGTATAAAGCAAATTATGCAAGCCATTGCCAAGGTGAAGATGGACCATAGCACTCCCTAAGGTATGACCAGCATTATAAAATGTTAATCTTACATCAGGAGTTATATCAGTAACCTCTTCGTAATTTAAACATACAGTGTGTTTGACCATATTTTTTACATCTGTACTTGAAAATAGTTGTTTCTTTGCTTCTTTCTGCATAATTCCTAAATAATCCAGATTTAATAGGGCCATAATGTCCCTTGTTGGTTCTGTGCAATACACTGGGCCTTCATATCCATATTTAAATAAAATAGGAACCATAGCACAATGATCAAGATGGGCATGTGTTATTATAACGGCATCCAATTCCCCAATTTTTAATTCTGGAATATCAAAAAATGGGAACATCTCCTCTTCCGATTGTGCAGCAACGTTTATACCACAATCCAATAAAATCCTGGATTCTGGAGTTTGTAAGAATAAACAACTTCTTCCTACTTGTCTTCCTCCACCAAGAAAACTTACCCTAATCCATTCGTGCTTTTTCCCTCTTATCCAACCGGAATAAACTCTTTTGCCAACCCTGTTTAGAAATTTCCTTCTGAACTCTGTATTTTCATAGAGGACAGCCCTTATATTTTCTATTATCTTAGATCTTATGCTTGGAGTTCTTCTTACAATTGGAACCCACAATGTAGTTTTTCTAATCTCTCTTAAAATTTCTCCAGATTTTCCAATTGCTGCACCAGGTTTCTCTGCTTCAATAATTACGACACTTCTTTGAGGATCAAAAATAATGTTGGTTATGTTTGCATCTTCAGGAATTATTTTTTTAATCTTTTCTTTTGCCTTCTCCACATCTTCCACAATGCTCGGATCAGGTCTTAGCTCTATTCTTTTTTTGAATATATTAACTATTTCTTTTATTATTCCACCTTTGTTTAGAAAAAATTCTTTATTCTTCGTATAAAGTATAATATTGGCTCCTTCAAAACAGGAAGAAGTGATTTCCGCATTACTTGGTAAGTGATCTAATATCTCCTTTAATATGTCTCCCATTTTTACAGAAGGTTTTTTCCTTTTCTATTTAGCTTTCCAAATCTAACTTTAGTCTTTTTTCCATTACTTGGCGAACTCCGTTTTTATCCACAACAACAATATCTATGCCGTCACCTGTTGCTGAATCTCTTTTTAAGGCTGCATTAATTGCTTTCAATGCAAGTTTGATACCTTCTTGTACACTCATATCTTTTTTGTACATACTTTCTAAAACTCCTAAAGCAATTGTTGAACCGCTGCCATCTGCTCTGAAATCTTCTGCTTTTGTTATACTCCCATCAACACCAATTTCGTATAAATGGAGACCTTTTTCGTCATGCCCGCCAAGTAAAAATGCAACTATGCCTGGAACCATACTTGGTTGTCTTATATTTACATAAGATAAAGAAGCTAGCAAATTTGCAGCTTCTTTTACTGTTGGCTCTTTTCCTCTTCTTACATTCAATAGGGCGAGTTGTGCTTTTATGATCTTAGTGAAAAGTTGAGCATCGCTTACTAGGCCTGCAGTTGTAATAGCCATATGGTCGCTTATTTTGAATATCTTTTTTGTATATCTGTCAGCAATAAAATTCATCGCTGTTGCTCTCTTATCAGCAGCTAAAACAATCCCATCTTTACATATTAAACCTATTGTTGTTGTCCCGATTTTAATTTTATCTTCCATTTCAAACCCTCAAGAACCAGTTATTTGTGTTGAAACTGTTCCTATTTATAAATTTTTCTATAATAACAAAACATAACAAAACCTTTCTTGTTGTTTAACCTTAATTTTTTATAAAAAAATATTTAAAAAATGAAGCTTTACAATTTTTTGATGAAAGAAGAAATTTCAGAAAGATTGCTTTATCAACTTTCTAAAAATTTTCTTAATAAAAAAGGTGCAAAAAAATATGTTTCTTATGCAAAATTAGCACGAAAAAATTTTAAACGTTGCGGTGCTGAAGACATTCTTGATCTACTTTGGTGTACAGATGATTTCGAAAACTTGTCTTTTGGAGACATTAAAAAAGTAGAGTTTTTTCCTGATGAAGAATTTGTTAAGTTTTATAAAAAAAGGCATGGCATAGAGCCAGTAGGTATTGGATGTATATTGGGAAAAGCTACATGGAAGACATTAAGAAAAAAATACAAAGATAAAAAATTTTGGAACGAAGATTGTGCTGGTATAACTTTTAGGCCATTGGATTTTAAAAAAGATAAAAAATTATATACTCATAAATTGGGGCTTATCATAATAGAAGAAAATAATAGCTATGATAAAGAACACGAAATGTTGCATGTAGATTGTAGTGTGTATGCTCTTGGATTAAACTTACTTTACAAGCTATATCTGAGTTCTAAACTCGAAGAAAAAATTTTATATGAAGAGGCTGTCCTCACTGACGAAATAAATAGTTACAGAAACAAAATTAAGAAAGAAAAGAAATGGTTATATAAGGTGTTGTTGAACGACTACATATATGAGGAAAAGAAAAAAATGAAAAAGAGGATCAAAAAGGAGATACGGAAAAAGTTAAAAGAGGCTATAGATGCAGCTGAATTTCTAGAAAAAAATGTAGAAAGCAAGATAGTAACAGCAATATTTTTTTCGCTTGGGCCAACAAAAAAAATGTTCCGAAAAAAGAAGTTATATTCTCCATTAGAAGATCTGATTTATTGGGCTGAATTAATAAGTTCAAAAAAAATCGAAAAAGAAAAAATTTATAATGTACTAAAAGAAAAAGGCTATTTCTGATGGGAAAGATTGCAATTTTAAATTACGGATGTTGTGCAAATCTGTCTAATGCAGAAATAATGGCTGGTTTATTAAATAGAGAAGGCTATCTTTTGGTTGAAGAGAGAGATGCAGATATTATCATAATTAACACTTGTGTTGTTAAGCAACCAACCGAATCCAAGATTATTCATAAAATTAAAACTCTACAAAAGAATTACCCGGAAAAGAAAATTGTTCTGGCAGGATGCATGCCGGAAGCAGAATATTCTTTATGCAAAAAAATAGCAAAAAATTCATCATTAATTAATACATTTCATATTAGCGAAATAGTAAAAGTTGTTAAAAGCGTGGAAAAAGGAAAAAAAATTGAATTACTTGGAAAAAGAAAGGAGGATAAAAATTGTTTGCCAGTGATTAGGAAAAATAAGTCTGTTGCCAACATACAAATTTCTGAAGGTTGTGTTAATAATTGTGCATTTTGCATAACAAAAATTGCTAAAGGAAAACTCTATTCTTTTCCTGAATATAAGATTCTGGACGAT
>JAFCFS010000008.1 GCA_017608525.1 Candidatus Woesearchaeota archaeon | reverse complement strand
CCAAAGGAAAGAAGAGAGTTGATAGAGGAAATTGCAGGTATATCTGTTTTTGAAGAGAAAAAACAGAAAGCTCTTTTGGAATTAGAAAAAGTACAGGAAAAATTGAATCACGCAAGTATAATTCTGGCTGAAAGGGAAAAAACACTAAAGGAGTTAAGGAGTGATAGAGACAAAGCATTGAAATACAAAAAATTGGAAAAGAATATCGAGAGAAATAAAGCTACAAAATTGTACTTAAAAATAAAAGAGAAAAATGAAAAAAAAGAGGAGTTCGAATCGAAATTAAAAAAACTCGATTCAACAATTAGACGTATTAATGAAGACATAGAAAAATTAAAGTTGGAAATTGACGAAAGAAAAAAAGAAATTTCAAAAATTAACGAAGAAATCACTTATGGAGGAGATGTTAAACAAAAGGAGTTATCCAACGAAATTGATAGCATAAAAACAGAATTGATAAGAAAAGAGTCAAGAAGGGACATATGTAAAAATGAGTTAAAAAAAATAGAAGAAAAGAAGAAGCAACTGCTAATTTCTCTAGAAGATTCCAACAAGAAACTTGAAGAGCTTGAGAAAAAGAAATCGAATTTAGAAAAAGAAAAAGAAAGATTAGAGAAAGCAATAGAGAATGTAAATTACAAACTTGAGAAATTAAAGCCTGGCAAAGGAACAAATTTAGATGAGAATCTCAATTTGTGCGAAAAAGAGATAGAAAATTTGATGAATGAAGTTAGTGCTCTAGAAAAAGAAAACCAAGAAATGTTTAAACAGAAGGCAATTCTAGAGATGGAGCTAAAAAACTTGAATGGAAAAATAAATGAGTTACGTGAGCTTAGAGATAAAAAAAATAAAAAATTGTGCGAGTTAAAAGTTTTGAAAAATGAGTTTAAGGACGTTATAAAAAATTATACACAAATAACAAACAAATTTGAAGCTATAACAAAAGAAATTGACAAAAGAAGAAAAAAGCTTTCCGATGTTAATGAAGAAATTACAAAATTCAAAATATTATCATCTGTTAATATTCACAAGTTGGATAAAGCAGTTGAGGCAATTAAAAAATTGAACTTAGATGGTGTTTATGGAACTTTAGGAGAATTATGTAAGGTAGATTCTCGATATGCTTTAGCAATTGAAGTCGCTGGTGGGAATAGAATTAAAAGTCTCGTCGTTGAATCCGGAGATGTAGCAGAGAAATGTGTTGAAATTCTAAAAAGATCAAAATCTGGCATTGCAAGATTTTTACCTTTAGATAGACTAAAAACAAAAAAGAATGAAAAAATAAGAACTTACCTTGGCAAAAAGGGTGTAATTGGTGTAGCAATAGATTTGATAGAATTTCCTGAAAAATTTAGGAAAGCATTTGAAGACGTTTTCGATTCGATTTTAATAGTTGATAGTTTTGAAAATGCAAAAGATATCGAAGGAGTTAAAGTAGTAACACTTGATGGACAGCTATTTGAACCTAGCGGAGCAATTATTGGAGGTTATAGAGAAAGAAAAGGGCTTATAAAAGAAAAAGATTTTGAGAATAGGTTAAAAATTCTCGAAAGCAAAGAAAATGAACTAAAAAAAGAAATTGCTGAACTTGAAAAAGAAAGAGAAAATTTAGAAATAAAAATCTCAAAACTGAAGGAGGAAAAAATCGTATTAGAAACAAAAATCCAAAATCTTAAAGAAGAATTGCCAAACATACCAAATATAGAAATTGCTGAAAAAGAAAAGAGAGACATAATAAAAAAAATAAAGGAAATCGATTTTACTATTGAAAAGAATGAAAATAAAATTTCTGAATTAAATGTTAAGGTAGAATCTCTAAAGGATAAAAAAGATAAAATTTTGAATTTGCTGAGTAGGTCAAAAAATGCCTTTTACGTTAAGGAAATAGAAAATTTAAGCGGAGAAAGGGAAGAGTTGATCAAAAAGATGTTTGAAGTTGAATCCGAAATTAAAGATGTTGTTAATAGGATATCTTTGCTCTATAATGAAGTTGAAAAGATTAAAAGCATAATAAAGGAAAATGAAAAAGAACATGCATCATTTAGTGAGGAATTAAAGAATCTTGAAACCGAAATAAAAGAAAAGAATATTCTACTAAAAGAAAAATTGAGATCGCAGAAAAAGTTTTACAAAGAATATAAGAATTTGTTTGAGAAAAGAAAAAGAATCGAAGAGCAGATTACAAAAAGAGAGAATAGAATTGTCAGGGAAGAAGAAAGGTTAAAAAATATTCAGGAGAGAAGAAACGAAATAAAAGTTAAGAAAGCAATAATAGATGGTGAATTAGAAGGTCTAAAAAAAGAATTTGAAAATTATAAAGGAGTTCAGTTAAGGAAAGGAGTAACAATTGATGTATTGGATGAGGAAATTAAAAAATTTGAAGCAATGATGTTAAGTATGGGAAATATAAATATGAAGGCTCTTGAAGTTTATGAAAAGGCCAATGAAGAATACAAAGTTCTACTTGAAAAATATGAAAAACTAAAGAAGGAAAAAGAAGATGTGTTGAATATGATGGCAAAAATTGAAAGCCAGAAGAAAGAAGTTTTTATGAAAACCTTTAACACTTTAGATAAAAACTTTAGGGAAATATTCATGAATTTAACAAAAAAAGGGGAGGCAAGGTTGGTTATAGAAAATAAAGAAAATCCATTTGATGGAGGAGTAGATATTGAAATAAGGATTGGTTTTAACAGATATTTAGACATTTTGAGTTTGAGTGGTGGGGAATCGAGCCTTGCTGCACTTGCATTTATATTCGCAATTCAGGAATATAGGCCAGCTTTATTTTACGTACTTGATGAAGTTGATGCTGCACTGGACAAAACAAATTCTGAATTGTTGTCTAAACTGTTGGCAAAATACTCTGAGAAAGCTCAACAGATAGTTATTACCCATAATGATGCTGTTATTTCTGAAGCAGACGTTGTTATAGGGATTTCAAAACAGGAAGGTGTTTCAAAGGCGGTAAGTTTGAAGTTGTAATTATATTAGATATGGTTCATCCAATTTTAGACCTTTCCTTTCCCTAATTTGCCTTATTATTTTTTGCTGTAGTACCTCTGGTAATTTTTCAAATTTCTGATCAACTAGGAAATAAGCACCTCTCCCTGATGTTGCACTCCTTAACTCTGAAGCCAAGCCTATCATTTCAGCTACAGGCATTTTTGCAATTATTGTTAAGCCCTCTTCTTTTTGTTCCATATTTAGGAGTTGTCCTCTTTTGTTTTGAATCAATCTTGAAATATTCCCCATGAATTCATTGGGTGCTTCTATTTGTATTATTTGTACTGGCTCATAAATAACGGGTTTTGCGTCAACCAATGCATGCCTTATTCCTTCCCTTACAGCAGGAAGAACCTGTGCAGGACCTCTATGTATTGCATCCTCATGCAGTTTACAATCAACAAGAATAACTTTAACTTTTGTTAATGGCTCCTTTGCTAAAACTCCACCATCCGCAACTTGTTCAAAGCCGTCCATAACCATCTCTATAACTTCTCCTATATGTACTATCCCTCTAGTTGCATCTACCAACACATTTCCTTTGTATATGTCTTTAATCTTTCTTGCCTCCTTCGGTTGTATGCCTAATTGTTCTAGTTTTTTATATACTGCTTCATCCTTCTTTTTCAGTCTCGTTTCCGGTATTTCCCCTGATTTTATTGCCTCATATATGTTATCCTCTAATGGCTCAACAACAAAATAGAATTTGTTGTGTTTGTTTGGGCTCTTTCCCTCAAATTCTCCTGACCTTCTTTGTATTGTTTCTCTATACACAACAATTGGAGGTCCAGTAACAATATCCAGTTTTTTATCAGTTCTTATCCTGTTTTCTATAACCTCGAGTTGCAATTCACCCATTCCACTGATTAAATTTTCTCCTGTTTCTTCGTTTATTTCCACTTTAATTGTTGGATGTTCTTTTGCAACTTGTTTTAGTATCTCAATTAGTTTTGGGAGATCTGCTGGTTGTTTTGCATCGATTGATTTGGTGACAACTGGTTCGAATATATGCTTTGCTTCTTCGAATGGTTTCATTTCTTGAGAGCTAACAGTTTCTCCAGTAAATACATCTTTTAAACCAACTAACCCTAAAATATTTCCACATGGAGCAGAATCTATTAAAATTCTTTGGGCACCTCTATAAATAGAAACTTGCTGAAGCCTTACTTTTCTTTTTGCTAAATTCATGTAAACTTCGTCACCTTGCCTTAACGTGCCTGAAAAGAGTCTCCCGGCAGCGACTTCACCAGCATGCTTGTCAATTACAATTTTTGTTACAACAAATGCTGCAGGACCATTTGGATCGCAATTCAAAAGAGCCTTTCCAGTTTCTGAATCCAAATCACCGAACCATATTTTAGGTATTCTATACTTTTGTGCTTCTTTTGGATTTGGATGGTGTTTTATTACCATCTCAAGAACAACTTCATGCAATGGACACATTTTTGCCAATTTTTTGTATTCATCACCACCAGCTTCGTATGCTTGAATGATATCTTTAAAAGTTATTCCTTTTTTTTGCATATAAGGGTAGCTAAGAGCCCAATTGTGGAATGCACTCCCAAATGCAACACTTCCATCCTGAACACTAACTTTCCATTTTTGTTTATATTCTTCAGGAGCTATTCTTTCAATTAACTTATTTAGATCGTTTATTATTTTTGTAAATCTCTCCATCATTTTTTCTGGCGTCAATTTAACTTCTCTTATTAGCCTGTCTACTTTGTTTATGAATAACACTGGCTTTACCAATTCCTTTAATGCCTGTCTCAAAACTGTTTCTGTCTGTGGCATTATTCCTTCAACAGCACAGCATAGAACTATTGTTCCATCAACAGCTCTCATAGCTTTTGTAACATCACCACCAAAATCAACATGCCCAGGAGTATCGATTAAATTGATTAAGTATTCTTCACCATTAAACTTGTGTACCATCGAAACATTTGCAGCATCTATTGTAATGCCCCTTGCTTGTTCATCTTCGTGAAAATCGAGAGCAAGTTGTTTTCCGGCAAGTTCTTCAGAAATCATCCCAGCACCAGCAAGTAAGTTATCGCTAAAAGTAGTTTTTCCATGATCAATATGTGCAGCAACACTAATATTCCTTATCCTCTCAGGCATCATCATTAATTTTTTTACTTTTTCAGTTTTATCTTCTGCCATTTTAATAAATTGTGAAAGATGGAATTTATATTTAAAATTTTTGGGAAAGATTTATATACATAGAAAATTTCGATTAATTAAAATCCAAAGGAGGTGCAATGATGGCAGAACTTATCGTTGTTAGAAGTAAAATAAAAGAATATGCAAAAGGAATGAACATATCTGGTGATTTTGCAGAAGCCCTAAGTGCTGAGGTAATAAAGTTAATTGAAAGAGCAGTTGAAAGAGCTAAGGCAAACGGAAGAAAAACACTCAAGCCTCAAGACATATAATTTCTTCTTTTCTTCTTTCTTTTCGAATTATTTATAAAAAATAAAATCCTTCAGGTTTTTATGGGAAAGAAAAAGGGTTCTAGAGCAGAAAGGGAGCTTGCAAAGATGTTCTGGGAAAATGGGTTTGCTGTTATGAGAGCAGCTGGTTCAGGAATAATGAACTTTCCTTTGCCTGATTTAATAGTTGGAAATGCTGAGAAAAAGATAATTTATGCCATAGAATGCAAAAGTGTAAAAAAGAATGTAAAGTATTTAACAAATGAAGACATAAGCCAAGTAATAAAATTTTCAAAAAAATTCGGGGCAACGCCTTTAATTGCAATAAGATTCAATAACTATGGCTGGTTTTTTCTCAAACCGAAAGATTTGGAAAAGAGTAGAGGTGAAAGTTTTATCATAACTCTTGATTTTTGCAAAAGAAAGGGCATAAGATTTTTTGACTTAATTTGACAAATTTGATTAATTTGAACATATTTTTGACAAATTTTTGGGTAAATTTTATAAAAGAAAATAATTTGAGAATATTGAAATGAAAAAGACACTCGTTGCAATAATCAGCTCTTTTTTTGTCGGTGCTTCTGGTTGTGCATTAAAATCAGCGTCGGTAATGAAAAATCCAGAGATTGACGGGAAATACGATTACTCAAAACAATTGATAAGTTATGCAAAACAAGACTATGAAAAAATAAGGAAAAGCGTTTACTGCATTAAAAATGTGACAACTTACGAATATAGATATAAAGATCCTAAAGATCCGGAGAAAGAAAAAATTCAAAGATCAGAAGAAGCGGCGTGGGGAACCGGGTTTGTCTATTCTCAAAAAAATGGATATTATTACCTAATAACAAATTACCATGTAGCAAATATGCCGGAATATACGTCAAAAGGAAAGAAAGTTAAAGCAATGTGGTATATTGTGGACAACATACACGATCAAAATACTAAAGATGATATCCCTTTAGAGTATGTTGGAGGTAAAAATGATATGGATGTTGCAATATTGAAGACAAAGCATCCACTAAATGTTTACCCCTATGCGATTGGAGATAGCAGTGAATTAAAAGAGGGTCATGTAGTTTTTGTTGAAGGTTATCCTCTTGGTGAAACAAAAGCAACTGTTGATGGTATAGTAAGTAATATGAATCCAAGGAAATTTGAAATGGGGGGAGGGATTACCACAAATTACGACATCCTTCTTGACGTTTCTGTAAACCCAGGAAACAGTGGTAGCCCTGTTTTTGCTCTAAGAGATGGAAGATTCGAATGGGTTGGTTTGGTTCACGCATCTTATTACGCTGAAGGAATGAAGTTAGCAATTAAAATTAACGAAATAAAGAAATTTCTAAAAAAGGTTGAAAAGTTAGAGGCAAAGCAAGGAAAAAAATTAGATAAAAAACCTTTCTAAATTTCTTTTTTTAAAAATTCAACTTTGTCTGTTCTCTCCCATGTAAATTCTGGTTCTTCTCTACCGAAATGCCCATATGCAGCTGTCTTTTTAAAAATAGGCCTTCTTAAATCTAGCTCTTCAATAATTTCTCCAGGTTTTAATGGAAAATTCTTTTTTATTAATGCAATTATTTTTTCATCGCTGATTTTTCCAGTTCCGTAAGTGTTTACATGGATTGATATCGGTTCTGGAACACCAATTACGTATGCAAGCTGAATTTCACATTTGTCTGCTATTCCAGAGGCTACTATGTTTTTAGCTATATACCTAGCAACATATGCTCCTGATCTATCAACTTTTGTAGGGTCTTTTCCTGAAAATGCACCGCCTCCATGTCTTCCTATTCCTCCATAAGTATCAACGATTATTTTCCTTCCTGTTAATCCAGCATCTGCAACAGGTCCTCCTATAACGAATCTTCCGGTGGCGTTAATAAAAAATTCAGTTCTATTGTCCAAGTATTCATTACAAATAGGTTCGATTACTTCTTTTTGTATATCTTCCCTGAGCTTTTCCAATTCTACATCACCATCATGCTGTGCAGCTATAACAACGTTTCTTAATCTTTTTGGTTTTCCATCTTCATATTCTAAAGCTACTTGCGTTTTTCCATCAGGCCTCAAATATGAAAGTATTTTCTTCTTTCTTACTTCGGCCAATCTTCTAGCGAGTTTATGTGCTAACATTATTGGGAGCGGCATTAGCTCAGGTGTTTCATTACAAGCAAAGCCATACATCATTCCTTGGTCGCCAGCTCCTAGTTCCTTTCTTCCTATAACGCCCATACTTATATCTGGACTTTGTTGGCTAATTGATACAATAACACCACACGTATTTCCATCTAAGCCGTATTCACTTTTTGTGTAACCTATTTCTTTGATAGTATTCCTTACTATATTTGGAATCTCTACATAACAATTTGTTGTAATTTCTCCCATTACAAAAACAATTCCAGTTTTTGTAGCAACTTCACATGCAACTCTAGCATACTTATCTTTTGCTATAATTGTGTCTAAAATAGCATCAGAAATTATATCACACATTTTGTCTGGGTGGCCTTCGGTTACAGATTCAGAACTTAAGGTGTATTTCATTTCAAACTATAAGATAAGTTAAGCTTTATAAATTTTTTTAAGATTAGAATAGGGAGAACTTAGAAACGAGATAGCGTTCCTAGGCTTAGTTCGGATCTGATCCCGAAGGATCAAATCCGAATCGGTGAAAAATCCGAAGATTCCCCACCGAACTTAGTTCATGGCCGAAGCCATAAACTAAGCCTAAGTTGCCCAACGCTATCTGCTGTTGGCGTCCGAAGTCCAAGCCTTCGTGGAAAATCCGAAGATTCCCCACAAAGACTTGAAGTCTTCCGCCAACAGCTAAGTTATTAGTAGAATCTACTTATTTATAAATTTTTCTATTAAAATTAGAAAAAAATCCACTGACTTTTACATAAAAAAATAAGAAAATAATTAGAAAAACAAAAATTTAAAAAAGAAAATCTCTTTAACTACCTAAAAATGAACTATATTGATGTTGTTGCATCTGTTGGAGTATTTGTTATTTCAGTTGTGGTTGCAAAAATTGTTAATCGTATTTTGAAAGTTCATGTAAAAAAATTAGTTTCTAAAACAAAAACAAAAATAGATGACATTTTATTGAACATAGTAAGAGTACCAATTTACATTTTTCTTCTAACTCTCGGTTTATATGGTTCACTTAGAATTTTTCCGCTATTTAAGGAGTACGTTTCCATTATAAATAAAGTATTCTTTGTACTTGCCATTTTGATTATTGCTTATAGTTTTACTAAAATAGTCAAAGAGGTTGTTATTTATTGGTTAAAAGTACAGAAAAAATACGAAAAAACCCCAAAGTTAATAAGTAAAGTTATAAATGCAGTAATCTATTTCATTGCAGTTCTTGTTATTCTCGAATATTTTGGAATTAAGATTACTCCTCTTGTAGCAACACTTGGCCTTGGTGGCTTAGCAATTGGTTTGGCTCTGCAAGATACATTAGCTAACTTTTTTGCAGGTGTTCACATAATTTCTGATAGACCAATAAATGTTGGGGATTTTGTTCAAGTTGATAATATGTCTGGTTATGTTGAAGATATCGGTTGGAGATCCACAAGAATAAGGACTCTTCCAAATACAATTGTTGTAATCCCAAATTCAAAACTTGCAGAAAGTATAATAATCAACAACTCTTTACCCCAAAAAGAAACTTCAGTTATTGTACAGTGTGGTGTATCCTATGATTCAGATTTGGAGAAAGTTGAAAAAATTACTGTAGATGTTGCAAGAAAAATACAGAAAACGGTTCCTGGTGCTGTAAAAGATTTTGAACCATTTATAAGGTATCATACTTTTGGCGATTCAAATATAAATTTCTCAGTTATACTTAGAGTTGAAAGATTTGTAGATAAATATTTAGTCATCCATGAATTCATTAAAGAATTGAAGAAGAGATACGATAAAGAAGGAATAGAAATATCTTGGCCGGTAAGAAAAGTGTATATGGAAAAATTAAAAAAATAAAAAAAGAAAAAACTAACACCTCTTTTTCTTCTTCTTTTTCTTTGTTGTCTTTTTCTTTGTCTTTTTCTTAGCAGGTTTTTTCTTTTTCTTTTTTGCTTTTTTCTTCGGCATTTTTATTTATAACCTCCTTCTAAGGTTTTTGCCCATCTTTTTTATGAGCATAAACAAGTGCTTTCTTCTCATATGCGACTTCAAATTTTTAACATTCTTTTTACAATAGGGACATTTTCCAGAAACCGGCTTTTCTATAAATTTTCTATAGGGTTTCAATTTCTTCACCCCGGCTTCGATGTATGTCTTTTATTTCATCTATAGAAAAATCTTTTAGGCAATCCTCCTTTTCTATAACAATTTTTTTTAATGAAAAATTTATTAAAATCACGTTTTTAAAGAAGATTTTTTCATTAATAAATATTTTGTTTTGAATTTTTGATTATTTTACGTCGGTAATGAAAATTTTTAAAAAGCAAAAAAACTAAAGAAGAAATGTGAAGAAAAAAATATTCGTCGATAAATGGCTCGTACTTTTGGTTCTATTTTCACTTGTTTTGAGAATTAGTTATTTGATTCTTGCAAAAACTACGTTGTTGTGGGATGCTTCAGTTTATATAGGGATTGGGAAATACATATATTCTCTTGGCGGTAGTGGGCTTTTCGAACCTGCAAGACCCCCTATCCTTCCAATAATGCTTGGCATCGGCTGGAAAATTGGGTTTAACCCTTTTATCTTTGGCTTAGTTTTAGAAACAATTTTTGGCATAGGTACAATTATATTATGCTATAAAATAGCGGAGCAGATTTTAGGAAAAAAATGTGCTTTAATCTCCTCGATAATATTAAGTTTCACACCTTTTTTTATTTATTACAATTCAACTGTTTTAAGCGGTATCCCTTCAACATTTTTTGCACTACTTTCAATTTATTTATTCATAAAAAATAAAAATTTTCTTGCAGGAATATTTTCGTCCATTGCTTTTTTAACAAGGTTCCCACAAGGTTTAGTGTTTATTTTTCTCCTTCTTTTTTCGAAGAATATGAAGAATTTTCTGAAAATTTTATTTGGTTTTATTTTAATTTTGGCTCCATATTTAATCGTAAACTACATCCTTTTTGGCAATCCACTACATCCATTTTTTGAAGCTTCGTTAATAATTAAAAATGCTGGTTTGTGGCTTTATAAAAAAAGGTGGTATTTTTATTTTGTGGAAATTTTAAAGAATAATCCATTGTTGTTTTTTTCTTTTGTTGGTTTGTTTACTTTTCCGAAAGAAAAAAGGAAATACTTCATGCTTATTTGTGTAACAATTGCTATGTTTTTTTACTTTTCAAAACTTCAACACAAAGAAATAAGATTTGCCATAGTTTTTCTTCCATACTTGTCCATTTTTGCTTCTACCGGAGTTATTAAAATTTTAGAGAAAATAAACAAAAAAATATTTTCTTTTTCTACTGTTGGAATTGTTATGTTATCTCTTGTGATTCTTTTTTGGAATTTAAATATTGAAAAAGGAATCTCAAATGAAGAATTAAATTTCTACTCCTATTTTAAAGATAAAAATGAAAGAATTTTGACATCTAACCCAGTTGTCGCTCTTTTCAGCGATGCAAAACTTGATTTAATGTATTATCCCATATTTAATTTTAAAAAGGCTAAAGAATTGCAGAATTATATTTTAAAACATAAAAAGAAAATTAAGTATATACTTTTAGATGAATGCTATGGTTTGGTCTGTGAAGAAAATGACCAAAAGTGCAAAGAGGAAAGAAACAAATTGCAAAAATTAATCGAAAAATACTTTAAGAAAATATACGAAAACAAAAGAAAATGCAAACAAATCATTTACGAGTTAAAGACTTATTCTTAAAAGTTTTTATTTAATTTAAAATAAGATAAAGTTTAAAAAAGCAATTGAATTTAACAAACCTATGGATTTTGCAACCATTTCATTATGGTGTTTGTACTTTATTGCGCTGTACTTCTCGATTTTTCTACTTACCATTTTTTTATCTCCAAATGAAGAAAAGTTAAAAAAGCCAAAAAAATGGCCGTCTGTTTCTGTAATAATTCCTGCATGGAACGAAGAGAGTACTATAGCTGAAACAATATCTTCAGCCTTGGCCTTGGACTACCCGAAAGATAAGTTGAAAATCATAGTGGTTAATCATGGTTCTACTGATAACACTGAAAAAATAGCAAGAAGCTTTAAAGAAGTTAGGGTTTTAAATCTGAAAAGAAAAAAAGGTGATAACAAGGCAGTGGCATTAAATTTTGCTTTAAAGCATGTTAAAACTCAATTTTTCGCTTGCTTGGATAGCGACTCGGTTGTTGACAGAAACGCATTGAAAGATATGATCCCTTATTTCTTTACTTCCAAAAAAGTAGCTGTCGTTACGCCATCAATGCTTGTTAAAAGTCCAAAAAGTTTATTACAAGCATTACAAAAATACGAATACATCGTTGCTGTATTTTTCAAAAGGTTGGCTAGTAAAATTAATTGTATTTATGTGGCGCCAGGACCTTTCAGCGTCTATAGAACGGAAATCGTAAAAAAAATTGGCGGGTTTAGCGAGGAAGCAATTGCCGAAGATATGGAGATTGTTTACAGATTGCAAAAAGAACATTATATTGTAAAGCAATGCTGTAAAGGAGGTTATAGCTATGCCGAAGCACCCAAAACTTTAAAACAATTATACAAACAAAGACAGAGGTGGTATGGCGGATCATTGGAAAATCTATACAAATATAGAAATTTAACTTTGAGAAAAAAATATGGCGATTTTGGGTTTTTTCAGATGCCAAGGAATTTTTTCGGCATATTGGCTGCCGTTGCCGCTGTTTTTTTCTTCTTCTATTATGTAATAAGGCCAATTTTAAAGAAAGTATTTTATTTTTATCTTATAAAATTTGATATTCTCACTTATTTATTGAACATCAAATTTAATATAGATATATTTACTATAAAAGACGTGCAATTAGCGTTTGTAACTTTGTTCCTTTTTTTACTTTCGATTATCTTTTTTGCCTACGCCTGTAAAAATGTTGGAGAAAAAATAAAATTTAAGGATCTACCAACAATCGTAGTTTTCTTTTTCTTTTATTCGCTTGTGCTTTCCACTATATATCTAATCGTTATGTTTAAAAAGTTTACCAACCGAAAATTTATATGGGAGAAATAAAAAATGAGGAGCTTTAAAAAAGGAAGGTATTTCTATGTTTTTGTTATTAGTGTAGCCATATTCTTCTTCGGCTTCTTGATGGGATTCGCAGTGAACACAAAAAAAACAGAAATTATTGAAACGATGGCAAAAGAACAGGGATTAAATACATTGAGTATGCAATTGCAGTTTACATATTTGGATTATTTGAATATGAGTAGAAAAACAAATTGTGAAACGATAAAAATTGCATTAGATGAAAACTGGAAAAAATTGTGCGAAGCTTATACAAAGTTTGTAAAATACAAAGATGCTAGAGATTCTCCAAAAAAAGAAATGAAATTACTCGAAAGGAATAGGCTACTTAATGAAATGAGGTACTGGTTTCTTTTAAAGGAAGCCAAAATCCATTGCGATTTCAATAATTCCGTATGGGTTTTATATTTCTTTTCTGAAAAACTATGCAAAGCAAAATGTGAAAGAGAATCTGCTATGTTGGAGTATTTCAAAAAACTTTTCGGTGATAGATTCCTCCTCTTTTATATTAATATGGATATTGAAGAACCTTTAATAAAAATGATTTATAAGGAGTACAACATAACAGAGTACCCAACAATAGTAGTGGAAGGGGAAAAATTTGGAGGTGAGCACAGTTTCGAAGAGTTAAAAAGTATAATTTGTTCAAAATTCAAAAATAAACAGCCAGAATGCGAATGAAAAATTATTTGGTTTTTTTGATACTAGCATTTTGTATTCTTAGTTTATTTTTTATTAATAGGAACCCTACATGGGATGAAGCAGTCTACATCGGTATGGGGAAGTACATATTTTCTTTTGGAAAAATTGGTCTATGGGAAGAAATGCGTCCAATACTGTTTCCATTTTTAATAGGACTTTTTTGGAAAATTGGGTTAAACCCATTATATGTTTCCAAATCATTGGCTTTTCTTTTTTCTGTATTATGCATTTTCCTCATTTACAAAATAACTAAAGTAATAACAAATGAAAAAATTGCAATTGCTGCTTCGTCCATATTTTTAATAACCCCTCTTATTTACAAATTTTCAACATATGGACTAACTGGTCTACCTTCTACTTTTTTCGCCCTATTTTCTATTTATTGTTTTTTCAAAAGAAAATATTTTATTTCGGGAGCAATGAGTGGCTTAGCTTTCATAACTAGGTTTCCTCAAGGAATCGTTTTTTTAGCAATTCTTTTTGTAATCTTGATAGAAAAGAAAGGATTTGATAGATTCGTTAAATTTTCATCATATCTCGGTGGTTTTCTCATCCCAGTAGCATTTTTTTGCATATTTAATTCATTTCTTTATGGGGTGTATGGATTGCTAAAGCCGATTTTGGTTGCACTTACACAGCAAGCAAATCCATTTTATCAAGAAAAGGTTACATTTTACTTACAGGGATTAATTTTAAAAAATCCTATGTTCATCTTTTCGTTTTTATTTTTAAGCGAAATTTTCAAGAAGAGATTTTACAAAAGTAAAAAGTTTTTAGTTTTTTTCGTTGGATGCCTTTTTTTCTCCTATTTCTCAGTTATAAAAAACAAACAATTGAGATTTGCCCTAGTTTTTCTTCCATACTTAAGTATTATCGCTGCAATGGGCTTAGAAAGACTAAGGTGCGTCTTCAAAAAAAAGCATACCTTAATAACTACTTTGTTGATTCTTCTTTGTTTTATTACCACCTTATTTTTAAACTTTGAAAAACCAATTTACAACAAAGACGCAGTAGATTTTTATTCCTCTTTAAAAGATGAAAAAGTAAGTACAGTTTTTTCTACAATACCTCACCCTGTTGTTTATCATGATGCAAAATATTTTACTCTGCATTATGCAAATAAAAATTCAAAAAGAATATTTGAAAAATATATAAACATTTCCGATGCAGCATTTTATGCAGATTATTCAATAAGATGCAAACCAAAAGATTCCGAATGCCTCGAAACAAAAAAGTACATATTAGATAAATTGTTTGAAAATTTTGTTTTGTGCAAAGAAGAAAAAATTTGGGGAAGCAAACACTACCTTTTTGCAATCAGTGAAAAAATTTGTACTTAAATATAAGAAAGATAGCCTTAATTCCATCTATAGCTTTAATCTTTTTTCCTTGTAAATAAGACCTACATTTATATTTTATAGGCACCTCATATATTTTATAACCCTTTTTTAATAGTTTGGCTGTTATTTCGACTTCAAAACCAAAATCATTAGATTCTATTTTTATTTTATCAAAAATCTCACGAGAAAAAAGCTTATAGCATGTTTCAACATCTGTCAATTTCGCATTGAAGAGAAAATTGATTAGAAAAGTTATCAATTTGTTTCCAATATAAAGAAGTTTGTATCTATGTTTAATTTTCCTTTTGAATCTGCTTCCGTATACAACTTTTGCGCTTTTCAAAGCCAAATTCAGCAATTTGTGGTAATCTCTTGGATCATATTCTAAATCTGCATCCTGAATTATGATGTAATCTCCTGTAGCATATTTTAGTGCAGTTTTAATTGCCGCACCTTTCCCCAAGTTTTTTTTATGAAAGAAAATTTTACAATTATTTAGTTTCTTAAGTATTTCCTTTGTTTTGTCTGTACTTCCATCGTCAATGATTATAGTCTCTTTTTCAAAATTTTTTAGTTTTAGATTTTCAACTTTTTTGAAAATTTTGTATATTGTTTTTTCTTCGTTAAAAACCGGGATTATTATGGACAATTTTTTCATTTTTCAATTTTCCAAATTTCTACCTCATCATTGTCATAAATTTTTTTAAAATTTTTCCCATATTTTAATAGAAATAACAAGCCTTCTTCTTCATCTTTATAAATCATCTCTTTTAGTTTTTTATCAAGCCAAATATATTTTATATTGTATTTCTCAATGATTTTTAATGCTTCAGTTATGTCTCTTGTATACAAAAGTTCTTGCGAATCTTTCCATCTTTCGTTTACATTAGGTGCATAGAGAAAGTTTTCATCCATTACATTTGTTTTATTTGCATAGCTAATCCAAAAACCTCTTGTGTAATGCGAAAAAACAACTCCTTCGTCAAGGTATTTGAGAAGTTCCATCCCTTCCAAAACTTTTTCAGAAGGTTCCATAAAAATTAATCTATTTATATGAGAAACACCAGAAAAAATTAACAGACAAATAAAAATCACTAAAGTAAGCATCTTAATGATATTACTTTCCCATTTTCTTTTTATTAGGAATATTATACCATTCGCTACAAAAAAGCTTAAAAGCACATTAAGTAAAAAAATTCCTTCTGTTCTAAAAGTCGTTAATATGATAAGGGATATTGTCAGGAAAAAAATAAAAGGGTTTGAATATTTTTTCTTCCATAAAGCAACACACCCAAAAAATCCAATTAATATTGAAGACAAACTTAACCCATATTTACTTCCGAAATCTGAAATCTTTCTTTGAAGCGGAAATTTTATGCCCTCTTCAATGGGGATAAATATTAGTTTATGAGGAAATCCAGAATTTAATATAAAAAATAGAACCAATGATAAAGAATGAAGCACAACCAATGTAGCAATAATTGTAAATAGGATTCTTTTTTCCCTATAAAAAAAGATATATAATAATAATACAAAGATTGTAATTAAGGCAATAACTAAATTAAAAGAAGGAATAGCAAAAATTATGATTGTTGAAAGAATATTCAAAAATTTACTTTTTTTAATAAATAAAAGAAAACCAAGCATCGAAAGAAACAAAGCAACAGAAAACCTATTTAATGTGTTGCTTAAATAAATAAAAGGTGGTGAAATAAGAAAAACAAAGGAAGATAAATATTTTACATTTTTTTTAACATTAAATTCTTCCAAAATCAGATAGAAAACTAAAAATGTTAAAAAACCAATTACTAAAGGAAGCCAAGCCCTAACGCTACCAAAAAGAGATAATAAAAATGGCGTCCCGAAATAGTATGATGAAAATCTTCCACCATAGCTTAATGAATCATACAAAGAGGGAGACTCAGAAAATCTCAAATAAAAATATGCTTCCTTCCCTATAGGTCTCAGTTTTATGTCTCTCAAAGAAGGAACAACTATCAAAATCCCGACACACGCCAATAAAATTAGAACTTTAGCACAATACTTTGTAAATTTCGACTTCTTCATTTTTGTATACCTTTTTAAAACAGTTTTCATCTTGAATATAATTTGGTTTTTTGTATTTTTCAATTGTTCTTTTCGATAAATAAAAATAATCAACATCGTACTTCCTGAGCAATTCAACGGCTTCTACTAAAGATTGTGTTGATAGCATTTTGATAACATCACCATACCTATCTGGTGAAAGAAGAAATTCGCTGTCGATCACATTTTTTCTTTCTGAAAAATAAGTTATCATGTGACCTTCTTCAATTCCAGCTAAAACAGTAGAATTCTCCTCTGTGTTTTTAGCTAACCAATTTGCAGCTTCAATTTCTTTTTCTTTATATGCTAAACTTATTTTATTTTTCGCGCTTAGACAGGATGGATAAATTAATGTTCCAAAAATCAAAAGAATCAATAAAACAACGAAAAATTTCTTATAAGCAGCAAATTTTGTTAATTTTATGTAAGAAACAATCGCCTTAAATGTTTCCGAACTTACTATGGTTAACAAAATCGAAAGCATGAAAATCCCAACATTGAATTTAACCAATTTAAGTAGCATCAATAAAAAACTTCCACTGAGTAAGCCACATACCATATAAAATTCTTTTGTTCTTTCTTTTGTCAACCCGTAGAGCAAACCAACTACTCCAAAAATAAGAGGAATTGCACTTATGTTATAGACAGCATTTATTATATTTATTCCTTTAAAATATTCTTTCAATAATTCTTTTGGTGTGTTTTGCCATAAGGCTTCAATACCCATATTAAGGAATATTTTTTTAAACAAAAGAAAATTAATCAAAACCAAGAGAAAAATAGAAAATATAATTGCTTCCTTTTTTAGTTTTGTTTCTTTTTTCGCTTCTAAGAAAAGAAAGAAAATGTAAAAGAGGAGTGACAAAGGGAGTATAAAATTTAACGGGCTCAGAATTGGAAGAATAAAAGAAAATAAAATAAAAAATGCAAAATGTAACTTTTTTTCCAAATTTAATAATGAGTAAGAAGCTAGAATTATTAGCAAAGCTGTAAGATATGAAAAATTGACACTGTTGATGGTTTCTTTTATATAGAATGGTATAAAAGCTGAAATAAAAGATGCTATAAGCGAAACCCCTCTATTTTTTGTTAGTTTGTAAGAAAAAAAATATACAATAAAAACAACAAGAGAAAAAATTATTTCAGGCATAATTTTAAAAGCAATTTTTTCAGAAATTAAATAAAATGGAAATAATAAGTAGTAGTAAAGATATGGGGCCAACACATAACGCCCACCATATCCGAGTTCATCATATAACATAGGGATATATTTTTCATTTATGTACTTCATATTCCTCAAGTGAAAATAAGCTTCGTCACTACTATAGCTATTTACTTGAAGAACGAAATACAGTCTAAAAATAATAGCTATGAGAAATATAAAAATCAATATCTTATAATTTTTCTTCATTTGTTTCCCCCGAGTTTTGTTCTCTCGAATAGAAACTTTTTGCGGCTTCATTCATTTTTTCTTTCAATTCTTGCTCTACTACATCAAAATAATCATAAAATTTTTGGGTTAGTCTCAAAAGCCTTGTCCTTCCATATTTTTCAGAAGTAATGAATTCTGCTTCTTTCAAAAATTTAATATGATCGTATGCTTTATTCCCTCTTATTTTCACAACTTCAGCCTGTATTGCTGGTTGTTTGTAGGCAATTACGGCAAGTGTTTCCTGTATTGGTTTATCTAATTCAGAATTTTTTAACAATTTTTGTGTGAGGTAAAGGTACTCTTTTTTGATATTCAATTTCCATTTTCCATTCTCCTCGTATAGCATTAAAGAAGAATCTCTCTTGTCATACTCTTCTTTTAGTGCTCTGAGAGAACTTGCCACAACTTCTTTAGGTAGATTTAATAAAGAACTTATCTCTTCTACAGACATAAATTTTCCTGTTGTAAAAAGGATTGCTTCAACCTTATTTTTACTATCTTGCATAATTGTAGAATAAATATTCTAATTTTTTAAAATTTTACCAAAAGATTTATAAATTAAATTCAGTAGGTTTGAATAATTTGAGGTGTTGAAAATGGGTGAAGGGAAACCAAATGATAATCAAAATGGATTTGTTGATTCATATGAGGGAATTATAAATAAAATCGAAGAACTGAAAAAGCTTAAGGGAAAAGAAATAGAAGAAAAAATAAAAAGTTTAGAAGAGAAAGCAAAAGAATTGGCAAAGAGAACCGCTATTGAGGCTGTTAAAGTTAGTGGCAAGGCAACAACTGTTTTGACTTCAAAGACTGCAAAACTAATTGGTAGGATAATTATAAACCAAATGAAGGGAATAAAAGGAAATATTATAGAACAGGTTGGTAAAAAAATAAAGGACGCAAGTGAAGATGTAAAGGTAGAGGGAAATTATAAAAACAAAAGTGCAGAAGTCGGTGCGAAAGTTGGTGCACTTCTAGGCCACTACACTGGAAAGCTTGGTGAAAGAATAAAAAAGGAATTAGAAGCTTATACGAATCTATTAAAAGAAGGTGCTGAGAATCTAACTTTAGAAGAAAGATTCCCAGAATTAAAAGGTATTGAGGACCTATTCAACAAATATTCGACAGGTGAATCAGAAAAAATAGAAGAGCTTGAAATAAGGTATAACGATGCGGTATACAAAGTAAGAAAGGAAAGTAAATTGAGAAAAACTGGCGAAGCAGTAAAAAGGAAAAGTATTCTTAATGTTGTAACAGAAAATGATTTAACTAAAGTGGAGGCAGAATTTTTAGCAATGAATGATGAAGATTTAGAAAAAATAAAGAAGGACTACAGAAAAATGATGCTTGGTATTCTAGAATTGTGTGATAAGAATTTGGATCCAAAAATTAAAGCATTTAGATCCACTAAACCAGTAAAACTTTCACAGAATTACAAACTTGAGTTAGTAAAAAGTGACCGAGAATTGAAAATAAAGTATACACCAACAAACAAAAGAAAGAGTTATGTTGGCTTAGAATTCGTTTTAAAACTTCCATAATTTATTTTTTATTTAAGTATAAATTTCGTATCTCAAAATAGCTCCTACTTTCCCTAAATCCTTAAGTTGCTGCCCTTCTTTCGTGTCGGTTGAAATATAATGAACACTTGTTCCAAATTTTTCTGCTATCTCTTCCAAGTCCAGTGCAATCTTTTCATCTAGTTCTTCAGATATTAGTAAGGTTTCTACAACACCCATCTCTAAAAATTTTTTAACATCGTCTATGCCGTAACTAACCTTATTTGGGGATTTAGCCAATAAACTCAAAAATTTCTGCATTATTTCTTTCTCTTCCATAATTGCCTCTTTAGCAAGTATCCCTTTACTTTTTTCTACAAGTTCTTCTAACCCAAATTCACCTGTATAGCTTAAATCTTGAACACATACAACCTTATTTTGTAATTCAGTATGTAAATATTTTCCATTTAAAAAATCTTCCTTAGTTGGACCAGGACCACCAACCAAAATTCCTTTTAGATTTTTCATATCCAAAAATTCTTTTTTCACAACTTCAGCAATTCTTTTAAAAAATTCTTTCAATGCGCCCTCTCTAAGCCTAGCGTATCTCATTGCACTTTGCCCACCTGCCCTTATTTTGCTTGGAACACCCGAAGTCATATGTTTTAAAACTGTTATGGATGTTCCTTTCAATAATCCAATAGTGGCTTCTTTAGCATCAAGGATTACTAAGCCATATGTTTCTCTGTGCTCAAGCATTTGTTTAAGAATGTCTAACTTAAATGTTTGATCACACCTGTATATTCTTACATTTAAAGGCTCTGGCGGCTCTATGCTGAAAACCTTTATGTTAGCTTTTCCCTCCTTTTCAGAAATATTGCCAGAGAACACAGCTAAACCATTTGGAGGGGTTTGTTTAAAAAGTCTTAAATGTCTTATCATTTTTTCCAAAGCGTCAATGACATGTTTCTGTGTTGTTTTATCCTTAATGTTTGCTGCCGTACTTTGTTCTTGTATAAGGTGGTTTATTATTTTGTTAATATCATAGCCGGATGGAATATAAACAGAAACTAATTCTGTATGTCTCCCCCTAATCTGCTCAAGCATGCTTATAAACCTTCTTAGCTTATATTTTTCTTTTGTTGTTACCATTTCACAAAAAAGAGATTTTTAAATTTTCTCCAAAACTTAAATTTTTTGCATTCGTTACGGCTTTGAAATCTTCAAGAAACTCCGAGAAATCTTTTTCCAAATCTTTCTGGATGACTATATCAATTTCGGCTTTTAAAGATTTTTTGTTTGAGGTCTTAAATTTTCTAACTTCGGATACAATTTCAACTATTTTATCGCCAATTTCCGAATAATCTTCCACTTCAAATTTTTTCGGCCAATCTGAAATGTGTATGCTTTTATGTTCTTCAAATTTCCTAAATCCTCTTTGGTAGAGTTCTTCTGTAATGTGAGGAATTATTGGAGCTAGCAATTTTAAAATGGATAATAAAGCATAATATAATGTATATTTTGCAGAAATTTTTGCATCTTCACCTCTTGCTTTATTGTATAATCTGTCTTTAACGATCTCTAAATAATTGTCACAAAAGACATGCCAGAAGAATTCCTCAGTTTCCCTCAAACAAAAACTCGTATTATACTCATAAAAATTTTTCGTAACATTTGAAATAAGCTTATTCAATTTTGCCAATAGCCATTTATCAAAAGCTTCAAGCTTCTTTGGTTTTTCCGGCTTTTCATCAATATGCATAAAACAAAACCTTGATGCATTCCATAGTTTGGTTAAAAACTTTTTCCCCCTAACCAATTCTTTTTCTTTGAATGGTAGGTCTTTTCCCCATGTTGCTGTACCAACCCAATACCTTATTACATCAACAGATTTGTACTTTTTTAGCAGATCTTCCGTCCATATGGCATTACCTTTACTTTTGTGCATCCCTCTTCCTTTAGGATCTAAAACAAAAGTTCCTATTGCTATGTCTCTCCAAGGTATTTCATTAAAATGCAAAAATGCCTTCAAGATTGTATAAAATGCCCATGTTCTTATTATGTCATGTGATTGCGGTCTTAAAGACATCGGGAACATCTTTTTAAATCTTTCAGGTTTTTCCAACCACCTCACAGCTATTTCAGGACTCATGCTGGAAGTCATCCATGTATCGAAAACATCTTTTTCTGGAATAAATTCATTTGAGCCACATTTCTCGCAATTCTTTTTCGGAAGATCAATTTCTGGATCTACTGGCAAATCTTTTTCATCTGGTAAAATGACATTGCCGCAATTTTTACAATACCATACAGGAATTGGAACACCGTAAAATCTTTGTCTAGAAATGCACCAATCCCAGGAAAGATTTTTCACCCAGTCTTCGTATCTTTTTCTATAAAATTCTGGATACCATCTAATTTTTCTTCCTTGTTTTATTAATTCTTCTTTAAATTCAAGTGTTTTTATAAACCATTGTTTCGTAACTAAGTATTCTATTGGGGTATTGCACCTCCAACATGTTCCAACTGTTTGCTGTAGTTTTTCTTTTTTTACAACCCTATTCTTTACTTCGAGGTCATTTATAATTGCTTCCTTTGCTTCTTCTAATGTAAGACCACAATATTTTCCAGCTTTTTCATTTAATTTGCCATCTTCCGTTATACATATCCTTAAAGGCAATTTGTGTTTTTTCCACCATTCAATGTCGGTTGTATCACCAAAAGTACATATCATTACTATTCCGGTACCAAATTCCATATCCACTTTCTCATCTTCCATTATAGGAACCTTAAGATCAAAGAGGGGAACAATTGCATTTTTTCCAATAAGATTTTTATATCTTTTATCATTAGGGTGAACAAATATACCCACACAAGCAGGCAATAATTCAGGCCTTGTTGTCGCTATTGTTATTTTCCCTCCATCTTCTAAATCAAATTCTATATAATTCAAAATTGTTGTTCTTTGAACATCTTCTATTTCCGCCTGTGCTAAGGCTGTCTGGTGTTTTGTACACCAGAGTGTTGGTTCTTCAGCCCTGTAAACATATCCACTCTTATAAAGGTCGATAAAACTCATTTGGGCTACTTTTTGTGCTTCTGGATCTATTGTAGTGTATAAAAGAGACCAATCATAGGAATGACCCAAAGCCCTAAATACTTTGTCTGCATAAATTTTTTCAACCTTTCTTGATTCCTCCAGACATAATTTCCTAAACTCTGCTTTGGTTATCGTCTTTTTAGAAATGTTGTATTTTTCTTCAACAAATTTTTCAGTTGGCAAACCATTATTATCAAAGCATGGGGCGAAGTATACATTGTATCCAGCCATTCTCCTAAATCTAGCAATAATCTCAAATTGAGTATAATGAAGAGCATGCCCAATATGTAAATGACCAGCTGAAGCATATGGTGGAGGAACATCAATTGAGTAAATTTCTTTGTTTGAGGATTCGTCAAATTTGTATATCTTTTCCTCCTCCCAATACTTTTGCCATTTTGGTTCTATTTCCTCTGGATTGTAGGTTTTCGGCAGTTCCATTAAAAACTTTATTAGAAGATATAATATATAAATTTTGCAGTTTTTAGAAGGTTTTTTATATAAAAATTAACAATTAAATTTTATGCTTGCGGATTATTTGATTTTTTCTCTTGCCTTAGGAACGTTAATTGGAGCAACTATTTCAGATATTAAGACGAGAGAAATACCAGATATGTTAAATTTTGGATTTATATCATCAATTTTCGCAGTAAGATTGATGTACTCTATTTTATATAAAGAACCAGCATACTTTCTCTACGGTCTTCTCTTTTTTGGGATATTTTTCGGTGTAGGCTTAATAATGTATAGACTAAAACAATGGGGTGGCGGCGATGTTAAATTATTTGGTGGTTTAGGTCTTGTATTTGCAACAAAACCTGATTTTTTAGATACAAATGTTCCACTCTTTGTTTTGTTTATATTTTCATGCGTAATTGGCGGGGCAGCTTATGGTATAGCTTACTCAATAAAACTAGGCATAAAACACAGAAAAGGTTTTTTAAAAGAAGCGAAAAAGTTGTTGAAGAAAAATAGATCACAAAGAATTTCACTACTTGTCGTTTGTGCCATACTCGTTGCCTTTTCGATTTTTATAGAGGTAGCAAGCATTAAATCAGTCCTTTTACTTATCGTTTCTTTATTATTAACACTGCTCTATGTTCATCCATTAATTAAAGCAGTTGAAAATGTTTCAATGTATAAATATTTGGATGTGAAGAATTTAAGCGAAGGAGACTGGGTTGCCGAAGAAGTAATAGTTAAAGGCAAAGTTATATGTTCACCAAAAGATTTAGGCTTAACTAAGGAACAGATCAAAAAGCTACAGGATGCAAAAATAAAGAAAGTTTTGGTAAAAGAAGGAATGCCTTTTGTTCCAGGATTTCTAATAGCTTTTATTTTAACCTTTCTTTTGGCTTACATAATTTAAGGCAATGGGTATTCTTTTTCGTATTTTTTCTCTTCCACTTCTTTCTTTACAATCTCTTTTTCTTTACCAATTTTAATTTTCATTGATTTTTCTCTTATTTTAGATGCTAGTTCTTCCAATTCTTTTTCATTTGCTTGCCTTTGAGGGAATTTAATTTCTAAACCATCATTATCGAATCTTGGTATGATATTTATCAGGACATGAGGTGCTTTCTGCCCAGCAGATTCTCCACAAACAACAAACAAATTAAACCCAGTAGCGCCTAAAGCTTCCATTATTGCTATAGCAATTTTGTTAGTTACTGAAAAAATATAGCCTATTTCTTTATCCCCCATTTCTGTAAGATAAGTGTAATGCCTTTTTGGAAAGACAAGCGTATGTCCTTTAGCAATCGGATTTATGTCGAGAATTGCCATCACTTCGTTATCTTCGTATATTTTTTTAACAGGAATTTTGCCCAAGGTCATTGCACAAAAAGGGCATTCTTTAACACCACCTTTTAATTGCTCAACCTCATCCGGAGATAATTTAGAAATTATTTCAGCTATCTTCTTATCTCTTTCTTCAGGTGGAACAGACAAAATTTCTTCCCTAATTTTTTTAATTTTTTCCGGTGTTAAAACCATAATTCGAAAATTATTTTAAAGTTAAAAAAACTTTCTAATTTATGCTTTCGATAATTATTCCAGCACACAACGAAGAAAAATTTATAGGAAAAACTCTAAAGTCAATTTTCGAACAACCATATAGAGATTTTGAAGTAATAGTTGTGTGTAATGGTTGCAAGGATAATACAGCAAAAGTAGCAAGGAAATTTAATGTCAGGGTCCTTGAATTCTCTTTTTCAAACGTATCAAAAGCAAGAAATATTGGGGCTAAATATGCAAATGGAGAGAGGTTAGTTTTTTTGGATGCAGATACAATGGTTGAGAAAAACACATTAGAAAAAATAGCAAACTCAAAAAGGGGCCTTGGAACATGTTTAGGTAAACCAGACATAAAGAAGTTCATTGCAAGATTTTTTATGAGTTTAAAAAATTTTTATAAATATTTCGCCTTAATTTTTGGTCTAAATTTTGGTTTATCTACGGGGTTAATATTTTGTGATAAAAAAATATTTGAGAAGGTTAAATTTGACGAACGGAAAAAATTGAGTGAGATAAGCGATTTTATAAAAAGAGCAAAAAAATATGAAAAGTTTACTTTGCTCAAAACTTATGTGGTAACATCCATGAGGAGATTTGAAAAAAAAGGATACTGGTATATGGTATATTATTGGTTATTTAAAAGAAAAAGATATAGGGCAATAAGATGAAAATAAGTTTCTTTGAAGAATTTCCAACAAAAGAGAATATAGAAAAAATAAAATTGATTAAATTTAAAACGAATATTTATCTTGCTTCAAAAAGTCTAGAGGAATTTACTTTATTGAAGAAAAAATTGAAGAAAAATAAATATGTAGAAAAGGTAATTTATTGGCCAATACTTGAAAAGAAAGATGGTTACTGGCTTAGTCCTTGGACAAACAGGAAAGCCATATTAAGAGTTATAAATGAAGTGAAAGAAAAAAAATTTGAGCTACTCTGGGATGCTGAATATCCAAGCATTTGTAAAAGGTTATTGATTAAAAATACAATCAATTTTCAGTTTATTGGTAACATGTTTCTTATTAAAAAATTTTTTAAGGAGTATGGAAAGAAAATATATACTGCTGAATATTTCTTTCAAAAAGGATTCTTAAAGTATTTTCTAAAGTGCCTTTGTTTGAGTTTTAATCCATTAGTCTACGGAAACAAAGTAATTAAAATGTGCTATTCTTCTCTCCATTCTTATGAAAAAGATTTTATGAAAAGAGAAATGAGAAAATATGTAGAGAAATACAAAGAAAAGTTCATCGCAGGACTTGGGGTAATTGCAAAAGGAATTTCTGGAAAAGAACCCATTCTTAAACCCAAGGAACTTAAAATAGATTTAAAAATATGTAAAGATTGTGGAGTTAATGAAGTAATTATTTACAGGCTTGGAGGTTTAAACAAAAAATACTTGAATGTCATAAACAATTTTATCCAATAGCTCTTCTTACATCAATTACTTGAACATTAAGTACGCCTTCAATTTTCGACAGTTTTTCCTCTACTGGATCAACGCCACCTCTCGATTCTTCCCAAAGAAAAGTAAGCTTAAGTGCATTCAGACCGAAAGCTATTGGTTCTACTTCTGTTTTTGCCAATTTCTCACCAAAGCTCTCAATTATCTTTTTCGCCTCTTCCTCTATCTTCTTAAGATCGGTTTCGACAGTTTTTGGCATTATTTTTATAGTAACAATTATTTTTGCCATGCATTTTGTTAGAATTAATTAATTTATAAAATTTTGCCTAATTTGGTCCTGTAAAACCGCATTCTGGGCAAGTATATTTTGCAGCAATTTCTCTACAATGAAAACATCTTACAATTTCTGCCTTCCCACAATTTGGGCATTTAAATTTAGTTGAACCTTTTTGATTTGTTATTTCTACTCCACAAGAGCTACAGCGCAATTTCATTTTACTTGTAAAACTTCAATTCAAAAAGTTTTAAAAAGCTTATTAAATATTTTTATATGCCCCCATCGTTCAATCTGGATTAGGACGCAACCCTGCGGAGGTTGAAATCTGGGTTCAAATCCCAGTGGGGGCAACCTTTTTCTTGTCCCATTCTTGCACTAAAAATTTATAAATGAAAAAAGTAGGTGAATGAATTGTGGAAGAAAATAAAATGGAGGAGACAAAAGAAAAAATAGAAAGATTTGTGGATGATGCAATTAAGAAAAATGATATTATTCTTTTAGATATTTTGTGGACATTTTCTTATTCTATTCCATCACAATCCGGATATCACAATAACAAAGAAGAATTTAAAAAATGGTTTGGTAGAATTTGTAAAAGAAACTTACAGAAAAAATATAATCTAAAGCAAGAGGAAATAAAAGAAAAAATAAAGATTTTTGTAGATTTTTTGAACAATATGCCTGATTTTCTTTCTAAAGAAAGTTTTGATGAAGATAAAAAATTGCTGAGAAATATATTAATTAATAAAACTTCAGAAATTTTGATTCAGAATATTAGAAGTAAGATACCGAATTTGTCCGATCTGGATAAGAAGATTTTGTCATTTGTCTTGTATTATATACCAATAAGGATCCGAGATTCTGTAAAAGAAGCGGAGGATAAAAGAAAAGAATACCTAGATTATAAAGAAACCGGTAGTATCGCCTACTTTGAAATTGATACAAAAGAATGGACGCATCTTTTTAATCTATTATTTGATAAAGAATTAAAGGAACAGAGATTCAAAGTAAAATCGTATAGAAGAGGTTCGGGATTAATAATTTTTCCACAAGAGCAACATGAAGAATATAGTTTTTGGCAATTTGGAGATGAATTAGTAAAGGCAGGTGTTGGTTATTGGGCATTCTATATAAGTACTGCAGGGAATGTTAGTATAAAATTTATTATCCCAAATTTCATTTATGAAGCTATAAAAGACTGCAAAAACAAATTACCAATAATTGAAAACTTTGAAGTAAAAATCAATGAAATTAAAAAAGAAAAAGAGGCAAAAAAATTAGAAAAAGAATGGAATCTTGAAGACTTTGAAGAAACTGAGGCAGTTAGTGAGGTGTTAGAATCTGAAATTGAAACTTCCATAATATCAAATCCTGAAATTTTAGAAGAAGGGCTAGAGCTTGTTGGCAATCAGTATCCAACTCCTGTTGGTTATATAGATATTCTTTGCAGAGATAAGAATGGAAACTTTGTTGTAGTGGAATTAAAAAGAGGTAGAGGTTCATATAAAGTAGTTGGTCAAATTCAGAAGTACATGGCATGGGTAAGCGAAAATCTTGCTAAAAATAAGCAAGTTCGAGGAATTATTGTAGTGAAAGAACAGGACCAAGAGTTAGAGTATGCTGTTAAAGGATCAAAATTTCCAATTGA
>JAFCFS010000038.1 GCA_017608525.1 Candidatus Woesearchaeota archaeon | reverse complement strand
TCCAAACACCAGAGATTTTCTTCCCGCATTTAGGACATTTTCCATTTTTTATTTTATTTTCTAAAACAGAAAATCCTGCTCTTTTAATAATTAATTCACCACATTTTGGGCAATAGGTATTCTCTTCCTTTTCAACAAACAGATTTCCCATATAAACATACTCTATACCTTCATTTTTGGCTATTTCCATTGCTTTTATTAATGTTGATTTTGGCGTTGGTTCTATACCTGTAAGTTTATACATTGGAAAAAATCTCGAAAAATGAAGCGGACAATCTTTGCCAACATTTTCCACTATCCATTTACACATTTCTTGAATTTGCTTTTTTTCATCGTTTAGTGTTGGGATTATTAAATTTGTTAACTCTATCCATACACCTAACTTTTTCATCTCCTTAATTGCATCCAAAATGGGTTCTAGTTTCCCAAAGCATATCTTCCTATAAAATTCGTCTGAAAAAGATTTTAGATCAACATTTGCTCCATCTATATACTTATACAATTTTCTTAACGGTTCCAAATTTATATATCCATTTGTTATCATTGTATTTTTCAAACCTTTCTTTCTTGCTATTTTTGCTATGTCAAAAACATATTCGTAAAAAATAGTTGGTTCAGTGTAAGTGTAGGATATTATTTTGCATTTATTAGCAATTGCATCTTCAACAACTTCTTCAGGTTCAAGGTTAGAAAATGGTATATCATTTGGATACGCTTGCGATATTTGCCAGTTTTGACAAAATTTACAATGAAGATTACATCCGACAGTTGCTATAGAATAAGCGTTTTTTCCAGGAAGAAAATGGAAAAGTGGTTTTTTTTCAATTGGGTCAATGGCGGTGCTGCATGGCTTTCCATAAGTTAAGGCATATAATTTTCCACCGATGTTTTTCCTTACTCTACAAGATCCATAATTCCCCTCATTTATAGTACAAAAATTTGGGCAAAGAACACATTTGACGTATTTGTTTTTTAATTTTTTATAAAACAGAGCTTCTTTCATTAAAATTCAGAATCTTCTTGAATTTTTAAATTTTTTTTAAATTTTGTCTGTAAAGCTAAACAATTCTTTCCTTTTAAAAAACAAATAATAAAGAAAAATTTATAGAAAACTATATAAAAATGAAAAAATTAAAGAGTATTATGTTTGAATTAGTTTTGGAGAAAAAACCGAAAAAGCCTGTAATTATTGAAGGATTTCCAGGGCTTGGATTAATAGGGCCCATAACAACAGAATTTCTGGTCAAACATCTAAATGCAAAATCTATTGGTTATATTTGGAGTGAGGATTTATTGCCAATAGCAACGATCCATGAAGCAAAAGTGATACAACCAATTGAGATATTCTATGACGAAAAAAACAACATTGTTATTGTTCATGTATTAACCGATGTGAAAGGTTTGGAATGGGAACTCTCGGAAGTATTGGAGAAACTCTACAAAGAACTTAATGCAAAGGAATTGATAAGCATAGAAGGGATTTTTTCCAGAGAAATAAGTGGGGAGTACAAAACTTACTATTACACCAACAACCTAAGGAAAAAAAAGATTTTTGAAAAAATGAATATCGAAAGCTTAAGGGAAGGAATCATAATGGGTGTAACAGCTGCTATGATTTTAAAGAAGAGGAACATTATAGCTTCAGGGATATTCGTTGAAAGCCATACAAAATTGCCAGACAGTAGAGCAGCAGCAAAAATTGTTCAAGTTCTTAACGAATACCTGGGCCTTAACGTTGATTATAAACCATTGATTAAGACAGCAGAAGCATTTGAGAGAAAACTAAAAAGCTTACTTGAGCAAATAAAAAGTGCAAAGAAATATAAGCTAGAGGAACATCCGTCTTATTTTGGCTAATTCTTATGGAATTCCCTAAAATTGAAAAAAAATGGAAAAAAGGCATTAATGCTTTAAACATAATTTACCCAAATAAATACTATGGTGGCGTATATAATCTTGCAGTTTTAATAGTTTATAACCTTGTTAATTCTTATAAAAATTGGATTTGCAATAGAGTCTTTTTAGACAGGGGTAAAATTAATACAAAGTTGTTTGGGTTTACATTTCAATACGAATTAGATTATTATAATTTCCTAAAAATACTTAAAGAAAACAGAATCGAAAAAAATAAGCATTTAAGGAAAGAAATAATATTTGCTGGGGGGCCATGTATTAACTCAAACCCTTTTTTTCTGAAGGAATATGTAGATTTTTTTGTCTTGGGTGATGCAGAAGCGATTGTTCCGAAGTTGATTAATTCATATGAGGAAGAGCAGAAAAAAGAAAATTTTCTTGAGAGAATAGCCAAAATTGAAGGTGTTTTCGTTCCTGAAATTTCAAAAAGAATAAGGTATAAATTTATCGAAGATTTAAGCAAAACAAAATATCCAATTTATCAGCCTATGCCATTAAATATTGATAAGAGGTTTGTTTTTGGCAAGTCTTTCCTTCTAGAGATAGAGAGGGGTTGTCCTTTTAGATGTAAATTTTGCACTCTTCCTTCCTACTACAAAAATGTTAGAAAGAGAAATTTCGAAGTTCTAAAAAAAATAATTGAAGATGGAATAAACTTAAACAGGAGAAAAAAAGTTGTTATTTATTCGGCCTCTTTTGTTCATAAAGACAGAGAAAAAATTCTCAATTATCTCCTTGAAAAAAATCTAGAATTTTCTATACCATCCTTAAGGGTTGAAAACACAAATGCAAATATTTTAGGGCTTATTAGGAAAGGGGGTCAAACAACATTAACTATTGCTCCTGAATGTGATGAAGAACTAAGACAAGAAATTGGTAAAAAAGTCAGTGATGAAAAATATTTCAAATTTGCAAAAATCGCCTCTAAACTTGGATTTAAAAAAATTAAAATGTATTTTATGATAGGCCTACCAAATCAAACGGATAAAGAAATTTTAGAAATGGTGAAGTTTATTAAGAATTTTAAAAGGGAATTTAAAAAGATTTATGTCTCGGTTAATCCATTTGTTCCAAAACCGAGAACACTTTTTGAAGATTATAAAATGGATAAAAAGACATTAGAGAAACAGAGAAAAATTCTGATTAGGGAATTTTCTTTCATTGGTATAAAATATAAAATTAAGAGTGTGAGCTCTTCTCTGAAAGAATGGAAATTAGCCTTTAGAAATTATATAAGTGTTGTTAAATAAATTGTACTAGAAGCTATTAATGGAACTATTAAGTTGTCATCAAAACCATACTCTCCAATTTTAAGTTGGTAGCCCTCCACAATCATTGCGACAAGGCTTCCTAAAAATGCTCCAAGTGGCTTAACAAAGAGAAGGGCCCCAAAAAAGGACACACAAATACCAATAGCAATTCCTTCAATTGCTTTTAAATTGTAAAGAAAATATTTTCCAATCGCTTTTCCAAAAATATGTGACAAAGAATCTCCCAAAGTCAAAATCATTATTCCAGCAAGGGCTATATTTTTTTCAAAAAGTGCCAATACGAGAAGGCTTCCCATAATAAAAAATATCGAGCCTCTTCCTGGAAATCTGGATATAACTTCTCTTCTTTCAAATTTTCTTAAAAACCACTCTACTCCAGGAACTTCAACCCTTCTGCAAACAAGTGAAATTATGAAACCCAAAATTAGGATGACAGTTAAAGTTACCTTCCCAATGATGTCGAAATATATTAAAAATACTAAAATTAGTCCAAGGAACAAATGGAAAAGCTGTCTTCTCAACTCAAGTTTCTCAATTCCTTTGCTCTTTCCTTTTGTTATTCTAACCATGCTTTCTCAAATTTTTTACTTCCTTAAAAATTTTATGCTTTTAATTAGTTTTTTCAATGGTTTTTTACTTAGCTGCGTACCAATAAAATAACCAATAACAACACCACCCAAAACATCACTCAAGTAATGTACTCCTATGTAAATTCTGCTAAATGAAATAAGAATTGCAAAAATTAACCAGAACCATTTTACCTTTGGAAACTCTTTAAACAATAGGGGAAGCACTGCAAAAACGACAGCTGCATGAAAACTTGGGAAGGATGTATTAAATCTGCTAAACGAATAATCTACGTGACTTAATTTTTCTAAACCCAACTCTAAAAATGGTCTGGTTCTCCCAATTATAAATTTTAAAATTAGGCATACAATTCCTGTCAAAAAAAAACTACCCCACAATGAAGGAACCCATGTTTTCTTTTTCTCTTGCAATAAGAAGATTGTTGTTATTACCAGCATTATTATTATAGTGGTGAAGATGCTTGCAATCCATGCAAAGAAGCCATTCAAAAAGGGTGTTCTGTTTTCTGCAATTTTTAGAGAAATATCTTTATCGAAAAAGAAGGAAACGATTGTTAAGAATATGAGTGATGCATAGAAGAAAATTTTTTTCATACAATCAAGTTATTGTTTTTTATTTAAATTCTTTTTGGCGCCTAAAAAAGTTTATAAACAGAGCAACAAACTATTTCTTTATGGACCATTCTTTTAATATTGGAAAGTATTTTGGGATAAGGGTAAGATTGCATTATTCTTGGTTTATTATTCTTTTTTTATTAGCATATTCACTGGCAACAGGATTCTTTCCGTATTATTTCCCAAAAATGAATAGTTTTGAGTATTGGTTTGTTGGGATTGTATCTTCCCTACTATTATTTTTTTCGGTTCTTGCTCACGAATTCGCTCACTCATTGGTTGCTAAATTACATAAAATTAAAGTTAGGGACATAACGCTTTTCTTTTTTGGTGGTGTTGCCCAAATTGAGGAAGATAAGTTTAGCCCAGAAATAGAATTGAAGGTTGCACTTGCAGGCCCAATATTTAGTCTTATACTCGGTTTAATTTTTTGGGTTATCTTGATTAATGTCCAGCAAGTTTATATTGTAGCAATAACATTCTACCTATTTAGGATTAATCTTTTGCTTGCAGGTTTTAATCTTGTCCCTGGCTATCCATTAGATGGCGGTAGAGTATTTAGAGCATTGGTTTGGGGTTTCACTAAAGATTTAAAAAAAGCAACGAAATATGCTTCTTTTTCAGGAAAGGGATTTGGTATTCTTCTTGTTTTGGTTGGGTTCTTAAATATGCTTTTCGGGAACGTGGGAGGAGGATTTTGGTTTATTCTTTTAGGAGGATTTTTGGTATTTCTTGCTAAGGTAGGTTATGAACAAACAATAGTTAAAGAAATTTTTTCAAAACTTACTGTTGAAGAAATTATGAGAAAGAAATTTAAGACGATGAGGCCAGAGGTTAAACTTGAAAAGGCAATAAAAGATTATTTTTTAGAATTTAATCAAGAAGCCTTCCCAATAGTTAAAAAAGGGAAAATCTTGGGAATAATAACAATTGGTTGTATAGAAAGGGTTCCTAGGGAATTGTGGAAAAAGGTGAATGTTTTCTCTGCCTCCATACCATTAACAAAAGTAAAAACGCTTGAGCCAAAAGCAAGTTCTTTAAAGGCCTTGAGAATGATTACGAGAGGAATACCAATAATATTAGTAAAAAAGAAGAACAGAATTGTTGGATTCATAGATAGGAGCACAATCATTAGGTATCTAAAATTTAAAGGTTTGGAAGGATAAAAATGGACGCAATTAAATGTATGAAGGAAAGAAGGTCAATAAGGAAATACTTGAAAAAGAAAATACCTAAAAAGATATTGAAAAAATTAATAGATGCTGCAAGATATGCCCCATCTGCAAGAAACATTCAACCATGGGAGTTCGTTGTTGTTACTGATGGAAAAAAATTAAAGAAGATCGCAGAGATTACGGATTATGGAAAATTTATAGCAGATGCTGCAGCTTGTGTTGTTGTTTTATGCGACAGTAATGAAAAATATTTTCTTGAAGATGGTTGCAATGCAAGTATGAATATTCTCTTGGCTGCGAAGAATTATGGAATTGGAAGTTGTTGGGTTGCAGGGCATAAAAAGGAATATGTTGGAAAGATAAAGAAATTGCTTGGGGTTCCTGAAAAATATGAGGTCATTAGTTTGTTGGCGTTAGGTTACCCTGCCGAAAATCCAAAGCCGAAGAAAAGAAGCCTTAATGATGTACTCCACTGGGAAAAATTTTAATCTTCAAATATTAGGTCTCTTCTATCATATTTTGGATGTGTGATTACTAAGACTTCAAACCTTTTTCCTTTTATCTTTTCCAAACAATGCCATGTATTTTTTGGTATCGCTATTAAGTCACCTTTCTTTAATTTTATAACTTTATTTCCTAAATGCAGCTTTCCTTCACCTTTTTCAACATAGTATATTTCTTCCATATTTTTATGTTTATGTTTTCTTGCCTTTCCTGTCACAATGTCATGGGCTATGCTTATGTTCTTTGAATTATATAGCTCCCTTAATAGTCCACAAGGATCCTTTTTTGGTTTTATTTTGTACTTGTTTATTTTTTTCACTTTGACCACCTAAAAAACTTTCTTACTTTGATTTCCAAGAGGGTTATTGTTAAAAATCCGAGGACGCCAAAAAGGAGGGGCAAAAATATTGAATCTGCTGTTTTGGCTATATTTAAATAAGGGAGCCTTAGTGCACCAAGCATAAACCCAATTAGAAAAGAAATAGTTTTCATTTCCCACTTCCTTAGCATATACTTTAGAAATCTAGAAAAAAGAAGAATACCAATTAAAGCTCCAATGCAAAAGAGGAAGATTTTGAGCAACATAAAATTTCTTAACACATAAAGCATATACTCGTATTGATTCAAAAACAACAAAATAAATGCTCCTGAAATCCCTGGAAGAATCATTGCACAAATTGCTGCAACACCTGAAAGAAATGTTATCAAATTTGAATGCCCAATTTTTGTTATGTTTATACCAACAAAGATGAAAGAAATAATAAATCCTAATATGGCTAGCAATAAATTTGATAAATTGATTTTTATTCTTTTATAGAGAAAAATTGAAGATGCTAAAATCAAACCAAAGAAGAAAGCGTATGTTAAGGCAGTGAATTCATAATTAAAAAAGCAATTGCAATTCCAGAAAGAAGAGGAATAAACAATCTAAAATCTATCTCCATAAAATTTTTTTTGGCCATATTTATTTTTCCCCTCAATAAATACAATAAAAATTTAAAATCAATTTTACTTATGGAAAAAACCAGTCTTTCATAGATTCCTGTTATTAAAGCAATTGTTCCACCAGAAATCCCAGGGATAATATCAGCTATCCCCATAAAAAATCCCTTTAAAAAAATAATCGATTCTTGTTTCATATAACTTTGAGACCTTTTAGATATTTATATTTTTTGTTACATTTTATTTTTCTTAAAAATTTTTAAATATAAAAGCATAAATAATTAAATTTAATGAGGAAAAGAACAAAGAACAGGTTAATTATTGCATTAATGATGATAATTATATTATTAATAGGGATTTTGATAGGGTTAAATATTGAAAAGTTGCAGAAAAAAGAAAAAATACCACAAAAGCAAATTTTAAGTATGGTAAATGAAAAAACAACCACAATGCTTATTCCAGCCGTAAACAAGGAAGGAAAAGGTATTATTTCTGAACTGGAAACAAAAATTTTGCCTGGGAGTGGTGTTGTTTCTGTTAACATCAATAATGTAATAGCAGATTACGATACGCAATACTCTGCAAGATTAGCTGCTTTTGCCGCATCCAATTATACAAATATAAGCCTCGAGAATTTGGACATAATCTATACCATAAAGACTGATGTTGATTTTATAGGAGGGCCGTCAGCAGGTGCAGCCATGGCTATATCAACTGCCTTGCTTTTACTTAACAAAACAATTGACAAAAATGTTTCAATAACAGGAATGATACTTGAAAATGGTGATATAACAAAAGCTGGAGGAATTTTAGAAAAAATGAAGGCTTGTGAGGATGCGGGAGTTAAATTGTTCCTTATACCGAAAGGAAGTTTTATCAATGGAAATTATGCAAGAGAAAAAAATTGTATAAATCTAAATCAAACAGAATATTGTGAGATAAGATATAAATTGTTAAGTCCAAGCGAGAAAATTAAACTTATTGAAGTTTCAAACATAGGCGAAGCAATAAAATATTTTGAAAAATGAAAAAGAAAAATAAAAAGAGAAATATATTATACGTAATTGTAATCTTGTTGATTTTTTTATTAGCAATTTTTAGCTTCGAGAATTTTAAGCAAGAAAAAAAGGAAATGCCTACTGAGACTGAAAAATTAGTTAAAAATATTTCTATTTCTTCACTTTCACTAGAAGATTTTGTTAAGGTAAAGATAAATATAACCGAAAACAATATACTGCTAATTTATGAATGTAAAGTTCTTCCAATAGGTATAACAGCACCACAAGCTTATTCGATTTATATGGGAAAAATAAACGAGACAGCATTTAGGCCAACAACACATGACATAATCCATGAAATACTGGAGCATTATGGAATAGATGTTATGTTCGTTAAGGTTACAGAATTAAAAGGGGGAACTTATTTTGCAGAATTGTATTTGAAAAAAGGAAATAGGATACTAAACATAGATACTAGGCCAAGTGATGCAATTGCTATAGCTGTAAGATCAAATTCTCCTGTTTATTTAAAAAAAGATTTACTCAAATATGCTGAAGAATTTTGTTAATATTTAATTTTTTATGTAAAATTCGTTATCCTCTCCAGTACTCTGTTTTTTAAGTATTCCGAGAGTTTCTTTGTTTTTTGAATAAATGATTGAATTATTTAAACTCTCTCCAAAATGTTCACCATTATAGTTTTCAATTTCTATTGTATGGTGCCCAGAAACAAGAAAAGCCCAATTCCCATCGAATTCTTTGGTCTTGAATTCTCCATGACTTGAAAGTTTAAAAGCCATTTTTCCTTTAAATTTTTCACAGAACACTTTAAAATTTTGTGAACAAAAGCCGAAATCGTCACTTTCAACTTCTTCTGCTTCAAAAATATAATTCTTCACTTCTAAGAAGCCTGCAACGCCATTGAGTTTTCTTGCTTTAATTTTCATTGGCCTCGTTCTTTTTCCCTTTAAAAACATACCAAAATTGTTA
>JAFCFS010000088.1:825-2186 GCA_017608525.1 Candidatus Woesearchaeota archaeon | reverse complement strand
TGCGGGAAGATTTTTAAAACTTCCTTTAGTTAGAGGTATTGGTGGAGCAGGATTGTTAGCCTGGGGAGCGGCGGATATATATAAAAATGTAAGAGAAACAGGACATATTTTAGGAAAGAAGGGAGATTATTTGGGGGCTTTAGGAACAGGAGCAAAAATAGGGGCTGGAATAGGAATGCTTTTCGGTCCTGTTGGGGCATTAATAGGTGCGGGAATAGGCGCTGCTGCTGGCGGAATTTGGCAAGCAATTCGCTCTTCTGGAGAAAGAAGCGCGAAAGCAGCAGAAAGAAGTGTAGAAGAAAGTAGAAGAATTAATCAGGGATTAAAAGAATTAACAATTAAAACATATAAAACAAATAAAGAAACGGGGGAAGTTTTTCTGGGGGGTGTTAAAAAATTAACTTTACAAACAAAAAAAAGTATGGAAAAAGTAAAAGAAGATGCTCTTGAAAAAGAAAGAAAAGATTTGATAGAACAACGGCAAAATATAAAAATTACCCAGGAAATAAAAACAGAACTTGAAAAACTAAATGGTGTAAATATTAAACAGAAAGATTTATTAGAAGAAAATAATGAAATCCAAATTACCAAATCCGAAAGATATGCAATTGAATTGTTAAGACAACAAGCCAAACCAATGACTTCTGAATGGGCGGAAATAATGGCGGAAATAGAAGGGGGAACATTAAAAACATTCAAGGTGGGAGTTTAAATTTTAAATTCGAAAACCTTGTTAAAAAGAAACTTTAAAAAGTTAAATATATGCCATTATCTTATAGAGAAAGTCAATTCCTTTATTTTGATGGAGAAAGATTTCAACTTAGGGGTTCTTATTTAAAAAAGAGTGAATGGACAAAAAACAGGGGTATATTTCAATTAGAGACTAAAGCAAACGATATATTTTTAGATACAGATAATTTCTTTATAGATGTATCTATTAAACAAACCAAGTCTCTGCTTAAAAATGTAAAATATCCTGATGGTGTAATTAAACAAACAGATATAATAAGAATTCCCTTTCAGTTTATACAAAATATTAGCATTACAGAAAGAAAACCAGAATATAATGTTCAAAATATTTTTTCGCGATTTGAACCAATAAGACTTTGGCAATCAAATTCTGCTCTTCAAATTTCGTTAGAATTATATTACGTTGCTATCGACCCTAAAATATATAATGAGGAATGGGTAGAAAGAATGGTTGCTTTATATAAAGCATTAGTTTTGCCTTTTTATACGGGCAATTATAATTATTATCCTCCGCCACGGGTATATTTAAAACTGGGAGATTTAGTAAATAATATTCCTTGTATTGTATCAGATGTATCAAGAGAAATTCCTATAGGACAATTTTATAATGT
>JAFCFS010000088.1:0-787 GCA_017608525.1 Candidatus Woesearchaeota archaeon | reverse complement strand
TGGGGGCTTATACTATTCAAAAAAACATTTTCTTCCAAAATATCAAAAACTAGATGTTACTTTTATTTCATCTTATAGTCTAAAATGGGAAGAAGAAATAGATTTCGAAAAAGTTGTGAATTTAGAAGAGGGTGTTAAAAGAAGGGGATAAAAATGGATATAAAAGGCATTTTTAGTGACTACTCTATTTATAAAAATAATTCTAATATTATTTATGATGAAGAAGAAAAAAAATATAAAATTGGAATTGCTTTTTTCGAAAAAATAAAAGAAAGCGAAAACGACATTTTTTATATTATAAAACCAGAAGAAGAAAACAGACCCGATATAATAAGCCAAAAATTTTTTGGGACCCCTCATTTAGATTGGGTTATTTGTATTTTTAATCATATAAAAGACCCATTAAAAGAATTCACAGCAGGAAAAAAAATAGTTATTCCAAGCCCTGAAAACATATCAGAAATGTTAATTCCTTTGCCCCTAGGAAATGCAAATATTATTAATACCTTCGTTTAAAATTTAAAATGAGATTGTTAGTTAACGCAACAGGAATCTATCAAGGAATTATTGAAGACAATAAAGACCCGCTTAATCGAGGAAGGTGTAAAGTAAGAGTATTGGGCATTCACTTCCCCGAAACTCCAGTAGAAGAATTGCCCTGGGCAGAACCTTTAATTCCCTTTGGTGGAAGCGAAGCAAATAGTTTCTTATATGTTCCTCCTCTTAAATCTACTGTTTTGGTAAGTTTTGTTAATGGAAGGGTTGAAAACCCACTTATAGTAGGATA
>JAFCFS010000037.1 GCA_017608525.1 Candidatus Woesearchaeota archaeon | reverse complement strand
GATGAAGGACTAACTAAAACACAAGTTGATTGCGCAGAAGCTACATGGGATTGTAGTATGGTGCCTTGGGGAGAATGTGATGAGGAAACAGGAAAAAGGACAAGGGAAATATGTACAGATGAAGGGAAAATAGCCTTAAAAAATGGTGATATAGAAAATTGTTGTGATCCTACTTTGCCAGAAGAAGATTTAAACAAATATTGCAAATGTAAATATACACCTCCATCAAATCCACTTTGTGGCTTAATAAATATTAAACCACCTACAGAAGCAAGTTGTGTGGAAGAACCAAAATTCCCAGCATTTTCTTCACTAAACTTTATATTTGTTATTTTGCTGTTAATAATTTATTATGTATTCTTGCATAGAAAGAAATTAAATTAATACCGCATTCAAACTTCCTTCCTGCCCTGGCCTGGAAATTATTCTTGCCTTTCCCTTTTCCGTCTCTATTATTGTACCTTTAGTCAAAATATTTCTTCTTGCGTAATGCCTATTCGCTGGGTTTTCTAATACTTTCAATATTTTAACTTTGGAATGTTTCTTTGTTTTTGGATCGTAAAGGTTAACAAAATCCACACTCAACAAACAATGTTTTAAGTTTCCACCCCTTACTCTTTCTTTTTTCAGTTTCCTTTCGCCAAATTTTGTTAATTTTGGATAGCCTACCCTCTCGCTTATCTTTTTCTTCCTTGCATACCTTTTTCCGTATAATCCTCCTGTGATTTTTCTTTTCGATCTGTCTTTTGAAAGACTCATTTTTGATAAGAAAAAAATAAAGATGTTTATAAAATTAACCATTTTTTAAAAAAAATTTAATTTCAAATCACAGATAATTTAGAAAATTTTATAAACGTAAACGAAAATGAAAAGAATAATTCGAGGTGTTTTTAATGGAACCGAGACCTTTAGATGCACTAAATGCTGCAAGAAATAAAAGGGTAATAGTGGAGCTAAAGAATAAAACACAGCTTATCGGAACACTGAAGGCTTTTGACATACATATAAATGTTGTTTTAGAGGATGCAGAGGAAAGAGGAGAGGACGGAGAAATAAAGAGAAAAATAGGAACAGTTTTTGTAAGGGGAGACGCCATAATATTGATTTCTCCTGCATAAAATGGCAAAAGGTACACCATCTATGGGTAAAAAGAGTGGGAAAAAGAATTTTATAAGATGCCCTAGATGTGGTAGGAAAAGTTTTCACGTAAGGAAAAAGAAATGTTCTTCTTGTGGTTATGGAAAAAGCAAGAGGTTAAGAAAATATAGCTGGAACTGGAAAAGAAAAAGGTAAATTTAAAAATTAAGAAAGTAATTCTTTTTTTGCGGGGATGCCGGAGTGGTCAAACGGGCCAGGCTTAGGACCTGGTGGCTTAGTGCCTGCGCAGGTTCAAATCCTGCTCCCCGCATTTTTCTCCGAATTTCCAAAAGATTTATATTTAAAATCAGTATTTTCGATTCGAAATGAGCTTATTAAATAAAATATTGGCGTTCAACATTATTGTAGGAGTAATGTTTGGTTGTTCTATAGATAAAGAAGAAACCAACGTAAATAATCAAACAAAAATAGTTCAAAAAGTTAAAAAGCAAAAAAAGAAAAGAATTCTGAAAGAGAATGAAAAAAAATATTTTGAAGATTTGATAAGTAATGCAATCAAAAAATCGCAAATCGAGAAAGATTATTTAATTATTATTAAAAAAAGTAAACACAAATTAAAACTCTATAAAGACGGGAAATTGGAAAAAGAATACAAAATCGCTCTTGGATTTGACCCTGTATTTGATAAACAAGTTGAAGGTGACGGAAGGACTCCAGAAGGTGATTTTTATATCTGTTTAAAAAATCCAAATAGCTCCTTTCATAAATCAATGATTATAAGTTATCCAAACAAAGAGGATGCAAAAAGAGGATTGGAAAACAAATTAATAAATGAAAGTTTATATGAAAAAATAATAAATGCACTGGAAAATGGAAGATGCCCTCCTCAAAAAACAGAACTTGGGGGCGAAATTGCTATACATGGCGGTGGGATAGGCTACGATTGGACTCTTGGGTGTGTTGCTTTAGAAAATGACGATATTGAAGAAATATTTAGCAAAGTAAAAATTGGAACTAAAGTTATCATTACATATTAATACTTTTTTTCGACCTATAACAATCCAGCTTTCCTTTTTTACAAACTTTAACATCTATTTCGTATGATTTCCCTTCCTCGAAATCGAAGTGTATTCCGTATACATAAGCAGGAGGTTTTTCCGTACTTGTTGTTATTTTTACGAAATCGTCCGTGTTTATTTTTTCAAAAAGAACCAATTTTTTATTCTCTTTGATTCGGAGGTAAATTTTCGATTCTTCTGTAAACAAACATGGGTTATTTATTTTAATAACCACATTACCCAAAATCGATGTAAGCACATTGCTAGGTGAGATTTCCAATTCAGGCTTGAGGTCTTTCTTTCCCAGAAAGCTGGTCTCCTCCATAATGTATATTCTTTCCTTTTCACCTTTTTCCGTTTTGAAATCAAATGCTGTCGAACATTTAAATCCCTGTGGCGCTTTATAGGCATGTACACATTTGAAGGCGTTACCAATTTTTTCGCAATTCACATCTTTTTTTATTTGGAATCTATTACTTCCGTTTTGGCACTCTGTTTCGGCTGTTAAGCTAATACCGTACATTAAGGTTTTGTTATAAAATTCTACATTTAGTTTTTCTTCCGCTAAATCAGGTATACAAACATAAGGAGGTGAATTTTTAACTATAATTCTATATGGTTTAATCTCAAAATATTTACCTTGCATAGAAATTTTGTTTCCTTCAACATCTTCAACTGAAAATACAGGATAATATACCCCTGGCCCAAGATTGAACATTGCGTTGAAGCTTCTTGTTTTCGAAGTTAAAAAACTACTTTCCCTGGCTTTTTTCTTTCCAACCAATTTTCCATCTTTGTTCCTTATTTCCACTTCCCCATACAAAATTCTATCAACGCCTTTTTTATCTTCTACAGTTGCTGTTACGGTGATGTTTCCATACGATAAACTACTTTCTCCAAAAGGATACCCAGGTTCATGATAAACTACAATATCAACTATCTTTAATTCACCAGCAACATCAAACCAAAAAGGACAATTTATTACTTCACCATCATAAATTAAATCACAAGTATACGCACCACCAGTTAATGCAAAATTGAATATGCACTTAACAGGATTTTTTGTATTTTTAGCACCGCTACAATAAATCGTTGGAGAACATGTACCTTTAATTTCAGTCACGGGTTTCCCATCCAATGTTTTAATTTTCAATTTTGCATAATTTTCAAATCCCCTCTCTTCTGGACTGTCAACATAAATAATCAATTGGTTCGTTTCTCTTTCCCCGAGTTTCTTTTGTACTGTATGACAATGGAAATCACACTTTTTCGAATAAATTCCTCCATAATAAGTTATATAGTGTTTTTGGGTCATTTTTCTAAGATTTAAGTTTAGCGTTGGATCGCCTAAATAAATGAAAACATGATATTTCGAACCAACTAAAGAACAACCATAAGGATCATTTTCATAGACAGCATTAAGAACAGACCCTATGTTTGGATTGGAAAATAAATTATTGAGTATGTCTTCACCAAATCCACCAACCAAGGTAAAACCATCATTCCCTCTTGTTGGTGCTATTGCCCCTATATAACCTATCCCTCCTTTTCTTAAAAACCAAGCACCAAATAGATATGGGCTACCTTCGAAGAATTGTGTTCTATCTTGAGACCAATATCCAGTTTCCAAAAGGTAATAATTGAGAGTGTTACAAGAGGCGATAATTCCAAGTGTTAAATTAAGCTCTTGCATTTCCGTATCGTCTAAAGTAATTAAAGGTGGATTTGGCCAACCAGATACAGTAGAGTGACCATCTGAAAAAATTATGTCATAATTCTTTATTTCTGGATTTGCTAAACTTTTTGGTATTTTTCCGCATCCGTTTTGTTGGAGAAATTTTTGTTCTTCAAATTCAGCCCCGTGAAAAGAACAGTATACGTTTATGCCACTTCTTTCAAGTTTTCTTTTTATATTGACAAAATATCCTTTAGCAATAGGATCATCTTCGCCACCGAGATAGACTTTAGTCAATTTTCTTCTTAAAGTATTTGTATCGTCACTAAAAAATATTGCTCTTGCTATGTAAGAGCTAACATCAGAAACAGAAACTCCAAATATCCTGCCCCACGATTTTGCACCAACTATTTTCGCAAGAATCTCATCTTCTGAAAATGATGGATACGGAGAATTGATTTTTTTCAATGGTATGCCTTTTGGTGAAGCAAGAATTGTCAGGAAATCATATTTTTTGTCTAGTTTTGTTTTTACCGCATTCTCTATAATATTAGCTGCATTTGGAAGCTCATGAAGATTTCCTAATGTAGGTGCTGGATCCGTTTCCACAATCAGCAATTTTTCATCCTTAGAAAACGCAAGAATTGGTGCTGTCATTGAAACGCCGCAATAAGATGAAGGAATCTTTAAACTTATTTTCTCGCAAAATTCTTTTTTGTAGTCATTTGCATTGATTAATAAGAGCTTATCACTTGTGAATTCATTTTCTAGCTCTTCAAGTGTGTAAGTCTTTTCAGGAACAATATTTTTTAGATTTATGGAACCAACAGTTATCACCTTTTTTCCCTTTAGCGTTTCCTCTATACTTGGCTCATAGAAAACAAGTGGTGCATTTATTTTTGCAGCGTAGATACTGGCCACTAAAGCATTTTTATAATTCTCATCAACAACAACAACTTCTTGAATTTTATTCCACCATTCAAAATACCTATCAATATTTTCACTTAGCAACGGGACAATTTCAAACTCTAAACCCAATTCTTTAATCAAATCTTTAATTTCTTTTCCCGGATCCCCAAAAAACACAACTTTACTGGGCTTGTATTGTTTTAGAAAGATTAAAATCGATTCTATATCAAACAATTTATCCTCCTTGTGATAAATCAAAAATGGATATAAACATTTTCCGCGAGACCTTTGACAATTTTCATTTCCATTCCACATTGCTATTGGCACTGCCTGGAAAATATCTTGGTAGTTTTCATTAGAAATAATAAATACTTGTTTATTGGCGTATTTTTCCATGTTTTTAGTATTCTCGTTTAATATTTTTTCATTTGTTAAACTCATTGGGATGTATTTTTCAACCCTACTTGATTCCGGATGGAAATTTAATTCCAACATTTTTTTACATATTTTATTTCCTTCTGCCATTATTGTTGAGCTACCTTCTATTAAGAAATTTGGGTATTCTATGCAATTTCCTACGCTAATTATATTGTTTTCCACCTTGATAATGTTATTTAAATAAGATTCAACAATGTTTGTTTTTGGTGGGGCATTTGATTTTAATATTATTTCCCCATTATCAAATAAAATAGTTTGTTCGCCATTTTTATGTTCTACACTAGATGTCTTTTTTATTTTCGCAAAATTATCGTGTAATTCTATTTCACCATTAAAAATTTTATAAGAAACTCTCCCAGAAGTCCATTGATTATTATCATTTAGGCTAAGTTCGAGATTTTCACCACCAATTTTGAGTTTTTCACAAACATCAATATAATTCTTTTCCTCAAAATCTCCACAATATGAGAAATGAACATTTTTTCCAGAAATTCTAAAACCATCACCAAATGCGTCCCCATCAAAAATAAATCTTCCACTGTCTTTAATCTTCGCAATCCCATTTAGCTTAATATTGTTTAAGTATACATTAGAACCCTTTATAATTTCTTTATCTTCCATAGGTAGAATTTCCGGACTTCCTCTTATTAGGAAATTTTTTACTTTTGTTGTTCCCTCATTTATTTTTATTTCATTTGTTTTAATATTGCAGGTGAAAGTAACGTTAAACTTTAATTTTTTACCACATATTTTTGTTTCTCCGATAGTTTTCCCTTTTAGCAAACCAGTATTTGGGTCGAGAATTCCGTCAATATTATAAAAGCTAATTGTTCTGTTACCCAACTCTATAATTGTATCTTGAGGAGCTATTCTGCATATATAATTATATTTTTCATTTCCTGTTGTTGGTATCCTGTCAGAAAGTTTAAATGGAGAAATCTCGAAATCACCGCACCTAACAGCAAAAGCTATCGAAACATAGAGGAAAAATACTAAAGCGATTATTAATAATTTTTTCATTTTATCCCAACCTCTGTTTTGCAGCAAATATAACCTTGTACTCTTCTTCACCTAGTGTGTAGGTTTTATCTTGAAGAGTGAAAACAATGTTATCATCTCCATAAAAATCTATTTTAGTTAAAATATTTTTTTCTATTCCAATTTTATTTATGCATGTCAAACATAAATTTTTTTTGTCGAGTTCTTCAAGTATAAGATCTGCAAAATCGTAAAGTTGAACCAGTCTAATTGGTAATTCGATTTCAAAATATCTTACTTTTTCGGTAATCTCCTCTTTTTTTATCTCTATTGGCCAGACCATTTTAATCAAAACACTTTTCTCTTTCAGTTCAACATTTGTTTTCATTTTTTCGGGTTTTATATTCAAACCTTTAAACATATCAAAATTTTTAACGCACGAGTTTAGTTCCTTTTTTATGTAATTTGACAATGAGTTTTCAATTTCTTTTTTTGTTGGTAAAATTTTATTATTCAAATAAAGGTAGTTAGTTTTAAAATCCTCGTTTTCAAAATGTTCTTTTAAAAGTTCTGTTTTGAAGCCGTAAAGCCCAAGCAAAATCAAACCATCTTTGCTTGTATTTTCAAAACATTCCTGTATAAAATTTTTAACCTCTTTCGCTTCTGGAGAAAAAATCTCTTCTTTGGCAATTAATAAGGAAAGTTTTTCTTTAATCATCTCTGATTTTAAAACTGTGAAAAATAAAATCAAAATAGCTATTAGCAAACCAATTGTTATAAATATAGTAACTTGGCTTCTTCGCATTATATAAAAAGAAGAGTATTAAATTTTTAAATTTTTATTCTTCCTCGCACAAATCTAGAAGGTCAGCTCTGATTTCTACATGCTTCTGCGAACACGGAACATAAACGTCCCTACCTGCTTTTAATTGCGGAACTATATCAATTGTAGAAATATCTTTCTCAATTGGAAAGCCAACATTTATTTCCCTCGTGGAAAGTCCCTTTAGCAATTTTCTTTTTTCCACAGGTCTGCTTATACCCTTTGCTTTCGCAATCATAATAAATGCCTCAATTTTTCTGGGCTTTTTATTTTTCAAGGTTAAATTATAATACGATATGCCATCCTCTACCCCAACTTTGCAACCCGATACAAATTCTATTTCTATGTTCTGGCATTCTGCTTTTCTTTCAGCAAGAATTCCCTCTTTCTCCGCCTTTTCTTCAACATATCTTTTACCCCATATTGCAATCAGGGCTATTAAAGCAACAGTAAATCCAACTAAAAGAATTGTCGCAACTAACGGGCTTACCCCTTTTTTCTTGAACTTT
>JAFCFS010000007.1 GCA_017608525.1 Candidatus Woesearchaeota archaeon | reverse complement strand
GCAACCTTTCAACAATATCTTATATCTGCTCCAGCTTTAAGTAAATGCGTAGCAAAACTATGCCTTAATGTGGGGGGGAGTTATTTTCTTTTTTATTCCCACCTTTTTACTTGCGTTTTTTACTATTTGTTGGATCGTTCTTTTATTGTATTTCTTACCTCTTTGCGATTTGAAAACCAGACTTTGTTTGCTAATACCATAAACTCTCAACATCTCTTTTAATTTAGGATGTAAAAATACAACTCTTTCTTTTTCTCCTTTAGCCGTTTTGAGATGATAACATCTCTATCAAAGTCTATGTCTTGCCATTTCAGATTTCTAACTTCATCTAAGCTAAGACCAGCATAGTAAAGACACATCAAAACAAGTTTGTGCTTAATGTTTGTAGTTACTTCAATCATTTTGCTTATCTCTTCTCTGCTTAATACCAAAGGTAGTTTTAAACTCTTTTTAGCTAATGGTAGCTTCTCATCAAATTTCTCATTAAGCACGTTTTCGTAGAAGAATTTCAAGGCAAAATAAGCACCCTTCATGGTTGATCTGCTCTTGTTTGAGTAAGAAAGCAAGAATTCTCTGGGTGTCTTTCCAGATTTTAGAAACCTTTTCACAACTGAGATGTAAGCTTTGCCTGTTTGGTAAGAATACTTTCTCAGCTTTATTTCTTCGATGAGCTTACCTATTAACTCGTATCGTTCCTGCGACGTAAGCTTTTTAATATCTAAGTCTATAAAAAATTGTATGAAATTCAACTTTATAAAAGTTCGCTTTAACTTCCATTTAGGAAGTTATACGAATAAAAAGTGCGTGAAATACCCGTTAGCAGAAATTCGGGGGCTCGCCTTAAAATTATTTTAGAGAGGATATAATGCCCTTTATAAGTGCCCCTAATTTTTTATACCATTTATTTTTATCAACCATTCCAATCCTTTTGCAGTAATTCTTATTTTCTTTAACATTTTATAATCCAATACTAATCCCTTTACCTCTGCTTCTCTCATTATTGTAGATAATTTAATTTTGTTACTAAATTCTTTTTCAAGTTCTTCGTATGAATGTTTCTTACAATCCTTAAGAAGTTTTAAAAGCCTATTTAAGCCGTACATTTTTTTCTAAAAGGAATATAATTGATAATAAGGCATATAGTATAGATATTAAAAAATAAATTCCAGTTTTCAAAACACTTCCATAAGCTATGATTACATTATTATAATCTAGATCCATACTCAAAAATGTATTAAGCATTCCTTGTTGAAGTGCAAATGAAAATAGTCCAAATATGAAGAAAAAACCAGACCCCCACATCAATCTTCTATGGTTTTTCTTTATAATTGTATGAATTGTTAATACCGTTATAATAATAACTGGAATCATAGTAAAAGAAACACTATATATAAAGTATTCTTGTGAAGTAAAAAGCCCACTAATGTAATTTTCTACCATTTATTTTAAGTAGAACCACATTCTTTTTAAAGTTTTCTGCTCGCCCCCGAACTCTGCGTCGCTTCGCTCCTTGCCTCGACCTTCGGGCTTCGGTCTGCTAACAGCCGTTAAGCGGTTCGCTAACGCTCACCCAAACTTCCTACCGGAAGCTTCGCATAACGCCAAGTGATGTTATATTCAATCGGGGGTCGCCGTCGGGTGGCTTACACCATATTTGTTTTCTTTAAACATTATTCGTATGCGTTTTATATCTACCTTCATCTTTTTAATTTTATCATTCAAATCCTTTTAAAATATCGAAAGATTTATAATTTAACATCATTATTAATTATGTAAGATGAAATATGATGGTGAATAAATATGGAAGATAAAAAGAAAGAAATTTTAAAAGAACTTATCATTAGTGAAGAGGATACTATCAAAAAGTTAAGGTTATTAGTTGAGAAATCCAAAAAATACATAGGAATTAACGAAAAAGATGGGAAAATAATAATCAAAAACCCCAATTTCTCTAATCGAAAGAAGATACTGCTGTTGTTAATAGGTAGATACTTTTCTAAAGAATTGGGATTAATTAAAAAAGACTCTCTTACATTAAGAGAGATTAGTAAAGAATTGGGTACGAAGGTAACAACCGTCTCTGGACCTGTTGGAGATCTCGTGAAAGTAGGTATTCTGAAAAAAGAAAATGCGGAATATAAAATTCTACATTATAGAATAGAGGAAGTTTTGAATAACATTGAAAATGAAAAAGAAAATAAAAAAACCGTTTCTAAAAAAATAAAAACAACAAAAAAAACAAAGATGCCTAAAATTTTACCTCAAGAAATTAAGAAGCTAACTCCGATTAAAGAAGGAATAAAGGATTTGGCAGAAAAGGTTGGAGTGGATGAGGAAGACCTTTATAAAATTTTTGATTTTGATGAAAAAATTCATTTACTTGTTCAACCAAAAGGAAAGAATGAGGGAGAAAAACAATTAAAAGCGTCTCTTATAATCCTAACCGCATATAATCATTATTTCAATAAAAGGGAAATTTCTTCGTCTGACTTAATAAGAATGTTAGAGGACGTTGGTATTGGTTCTCTTGTAAACTTGAGTACTAACTTAAAGGAACATAGAGATCTTATTATACACAAAAAAGATAAGCGGGGTAGTACAAAAACAAGCTACAGAATAACAATACCTGGTTTACATGGAGGATATTTACTGATTAAAGAATTGTTGAAAAACAAAGAGTCTGAAAATAAAGAAGAGAATTTGAGGTAATAAAATGGATGAAGAAATCAAAAAAATATTGGATGATCATGAAAAAAGAATACAAAAGCTTGAAAAATTACTTGAATCAAAACCTGTTCAAACTAAAAAGCAAATTTCCATAAAAGAGTTTATTTTAACAAAAAAACCAAAGAATGATGTAGAAAAAACACTTGTAATAGGATACTATCTTGAAAATTTTCGTGGTATGTCTTCCTTTAACGCTAAAGATTTAGAAGATGGGTTTAGAGAAGCAAAGGAAAAGCCACCAAAAAACATTAATGATATGGTAAATAAAAATATCAAAAAAGGATTTATGATGGAAACAAAGGAAAGGAAAGATAAGTTAAAAGCTTGGACTTTAACTTCAACAGGGGAGAGGTTCGTTGAAAATGGTCTCAAAAAAGAAAAATAGAACCTTAGATATTGAAATAAAGATACCCGAAACAGTTTCTGGAATAATTTACAGAAATTATGGTCAGTATTTGGTAGACGATTCTTTACCAGATATTAATGTTCTGCTCCTTTCTATTTACCTAATTGAATATAATAATAAAAAATCTGGAGCAATATACGATGAATGTAAGAAACTCTTCATTTTACTAGGGAGAAGAGAAGATAATTATAGAAAAATAGTACATAAAGCTAAGAAAGATAATCTTATAGAAGAGAGAGAACGAACTCTTTATTTTTTAAGCAAAGGTCTGAAAAGAATAAGACAATTGCTTGGACAAATTGAAAAAGCTCCAGTTTATATCATAAAATCAGGTCAGAATTTTACAGCTATAAGGTTATTAGAAGAGTTCCTAATGACTGAAATAAAAGAAAAAGAAGTTTTGTTATGCGATTCTCATATTTCACATTCGACTTTGTACCCTTTTGCAATATTGAAAGGTAAAATAGAATTGTTAAAAATCCTTACCGCTAATATTTACGACTCTAATAAACTTAAAGAGTACAAAAAGAAAATGGAAAAAGAAATGGGAATTGTTGTTGAAATAAAAGTCAATAAGAAGATTCACGATAGATATTTAATTTCTGGTAAGAAATGTTGGCATTTTGGAGCAAGTATCAAAGATTTGGGTAATAAAGACACCACAATAAAAGAAATTAGTGAAGTTGTGGCTTCTATGAGAGAGCTTTTTGAAGAACGATGGAAAGAAGTATAATCGAAACATTTAGAAACATTTAAATACTTCTTTGTTTTAATTATGTAATATATGTGTATTAGGTGTGTAAAATGAGAAACAATGGTTACTCTAAGAGGATTCAAGTTTCCTTTACAGAGAAACAATGGGAACTAATTCAGAAATTAAAAGGAGAGATGGGAAACGCAGATGCGGATATAATTAGAAATATTGTAATTGCTTGGTTGTCTGAAAAATCATTTGTATCTGATTCAGCCAAGAAAAAATGGAGGTAAAAATGAGTAAACATCTATTAATAATTGGAGATGCTAGAAATATGAAAGAATTAAAAAATGAGTCTATAGATTTAATGATAACTTCTCCTCCCTATTGGAATTTGAAAGAATATGGTAATGGGGATTCAGAAAAAGGATATAACCAATATATCAGAGAAATAAAAGAAGTTTTAATTGAGGTATCTAGAGTTTTGAAAGCTGGAAGATTTGCATGTATAAATGTTGGAACAGCAGTATCAAACTCTGAAATGAAACATATTCCCTGTGATATTATAGAAATAATGAAAAGATTAGGTTTCACATTTAAAAAAGAAATAATCTGGGTTAAGCCAAAAGGAACCCAAGGTTTATGGCAAAGAGGCACAACTAAATTTTTGAAAAAGGAACCATATCCTGGTTATTTAAACTTGAATATTATGCATGAATATATTCTAATTTTTCAGAAAAAAGGAGAATTCAAGATAGAATTTAATGAAAAAAATAAACTTTCCGAAGAATTCATCAAAAAAGTTTGTTGGAGTGTTTGGGAAATGAAAGTATCTTATACAAAAGGACATCCTGCACCATTTCCAGAAGAATTACCTTATAGATTAATTAAATTATATAGCCAAGAAGGTGAAACTGTTTTAGACCCTTTTGGTGGCTCAGGAACTGTTATGAAAGTAGCTAAAGAATTAAATCGAAACTCAGTAATATATGAAATTAACCCCAAATATTTAGAACTTATAAAAACTAAAGTTGGCTGGGAACAGAAAACACTTAATAGCAAACATGAGTTTAAACTAATTATTAGAGATGATAAAAATGCTTGAGAAAAAATATCTAAAGAGAATAAACAAAATCAATTGGGAGTTTATCAATGCAGATACGACTTATTTAACTCATAATTTTCACAGATATTCCTCTAAATATATACCCCAAATAGCAGGTAATTTAATAGATATTTTTAGTAGAGAAAATGATTTGATTTTAGATAACTTTGTTGGTTCTGGTACAACTCTTGTAGAGGCAATGATTAGAAAAAGAAGAGCAATTGGTATTGATATAAATCCTCTTGCATGTCTTATATCCAAAGTGAAAATTACTCCTATTGAAAAAACAGTACTCGATAAAGAAATAGGAAAATTAATTATGAGTTTAAAGCAAGCTATTTATTCTGTAAGAGAACAAAAGACACTATATTCATTTGATAAAAAAAACATGATTGAAGAATATGAAGTACCAAAATTCCCATATATCGATAAATGGTTTCAACCACAAGTTATAGTTGAACTCGCAATTATTAAAAAATATATAGACTTTATAGAGAACAAAGATGCAAGGGATATGTGCTTAGTGGCTTTCTCAAGCATTATTCGAGGTGTATCCAATGCTTCTTCAGAATTTGGGAATTTAATGATAAGCAAAAGAAAAGGAAAAGTTACAGATACTTTTGAAAGATTTGTATCTAAAGTTAATGAAATAAAATCAAGAATATTACAACTAGATAAATATAAAGAATTTAGTAAAAATATCAAAGTTGTTTGTGGTGATACAAGGAACCTAGCTTTTATTAATGATTCTGAAATAGATTTGATAGTAACCCACCCGCCTTATATTGCCGCCGTTCCTTATGCAGAATATCAAAAACTTTCACTTAGATGGTTAGGATTTAGTGATAGAAAATTAGACAAAGAACTTATAGGGGGACGAAGACAAAGTAATGATGTAGTTAAAAGATTTGATAAAGATATGCTTAAAGCATTTGAAGAGATGAGTAGAGTATTAAAAGATAATAAATTTTGCTGTATTGTAATTGGCAATCCAACAGTGAAAGGGAAAACCATCGAATTAAATAAAAAGTTCATCAAATTTGGGTCCAAGGTTGGACTTGAATTTCAGTATGAGATCAAGAGGGGTAAGTATAACACAACAATGGGTAAAATGAAAGAGGAATTCATAATGATTTTTAGAAAAACAAACTAAACAAATAAGTTTTTAATAGCAGTATTTATATTTAAACCAAATTTAATTGTTATTTTTTCTTTACCAACAATAAATACAACAAAATCATTAGGTATTTTGTTACCTGCGCTATAACTTATTGATTTTATTAGATAAATATCTGATTTTATATAATCTTCTGGATTTATTTTTATATTATTCCACTTAAATATTCTCTTCTCATATAATGCGTTAATAAAGGATTTTCTCCATTTCTCATTTTGGGTTATTTCATTGAGTTTATTGACATCTTTTTGATTAAAAACACTTTTCAATTCATTTAATAAAAAGTAACCATCTTTGAAGAATACAAGATCTATTTTCTTTGAACCTTTACTGCCTTTTTCTTTTGTTTCCATGTCTTTTAATTCTATTCTTGGTATGTTGTTTGTTCCATTTGGAGGTTCCCCACCAATAACAATCCATCCTTTACTTGTTAAAAATTGTTTAATTCTTACATATATTTCATCTTCTCTTATCATTTTATTTCACCCAGAGTTTTCTGCTTTTTTCTCTCTTTCTTAATTTTGTTTGTTACTATTATACCATCTTTTAACACTAATAGATCTGGTATTGTATAATATAAATGTCTTTTTCTATGTAAATCATCAGGATTAGCTTCTCTCCATCTTTTAATAGTAACTAAAGGAATTGTTAAAACTAAATTAATTTTTCTTTCCTTTACTGTTTCACCATATCTACACCATATATAATCATACACTAGTTGTGTTCCTGTAAATGGATCTTCTCTCCTACATTTTTCAGGAGTCATCCCTAGCCTATATAGAAGAGTATAATCTCTCTCTAAAAAATACTTTGGTATTTCTATATTGCCGAAAGTTTTATTAATTTCTTTAATAAAATCAGAAGTTTTGATAATCTTTACTGTAGGTGGTGGGTTTTTGTAGTTGGGAAACATCTTAATTCTTTCATTATACTCTTTATCCATTTTTTCAAGAATTTTTTTCACAATAATTGAATTCCCAAAATTAAAATTATTTTGAAATAAGTCATTTATCAATTCTTTTAATTCTTTGTCTTCACTTCCATCTCTTATTAATTCATAGTCGTCATCACATTTCCAATTAATTATTAAAATTGGTGTATTGTGGATTTTACTCATATTTTTGACAGCAACAAACAATCTAGCATTTATATAACATTGATTTGCATATTTTCCATGTTTCATCGCCACAAAAGGGCAGAAATAAATAAATGGGATGTGAAGTTCGGCGGATCTAACTATTCTAGCAAATCTTTGACCCACATTATGGCCGGTCGGTACTTCTTCTGTTTTTTCAACTACAAGAACTGGTTTATTGTTTATCAACAGAATGATATCAGGCCTATCATATCTGATTAATTCTTCAATTATTCTTGGATTGTTTCCTCTTGATTTGATAGTTTTTATTTCAGCATCTCTTAATTTTTCTGAAAGTTTTTTGAACCATAAACCCTCTTGTAAAGCATCACAAAATATTTGGACATTCATAATGACCACTTGAACAACTTAATATTTATAAATTCTTTGATTTCAACTTTTAAAATAAATACTCTAGTATATAAATCAGCGACGGCGACCCCGACTTCCTCGCTAACGCTCGGAGCTTCGCATAACGCCAGAATGTTATATTCAATCGGCGTCGGCTCGCAGAACGCAATCTATTTAAATAAATTTAATTTCTATAATGAAATATGAAAGTAGTATTTATTCAGACAGGCGGAACAATAGATAAAGATTATCCAAGATTAACAAAAGGTTACGCTTTTGAAATTGAAGAACCAGCTGTAAAAAGAATATTAGAAAAGGTTAATCCAAATTTTGAATTTGAAATAATCTCTGTTCTTAAAAAAGATAGCTTAGATATTACTGAAGAAGATAGAGAAAAAATTTATGAAGCTTGCCAGAAAGCAAATTCTGATAAAATTGTTATCACTCATGGGACAGATACTATGATTGAAACCGCTAAGAAATTAAGTGATATTCAAGATAAAGTTATAATTCTGACAGGTGCAATGAAGCCTGAAAAATTTAAAGATTCTGATGCTGATTTTAATTTAGGAACCGCTGTTGGTGCTATAAATGTTCTTGAAAATGGTGTTTATATTGCGATGAATGGTAGAATTTATTCTTGGGATAAAGTTAAAAGAAATTTAGAAAATGGACAATTTATAGAAAAAAAGCTCGCGAAGGCATGACTTCTCCGTTTGCTATGCTCGGACCCTTCGTTTATCCGCAATATGTTAACAGAACCAAAAAACAAAAAATTTATTAACCAAAAATAAAAACACAAAAACGGATGAAAGTTATTATAGTAGGTGGTGGGCCAGCTGGATTGTTTGCAGCTTACGAATTAGCAGATTTTTGCGACGTTACAATAATTGATAAAGGGAGAGACAGCGAAAAAAGAATTTGCCCATATCCAAATAACTGCAAAAAATCTTGTAAGCCGTGTAATGTCGTTTGCGGAATAGGAGGTGCAGGTCTTTTTTCTGACGGTAAAATAATATTTGATACAGAAGTAGGAACAAATTTAACAGAAATAATTGGGTTAAAGAAAAATAAAAACTTAGTTGGAAAAGTAGAAAAAATTTTTTCAGAGTATGGTGTTTTTGCTCGTGAATTAACAAATGACGAGATTGCTCTGCTTAACGAAATAAGAAAAAAAGCAAGCCAAGCAGATATAAAATTCGTGTATACAAGACAGGCGCATGTTGGAACGAATAACCTAAAAGACTTGATTTCTAAATTTAAGAATGATCTTGAAGTAAGAGGTGTAGAATTTTTATGCAAAGAAGAGGTAAAAGACATAATACCAAACGAAAATAAAATTAGAACAACTAAGGGTGTTTACAAATATGATAAGTTGATTTTAGCACCTGGAAGAGTTGGTGCAAGTTGGTTGGAAAAAATTGTTAAAAAATTAGGCATTAAATACGAGTATAGTCCTATAGATATTGGTGTTAGGGTTGAAGTTTCTAGAGAAATAACAGACTGGATAACAAATTTAGTTAGGGATATGAAGTTCCATATGTATTTGAAAAATAAAATATTTGCAAGAACATTTTGTACATGCCCTGGCGGTAAGGTAACAAAGGAGACACATGACGATTTCGTTCTTGTTAATGGTTATTCAGAAAAAGGAGACCCTGGAGAAAACACAAATTTTGCATTCTTAATAAGAATATTTTTGACAAATCCATTAAGCAATACAAACGAATATGGAAGGGAAGTTGCTGCACTTGCAAATACGATAGGAAAAGGTAAAATAATACTACAAAGATTAGGGGATTTAAGAATGGAAAAGAGAAGTAAAGAAAAACACAAACTTAATTATCTCGTAAAGCCAACCTTGGATGATGTTGTTTATGGCGACATATCCCTTGCTTTGCCTGGAAAAATAATTAAAAATATAGTTGCCGGAATAGAGAGATTAAATAAAGTTATTCCAGGAGTAGCGAACGATTCTACACTTTTATATGCTCCCGAAATCAAATTCCATGGGTTAAAAATTAAAACGAATAAATATCTAGAAACAAACATAAAAGATATATATGTAGGTGGAGATGGTGCCGGATTGTCAAGAGGGATAGCAGGAGCAGCAGCTTGTGGTGTTCTTATTGGAGAAGGTATAAAGAAGGATATGAAGAAAAAATAAACTTTAAATATATAGGATACTATTATCAAGATATGAAAAAAATTTTTGTCTTGCTGTGTTTTATTCTGTTTACCAAATCTGTTTTTGCAGCCGATTCTAGTATTTATGGATTTTTGGAGGAAGTTTCCAAAATTTTATTTGGTGGTGAGGGCATTTTTTCAGATATCGCATTTATAAGATTAGGTTTATTTCTTTTAGTTTTTGCTGTTTTATTATGGGCAAGTAAAAGCGTCATAGAAAATAAAGCTGCTGGCATAATTGTTTCGTTAGTGATGTCTCTAATTGGAGTTAGATTTTTACCAGAGTCATGGGTCTTAATGTTGGGTACTGTTTTTAGGTTTATACTTCTTTGGATCGTAATAATAATTGGCTTTCCATATGTTTTTGTTAGTAGAATTTTTAGACCAGGGTGGTTTAGAAGAATTGTTTTGTTTGGTATTTATGTTGTAATTTTTATATTTTTGTTGAAAATTAAAGATATTTCGGTAGGAAGTAGACTTGTCGATGACACATTGTACTATCTAAAAGTTTATTCTTGGCATGTAAAGATTGTAGGTGTTGTTATTCTATGCATAATTATGTATTTCTTAGTTCTCAGGACTTCTAGAATATCTCCTGAAGAATACGCACAAAAGGAGGAATGGAGAAGGCATAAGGAAAGAATGGCATTGGAAAAGAGAAAGATGACAGCAGAGAGATTCGGTAAATTCTTAGGTGGACTAAAGGGAATATTCAGAAGAAGATAAGTTTTATAAATAGTTTTAAAATTGCAGATAATATGCACATTGATGAATTAATCCAAAAAGTGAAAAGCTATGAAAAGGAGGAGAAAAATATAGAGTTAATTAAAAAAGCCTACAACTTCGCAAAAAAGGCTCATAAAGATCAATTTAGAGCATCAGGCAAACCGTTCATATGGCATCCACTTGCGGTTGCATCAATTTTAGCTGATTTAAAGCTGGATGCCTTAACAATTGCTGCTGGATTGTTGCATGATGTTGTAGAAGATACAAATGTGAGCTTAGATGAAATTAAGAAGGAATTCGGGGAGAAAATTGCATCCTTAGTTGATGGCGTAACAAACCTAAATAAATATGAGTTTAGGAGTATGGAAGAATATCATGCTGAAAGTTTGAGAAAAGTAATCTTGGCTTCAATAAAAGACATAAGAATTTTGTTTATAAGATTGGCTGATAAGCTTCACAATATGCAAACCTTAGAGTATTTTAGAAAAGAAAAACAAAAAAGGATAGCGAAGGAAGCAATGGAAATTTATGCACCAATCGCGTATAGACTTGGAATTTGTAGCATAAAATGGCAACTTGAAGACCTCGCATTTAAATACCTTCATCCTGAAATTTATGAAGAAATTTCACAAAAGATAAAGAAGAGCATGGAGCATAGAGAAAAAGAAATAGAAAAAATTATAGCTGTTGTTAGAAAAGAGTTGGAAAAACATGGAAAAAAAGATGTTATTATAAAAGGAAGGCCAAAACATATTTACAGTATATACAGAAAGATGCAAAGGAAGAAATGCAGTTTTGAAGAAATATACGATGTTGTCGGAATTAGAATAATAACAAAGACAGTGAAAGATTGTTACGAAATTCTTGGAATCATACATAATATGTGGAAACCCATCCCTAAAGAATTTGACGATTATATTGCAATGCCGAAATCAAATATGTATCAATCGCTTCACACAGTTGTTATTGGAGAAGGGGGACAACCTATAGAAATCCAGATAAGAACAGAAGAAATGGATAATATAGCAGAGAATGGTATAGCTGCACATTGGAGATATAAAGGTGTATGTGATAACAGCGAATTTGATAACAAGCTAAACTGGCTGAAGGAAGTTTTGGAATGGAAACAAAGTTTAAAAGATTATAAGGAATTTCTTGAAATGCTTCATATAGACCTTTTTGAAGACGAAATATTTACTTTTACTCCAAAAGGTAAGGTAATTGAACTTCCTAAAGGTTCGTGTGTAATAGACTTTGCATATGCTGTCCATAGTGAGCTTGGAGAAAGAGCAATTGGAGCAAAAGTAAATGGAAAATTCGTTCCCTTAAAAACAGTTCTCAAGAATGGAGATATTGTTGAGGTTATTACTTCAAAGACACAGAGACCGAGTAGAGACTGGTTAAAATATGTTAAAACTTCAAGGGCAAGATCTAAAATCAAACAATATATAAGATCGGTGGAAAAAATACCAGTAAGTGCAAGCGCAAGTGTTGGCGAAGAGAAAAAAGAGCTCGAAGAGTGGATAATATCTGTTTCTGGAATTACCAATCCAAAAATTAAACTTTCTAAATGTTGTAATCCTCTTCCAGGAGATCAGATTGTTGGACTTGCTTCAAAAGTTGGTAGGGTAATGATACATAAAAAAAATTGTAAACTTATAAAGGGAAGAACAAGATCTTTAAGGAAATTTATAGTTCATGCAGAGTGGGTGGATAAAATAGGCCCAAATGTTGAGATTACAGTTAGGGGATTAAACAGAGTTGGTTTATTTGTTGAGATATTAAATGCTATAATCTCTACAAAGACGAACATTAAAAAAGCAAATGCAAAATCGGCTGGCGAATTAATAGAGTGCAGTTTTTTATTGGAAAGTAGAGGAATAGACCATTTAAAGAAAATAATATCTTTAATAAAAAATTTAAATGGCGTTAAAAAAGTATATCTTTCAAAAAAGGAAGAAAAGAAAAATTAACCGCAATTTCCTCCACTGCTACCTCCTGTTCCACCTCCGAATCCTGGAGATGGCGTTTGTGTTGACACTTCCATACTGCATTCTTCCGGCTCTTCAGTAAATGCCGAACATATAGTACTTAAATAACTTGCCGGATCTCTTCCACTTCTTGCAACTTGGCCATTGATTACAAGCGTTGGCGAACCCCTCACACCATATTTTTTATTGAGCTCTGTATGAACAGTAAATGGTGGGAATCTTCCTCCAGCCCATTTTGTTCTATCATTTAAACTTTCTGTTATTCCGTATTCCTTGTCTGTTTTGTCCATGCACTCCTTCAATGAATCTTTGTCAATATTAACCTCATCTAAGCACCTTTCCGAATTTCCATCTTTAACAAAGCATTCCAAATAGTCTAGGAGTTTATCTTGCTGCTCTTTCTCTATACAATACATTCTGAGATTTTCATAAACTTCTTTTTCACCGTGCATTGCATAATCAACGAATTCTAAAGAAAAGTCGATTTTGTTTTTTAGTAGCTTAACAACTGGAATTATTCCTTTTAGGCTTTGTACTCCAAATGGACAATAGGACATTATAAATAACTCAACTTTCGGTTTTTCAGTTTTTGGTAAATCGCTTTGTTCTTGTTGTGGAGTTGTAGTTCTAGGTTGTAATTTTGTGTTTAGATCAATAGCTTGCGGAAACAATAAATTTCCATCCATTGTAAGATATGTTTCTAATTTCTGACCACCTATGTTAATCGCCATCTTGTACAAACAACCATCTCTCTCAACATTTTCTAACACTGCTTTAGTTGTTGGTGGTAATATATTTTTGTTGATGAAGTCTATTGCTTTCTTCGCTGCCTCATCTTTACCAATCGATTGACAACTTTGGTTTCTATTATTTATTGCTACAATTGCTATTGCAAAAATAACGATCAGGGCAAAGGTAGCATATTTCCAAAAATTTTTCTTTTTTTCTTTCATTAAAAACACCTCAGCTTTAATAGTTATTTTTCAACACGATATTTAAATTTTGCGATTTTTAATTAATTATATTATATCAGTTTTATTAATTATTTATACATTGATTCATCCATTCATCAAGCTTAGTATTCCTTTTTTTAAGAGACTCAAATTTTTTTACAAAATATTTCATCTCCCCTACGTTTAATCTTTTAAAATGCTCCTTGAAAGCATCTTCGTTTCTTAAATAGAAATCTAAATAAAAATGCGAAAAAATTTCTTTATCCACCAAAAAAGCGGTATTTTTGGCAGTAGCTAGTAGTTGTTTATAAACATAAGTCTTTCCCCAACGTGCATCAATTTTTTCTAAAAGTGCCTTGAACAAAAATGGGATTGGTATAAGTGGAGGATTAATAAGCGCTAGCCCAATAGACCAACCTATACCTTCTACCAAAGAGGAAGTTATTGCCTTTTTAGTTATGTCTTTTTCCTCGCTTTTAACCCAATGGTACTCGTTCCATAATTGAGGGTTAAATTTAGCCAAAAATTTTACCAACTCTTCTAGTTCTCTTTTTAATCTCCTTTGATAGAGTTCTGATTGAAATGCTTTATTATATTTTTTCTCTAATTCATTAATCTTTCCAACTAAAGTAATTTCACCACTCCTTAGTTTTCTAGCTAAATCTTTTAAATTGCCATCATTTAAAAGTTCCTGCAAAGTTTCTTTGAAATTTTCCATTTTTTTAAAAAAAATGACAGGAGTTAGTTTTTAAAATTTATGAAAAAACCAAAAATTTTAATTCTCTAGTTCATTACTAAGATTAAGATTATGCTTCCTTACATAAATCTAAAAGAAATTGCAATCGGCCCATTTAAAATCCATATTTGGGGGTTGATGTTTGCAATAGCCTTTATAGTTGCTACATTGTTGGGTTTAAGAGAAGCTAAAAAAACTAAGGGAATTAATGAGGAGCATCTTTTAAACATTGTTCTATTGATGCTAATTGGGGCAATCTTCGGTTCAAGGTTTTTTTATGTCTTGCCAAACTTTAACTACTTCATAAAGCACCCATTTGAGATTGTAAAATTCTGGCATGGTGGTTTGGTTTTGTATGGAGGAGTTGTATTTTCTATTCTTTTTACATATGCGTATATAAAGATTAAAAAATTAAATTTTTGGAGGTATGCAAATTTTGTTGCACCATACATTGCCTTAGGAATCTTCTTTGGAAGGATAGGTTGCTTTTTTAATGGATGTTGTTTCGGTAAGCCAACAAACCTTCCAATTGGGGTTGTTTTTCCAACAGCACCAGACAATTTGCCCAGACACCCAACACAACTGTATGAGAGCATTTTTGGACTTGTTTTGTTTTTCATTTTAATGTCAAAGCGTTTAAGAAAACTAGATAAGGAGTTTTTGTGTTTATTATTGTCTTATTCCGCATTTAGGTTTTTAATAGAATTTATAAGGTATTACCAAAAAAATTTTTACTACGGTCCTTTAACATTTAGCCAGTATATAAGTATAATTATCTTTGTTGCTTCATGCTTTTATCTAAAAAAATTTATAAATCAGTAACGAAGTAATTAATTTATGGGTTATTTCAAAACTCTTTCTAAAGCAGTAAACGAAATATTTAGATCTCCAATTGTTTTATTGCCGAAAATTCTGTATGTGCTTTTTTTTAATATATTCAGCCTTTTGCTTTATAGATTTGGAAAATTTTCTGATTTACATACATTAATTAGTAACCTTCAAACAAATGTTGTTACAAATTTAGAAAAATTTGAACCAATCTTCAAATTTTTTCAAAACAATATTGTTCATTTAATGGTGTCTTTTTGCATTTTTGTAATTGCTACATTTATAGTTGGCAGTGGGTTAATGGCATTTACATATTATATGCTAGCGGAAATTGTTAAAAAAAGGAAATTTACACTATATAATGCTTGGAAAAAAGGAGGAAAGTATTTTTGGAAAATTGTTCTAGTAAGAATTTTAATATATTTGATAAGTGTTTTGTTTGCCATTTTTATAGGTGTTTTGGCGATTGTAGCATATAAATTCACTTCCAAATTCTACACCATAACATTGGCCAGTATTGCTTTGGTATTTTTAATATTGGGTGTTATCATTCTCAAATTTGGATTAATGTTTAGTTATGCTATCTTATTTTTAGAAACAAAGAATCCTTTTAAAGCTATATACAGAAGTTTCTTATTTTTTAAAAAAAGACCTATGCATGTTTTTTATGTATGGCTTGTCATCCTTTTGGTTAATATTGCTGTAGCACTTGGACTGATGATTTTTAACCTTTTTAGCAGCATAACTATAGGCGAAATATCTAAAACCTTTGTAAATTATTTTATGTCCTTTTTTGCTTTGTTTGTCGGTATTTTTACAGACGTTCTTGGAGATCTTTATATCTTCTTGAATCTTAAATCTTGATTTTGAGAAAATCTTCTGCAGAAAATGTGTTTTTAAATATCTCTCTGGCTTCTTTGACTAATGGTTTTGTATCTTTATACCTTTGGCTAAAATGTGTCAGATACAATTTTTTTGCCTTTGCATACTTTGCTATTTTTGCGGCTTCTTCTGTTGTCATATGTTTGTACTCCTTTGCTTTTGCAATAAGCTCTCTTGAGAAAGTGGACTCACATACCAATATGTCAGAATTTTTTGCAAGCTTTATTGCATTCTCACAATATTTGGTGTCAGCAATTATCGTTATTTTTCTTCCTTTCTTGATTATTGTTCCTTCTTTTGGAGTTATTTTTTTATTTTTCCATACTATTGTTTTCCCCTCTTTTAAATCCTTTAGTATTGGATTCCTTACAAGGCCAAATTTTCTTAGATACTCTACATTTATTTTTCTTTTATCTTTTTCAATAAAAGAATAACCTAAGCATTTTATTCCATGTTCCAAATTTATTGCTTCTAAAATAAAATCCTCATTTTCGTAAAATTTTCCGCCATTAATTTCGTGTATTTCCATGTCTATTTTTTCTTCGAGAACAAATGCATCCAACATTTTCTTCATGAAGATTTTTGTTTTTTTCGGACCATATATTTCTAGTTTTTTGTTGTATTCACATGCTCCAAGTGTTTGTATCAATCCAGGAATCCCAAGAACATGATCTCCGTGCCAATGTGTAATAAGTAGCTTCGTTATTTTTGTTGGGGATATTCCTACAAATTTGAATTGTCTTTGTGTTCCCTCACCGCAATCGATAAGTATATTATCTCCTCCATATCTAAGAAGGATTGCTGAGTGATTTCTTTCTTTTGTTGGAACCATACTTCCTGTTCCTAGAAATACTAGTTCCATAAGGTTTTAGTAGCAAAAGATTTTTAAATAGTTTTCCAATTAAAAAAATAAAATGGTTGAAGAAAAAATTAAAGGTATGTTTGCAAATGAAAGAGTAATAGCTGAAGCAGTTCCATTAGCAAAAAGTTTATACGATAAAAGTAGATTTGGATCTCCATTTGAAAAAGAAAGATTTCAATATTCTTTGGTTGAGGCATTTTATCTTTTTGAAAAAGGAAAAATGGATATTTATGATGGCAAAAAAAAGCTCAACTTTGAAAGTTTTTTAAAAAAAGCAAGAAAAATTGAACCGAATTTTTGGGTGAGGTATTGTGTGTATAAAGATTTAAGAAATAGAGGATATATTACAAAAACAGCATTAAAGTTTGGGGCCCCGTTTAGAGTTTACGATAGAGGTGTTAAACCAGGAGAACAGCATGCGAGATGGATCGTTTTCCCTGTTCACGAAGGTTCAAATTTTACATGGTACGAATTTAGCGCTAAAAATAGAGTTGCACATAGTACAAGGAAGAGATTGTTGATTGCATGCGTAGATGAAGAAGGCGATGTTACTTATTGGGAAATTAGGTGGATTAAGCCATAGTTTTCAAAATATTTTTATATCCATTTCTTTTAATAAATTCTATGAACAAGAAAGAATTAGAAAAATGGATTAAAGCTTACGAGAGTGGAGCAGAGGTTTATGATATAATTCATGAAGCTTATAAAGATGATATATTATTTTACGAGAGAGAAGCACAAAAAGCAAAAGGGAAAGTTCTTGAGGTTGCATGCGGTACAGGTAGAATTTATCTAAATCTCCTAAAAAAAGGTATAGATGCTTATGGAATCGATATAAGTAAAAATATGCTAAAAGTTCTCAAAGAAAAAGCAAAAAAGTTAGGCCTAAAACCTAAAGTTAAAAAAGCAGACATGAGAAATTTTAGATTCAAAACAAAATTTTCATTAATTATAATTCCATTCAGATCATTTTTGCATAATTTAACAACCGAAAGCCAAATTGAAACTCTAAAAAACATTAAAAGGCACCTCAAACCTGGAGGAAAATTAATACTAAATTTTTTCTTCCCAAATCCAGAAATAATTTTAAACACTTATGGAAAATGGCAAAAAATTAGGGATGTTAGAATTGGCGATAAAAAATTTTCATTATATGCTAAATCATATTTGGTTGATGAAGTTGATCAAATTGTTGAATTTATAGAGCGTCTAAAAAAAGGAAGGAAAATTTATTGGGAAGGAAAGTTTAGAATCGCTTTTATATACAAAAAAGAATTTGAATTGTTGCTTAAAATGGTCGGTTTTAAAAAATGGAAAGTTTATGGAGGATTTGACTATAGACCTTTAAATTCTTACAGCCAGGAAATGGTTTGGGTAGTGGAGAAATAATTTTAAAAAAATTTTTATACCATCAATTAATTTATTCAATCATGCAAGAACTTAAAAATAAAATCTATGAATTTGTAAAAGAAAATGGTCCAGTTCTTCCTGTTCAAGTTGCAAAGCATGTAAGTATTGATGTTATTTTTGCCTCTGCAATTCTTTCCGAACTGGTTAAAGAAAAGGTTATATTCGTGAGTAATACTAAAATAGGGAATTCTCCAGTATATTATGTTAATGGGCAAAAAGAAAAGTTGGTTTTTTTATATAAATACCTCAATGAAAAATTTAAAAAGGCATTTGAAATACTAAAGGAGAAAAAAATCATTAGGGACTCATCTTGTGAACCATGGCTTAGGGTTGCTTTAAGACAAATAAAAGATTTTGCTAAGCCGCTTTCGGTAAGAATTGGTGAAAAAGAAGAATTGTTTTGGAAATGGTACCTTCTTCCAAATGAAGAAATAAAACCATTAATTGCGAAAATTCTTGGGTTTAAAAGAGAGGAAAAGAAAGAAAAAGAAACAAAAAAAGATGAAAAAAAAGACGAAAACAAAATAAAAACAAAAGAAAAGAAAGAAATTAAATCCGATACGTTCTTTATAAATGTGGAAAGTTTTTTAGCAAATAATAAAATAAAAATTTTGAATCAAAACTGGATAAGAAAAAACTCCGAATTTGAAGCGATTGTTGAGGTGCCATCCTCAATAGGTTCTTTGAAATATTATTTAAGAGTGAAGAAGAAAAGAAAGATAAACGATGCAGATATTTCGCTTGCTTTTTCTGATGCTCAAGAAAAAAAATTGCCGATAATCTTTTTGAGCAATGGGGACTTAACGAATAAGGCAAAATTTCTCATAAAAGAAAGATTTAAGGGTTTAATTTTTAAAAAATTATAACCGAAACATTTTTATATTTGTTACTATTTTGTAGTGAAGAAAATGAAAAAGATATGGAGAAATTTGGTGTTGCTTGGCGCATCTTTTGCTATTGGTTACTCTATTCCATTTAGCTTTCAGTCTTGTAAAAATCTTGATGTTGTAAAAAAATTTGAAAAGAAAGTTAAGCCCAGAAAAACAAGAACCTATGATATTTATGGGGAAAGAATTTTTTATCAAGATTTTTCAAAAATTGATTTTTCTTCTGTTGAAAAAGAAAAAGAACTGGTTGTGCCATGGGATTTAGGATTTATTTTAGAACATCCGAAAATAAAAGACAAAGAAAAATTGGAAGGGCTAGTTTTTGAGGAGGCAAGAAAATTAGGTTACACAAAAGAATCTATTTCTAAACTTTCAATTAAAGATGCGATATTGTTGAGTGTAGAGGTAGTTGCTTCGAGAATAAATTATTATGATGTTGACCATGATAAAAAATTTATCAAAGAGCATGGTGCATTTTTGCCAATTGATGTATATTTTGAATTGGGTAAAGGGGATTGCGATAAATACGCCAGTGCCGTTATAGCTGTGTTTGATGTTTTTAAAGACCTAAATAAAAACCTAAAAAATGTTTATATTACAAATTCAGGCATAGGACATATCCCACAACCACACGATTGGAATGCAATAATTATACTCTATGAAAATAAAATTGTAGTTTCACATATTGATCCAACATTTTACGATAATGGTGGGAAACTTGAAGGGGAGAAAGGCTTTCACATACCTGAAAATAATCTCGAATTCCTTGCCAGATTTTATAGTGATATTCTAGATTTTAAAGCAGGCTCAATATATTACTCTAAATTGCTTGATGTTGCAGAGGGCAAGCAGTCTAAAGCTGAGATTCTTGCAGATTTAGCCTATTTGTACTTTCAATTAAAAGAACCACAAAAAGTTGAAGAGGTTAGAAATGAGTTTCTTAAGCTTAATGTGAAATACGAAATGGATGAAATTCTATATTACTCCTATGAAGCTGAAAAACATTACGGTGATACAAAAAAAGCAGAGGAATTTAAAAGACAACTTGTGAAATTGTTTCCAGATTCTTATTGGACAAGATTAGTTCTCGAGGAAAGGTAGAAAAAAAGAGCAAGAAACCCTCGAACGTTTCTTGCTGGGGAAAAAGAGGTGGAAAACCCTGGCAAGAAACGGGGTTTCTTGCTGGAAAAGGAGGTGAACATAAGGAGCTATGAATAACTTATATTTAAATTTTTCGTTTATGTAGCAATTTTTTAGTAGTTACATAATCTTGTATTTTGTACTTAGAAGGCCCCATTCAATAAACAAAAGTGCAAAAGCAATCAGAGAGAGAAAAAGGCTGATATTCTTTTTTAATCTTCTTTCTTTTATTTCTGCTATTTCTTTATATGCTTTTTTTAACTCTTCGACATTTTTTGCCCTGTAGTATTTCCCTCCAGTTTCGTTAGCTATGAATTTTAATGTTTCTTCATCAAGTTTTAATAATGCATTTACATCCCCTAATGTTCCTCCTTCCGTTGTTCCGATTCCTATTGTATGAACAACAATTTTTGGTTTTATATATTTGACAGCTTCAGCAGGTGTAACCCCAACATTATCCTGCCCATCAGTTAGTAAAATTATTGTTTTTGGCCTTTCCTCATTTAAAAATAGATTTGAGGAAGTAATTATTGCCTGCCCTATATCTGTTCCACTTAGTTCTTGTAACTCTATATTTTTTATGGCTTCTGAAACAAGAATCTTGTCAGTTGTGATTTTTTGTTCAACTCTTGAAGCACCTGAGAAGGAAACAACACCAATTCCAACATCACCTTTTATCATTTCAACAAAAGTAAGTGCTGCTTTTTTCGCCGCTTCCAATCTGCTTGGTTCATAATCTGTTGCGCTCATACTTCCCGAAGCGTCAATCGCAAGAACAATGTCATGTGTTGTACTTTCCCCTTTATAATAAACTATTGTCCCTGAGATAGCTAAAACTAAAAAAAGAATTGCAAAAACCCTCATTATTAAAACTGTTATATTTTTTGAAAGTATTTCCCCACCAGTTACCCTTGCTATTGCTTCGAAATTTGCAAATTTGAGAGCTTTTCCCCTGTTGTATTTTAAGGCATAAAAATGAACTATAACTAAAATTGGAATCGCTACCAACAACCACAAATATTCTGGATTTTGAAAGCTTACCTCCATTTCCTTCTCCTCCTAATGAAAAATCCTACTAGAGGTGTAATAAAATTTTCTGCTGTCGAGAGTTTTAAAAAATCTGCTCCAGCCCTTATAAATGCTTCCCTTAACGAATTTTCCTCTCTTTTAACATAAGATTCATAATGGTGTTTAATAAGTTTTGGATCTATTATCAATCTTCTTTTTGAATATGGATCCTCAACTAATACAAGATTGGTATCTTCAGGAAGTGTTTCATCTCTGGGATCCCTAACCATAATCATTACAACATCACATTTTGAACAGAGGAGCTTCAGTTTCTTTTCCCATTCTCCCTTTAAACCAACAAAATCTGAAACAAAAAACACAAGTGTGCTTCTTCTTTTAACATACGAGAGTGCAAAATCTAAAGCTTCAACAAAATTGCAGTTCCCCCCATAAACATCTGGGTTTGTTAGTATTTTGCATAATCTATAAAAATGATTTATCCCCCTGCTCGGCGGGAGGATATTTGATACTTTATTGCTAAAAGTCGCAAACCCAAATTTATCTCCTGCAGCTGAAATGGCAAATGCTAAAGTCCCAATTAATTCTGCAGAATATTCATTTTTTAGTTTTGTCGTGCTTCCGAAGATCATACTTTCGCTGACGTCAACTAAGAAAAAAACTTCCAATGCCCTTTCCTGTTTTAGAACTTTAACCAGAAGCTTATTCGCTCTTGCCGATGCCTTCCAATCTATCATTGATGCATCATCATTTAAAGTATACTCCCTATAACCTTCAAATTCAAAACCACCAGTTCCCCTAAAAACACTAGCATAATTTCCCATCAACCTTGTTTTTACTTTCCTTTTTGTTATTGATTCTAGTCTCTTGATGAGGGGTTTCAAGTTTATGTTAAGCTTTCTTTTTTGTTTGGTCATTATGGTAGTGGAACTTTTGAAAGAATTTCATCAATAATTTCGTCTCCTTTTATATTTTCTGCTTGTCCTTCGTAAGAAATTATAATTCTGTGTCTCATTACTTCGTGGGCAACATCCTTTACATGTTGGGGAGTAACATAATCCTTTCCTTCCATTAGCGCTTTTGCTTTTGAAGTTATAAATAAACCTATAGATGTTCTTGGACTCCCTCCCCATTCGATGTATTTCCCCAATTTTATATCATATTTCTTTGGATTTCTAGTTGAATCAACAATCCTTACTATGTATTTTTTAACATCCTCGCTTATGTAAATTCTTTTTGTTAAATCCTGCATTTTCAATATTAACGAAGGGGAGAGAACCTTTTTTATTTTATACTCTTCAAATCTTTTTAATTCAATATTCTTTTCTAGTATTTCCTCTTCCTCAGTCATGTTTGGGTAATACATTAATAGTTTCATTAAAAACCTATCAACCTGTGCTTCTGGCAATGGATAAACAGCTTCAGTTTCTATTGGATTTTGCGTTGCCATAACAAAGAAAGGCAAAGGCAATGGAAATGTTTTTTTCCCAATTGTTGTTTGTCTTTCCTGCATAGCTTCCAATAAAGAACTTTGAGTTTTTGGGGGACTTCTGTTGATTTCATCAGCAACAATGAAATTTGCAAATATTGGGCCTTTAACTATAGTAAAGCCTTTTTCTTTAGTATAAACGGTAATGCCTGTGATGTCTGTTGGCAATAGATCAACAGTAAACTGTATCCTGCTAAAACTGCATCCAGAAGCAGTAGCCATTGTTTTTATTAATAGTGTTTTAGCAACGCCTGGAACACCTTCAACCAAAACATGGCCGTTAGCTAATAACGCAATAAATAAGCTATTGATTATGCTTTCCTGTCCTACAATAATTTTAGCTATTTCCTTTTTAGTTTTTTCTATTAATTTATGACACTTTTTAATTTCTTCTTTCATATATTGTATTTATATGCGAAATCTTTTTTTAAATCTTCTCCTTTTGAAATAGTACATAAAACCTAAGAAAACTATCGAAATTATGGCTATTTCCCCCAATATTATTTTCCATTCAAAAATTTTAATCGGTTTCTCAACAATTCTACCCGTTATTTTTTGTTTGGCAAGAAAATCTTTACATGCCTGATTCGTTGTTCTTATTAAATTAAGAGCTTCATTAAATTTTCCTTCATTGATAAGTTTTTCTGCCCTATCCAATAATTCACTTAATTCTAAACATTCTGGGTTTTGTTGTATTATGTCTCTTGTAAAACTTAATTCATTGCTTACAGCAGCTTTTAATTCAGCTTCCCTTTCAGTTATATCTAAAAACAATTTTGCACTTTTTCTTATTGAAGGAGATTTTGAAAAAGCATCGATATTTATGACATATCTTTCAGGCGCTAAATCTCCGGCAAGTATCCTTAAATTTGCAGTTATTTCTTCACCGGATTTAAGTTTTTGGAATTTATTTTGGTCAAAAACCAACTGGATTCCTGTTTCGTTTGTTTTTGCAGAGATTTCCAGCATATTAAGATCTACATCTCCAGTATTTTTAATAATAATTGGAACAATTGTATCAGTTCCAGCGATCATTGTTATTAAACCAGGTATTATAATGTCAAAACCTACATTTTTGAAAACAGTTCTTGTGGAGGTTGCTGTTCTGGTTTGAACTATCCTTTCAGTATATTTTTGCTTAACTTTGAGAATTACTAAATTGGATGTAGTTTGCGTTATATTGTCAGATGCTGTAATTGTTATATTTTCTTCACCATACCATCCTTCTTGAGGCGACAAGTGTAAGTAGTTCCCACTCAAAGAAACGCTAATTCTGTTTGTTGTTGGCGTCCAATTGTATGTTACATTAGAGTAATTTAGTCCATATTCATCATAATCTACAAAATATTCTGATAGGTTTATTGTATATGTAGTGTCTTGAAGCCATTCCAAATAATAATTTGTGCCATTGAAATTACCTATCTTTTTAACTAAAACGGGTGGAGAATTTACATGGAGTACGTTGATGTACCATGAATAGGAGGTGTTTAAATAGCCATCTGTTATTACCACAGTTACATTATTGACTCCTTCGTCTAAGTAATATGTGCTATAATTCCATATAACGTATTGTGAAATATACTCATCATAGCTCAATTCAAAAGATTTGTTGTAGGTTCCATTCCAATACCATATAAAAGTTAAATTATCATGTTCTCCATTAACTTCGGTATCATTACACCCGCTAACATAGAAATTTCCCGTGTGATTAGTTTCATAAATTGTTGTTGAACCAACATAGAAAGAGTTTCCAAAATTACAAGTTGGCCTTGAATTTGGATACACAGTTAAATTAACGACAGCAGAAGCATTGCTGTTGTAATTATCTGTAACATTTATCTCTATCCAATGAGTTCCAATTTGAGAAGTATTCGGGAGGAATGATATTTTTCCATTTGAAGTATTTAGTTCAAACCTTTCTAATGTAGAATTTGTTTGATAAGTTAATACATAATCCGGATGGTTTGTTGAGTTAATATCATACCTAAATAAATGGTGTTCTATTGCAATTAAATCAGGTATGGACAACTCAGGAGCTAAATTATTAACCGTTATTGTTAGAATTTCGGAATCTTTAAGGTGTGTCGAATCCATAACACTGAAATTAATAGAGTAAGAATTAAATGCTTGTGTGAAATTTGGTGTAAATGAAGCAAATCCAGTGATTGGATCGACATCTAGTATTGTTGTATTATCATAATAAGAAATTGTTTCTGTAGAATCAGGGATATTTTGATCCTCGTCTATTGCAATTATACTTATATTTAAAGTTTGATTCTCTAAAATAATTACGTTTGGTAGCGACCCCTGACTTAATTGAATATTTACTATATTGGGTGCTTCTTCAACATTGTAAACAGTAAAATTAAGTACATAGCTACTATTTGCACCACACGAGTCAGTTAGAGTTACATTTACCCAGTGAACACCAACATCACTGTCATTGGTTAATAGTGTTATTATTCCATTTTCGCTTAAATTTAACCATGAATCATTTGAAGAAAATTTTATGCTGTTGTTGTCTTTATCACTTGCATTAATGCTTAAATTATAATAAAACACATTTTCTTCTGTTATATTAAAATTAGGAGTAACGTTTAATGTTGGAGGATAATTAATTAATATTGTAAAATTAATTATTGTACTGACACTTGCACCGGAAGAATCGTTAACTGTAATATTGATCCAGTTTGTGCCATTATTCTCGTTAGAAGGTGTAAAAATAATCATGCCAGTTGTTTTGTTTATTTTAAACCAGCTTTCATTTGAAAAATAATAGAGTGTTTCTCCATATTGTGTTGCTTCATCCTCGTCAGAAGCATTAACATCATAATGAAATAACACACTTGCATTAACTGTTAAATTTGCTATATCTACAAAATACGGGGCATCATTTAAATTGATTACTGTATAATTTAAATTTATACAATCGTATAAGCCGCTCGTATCATTAACACAAACTTTAACCCACCATTTTCCAACAGTACTATCGTTTGCTGTAAAATTCACCAAGGTTGAAGCATTATAGTTAATTGTTTGTATTGCGCTTTGGTTAAGCAAAAACCAAGAATAGTTAGCTTCGAATTTTAAATATTCGTTTGGATCTGGATCTGTTGCATTAATCCAACAAACTACAGATGCATCTTCCATTAATGAAGATGTAGAATTTATCGTTTCATTACATGCATAAATTATTTTTGGCGTATCATTTACGTTTTGTATTTGAATAATTATTTTTGCAGTTGCATTTTTTCCCATTGTGTCATACGCTGTTATATTAACTATCGCATTTCCGTATTTATTTTGCAGAGGAGTTATTGTTAAATTATTAGTTTCGTTATCTATTGTTAAAGATATCAAACTTGAATTATAATTATAGTATGTCCATGTTATCTCTTTATCTGTATCCTCATCACTCACGTTAATGCTTAAATTAAACGATTTTTGCGTATCCTCAAGTATTGTTATATTGTCTAAAATCAAAGTAGGAGGATTGTTTTGACTGGAATTTATAATAGTGAAATTCCAAAAATATTTATCACATTCATTAGGCCATCCTTCAGCAGTGTTATTATCATCGCAAATTAAAAGCTTAACTAGGTAAGTCCCTTTATCAGCTTCCTGCGGAGTGAAATTTATTTCCCCTGTTGTTGAATTAATTGTAAATAACTTCTTACCCGTGATATTAATACTTTCAAAATAGACATCCCCCAAATCTGCCGGAGTTGCGTTGTCTACATCACGATAATATTCTACACCAACAAGCAAATAGTCATTTTGCTCAGGCAGTGTTGTAGTGTTGAAACTTGGGTAAGATGGAGAATAAGCAATCTTTATAACTATAGATAATAAACATACAAAAAATACTATTATTGCAATATTATTTTTTTTCATTTTTATTGATATTCACTTCAATAATTGCATATTCAAATTTTTTACCTGATTCGGCAAAGATTAAAGTGAGGTACCTTCCAATATCAGATTCATTGGGAACAAAATTTATTATCCCATTTCTATCGATTTTAAGTAGCTTTGAAGTTGTAAAAAATTTTGCTCCATCAATATTGCTTACTACCTTTATATAGCATCTTTCTCCAGGATGAAGATTAATGCTTTTGAGTTCTTTAATATTAATCTCCAAAGGTTTTTCCCTTACAACGAATCCAGTTACTAAATGATTTTGAGTAGGCATAATTGAATTTAATACGTTAGAGAGGAAAAAAAATCCAAGAACGAAAACTATTGTAGGTAAAAAAACCCATTCTCCCTCCGTTGGTTTTTCTGCAGTACCGAGATAGATATTTCTAACTTTATCACCACATCTTACGCTTTTGTAAAAATAGGGTCCGTATATTTTATTACCTCTTTTAACATATCTTTTATGGACCATTCGATCACGCCTTGTAGTACAACAATATAAATGAAATAATTTTTATAAACTTTTTTATAGACTTTTTCGCCTAATTTTTTTCTTTAATTTTGGAAGAATTCCGTAAAGCATCATTATTTTAGATACTATTATTAATAGGGCAGGTAACATGGCCCAAAATTCCCAAGAATCTCTAAAACATGTGAATATTTCTTTTGGTTCAGCAATACCATCTCCACATTTTAAAATCGGTTCTAATTTTTTGTTATATATACACTTTTTTTTACATGGTCCACCACAATCAACTCCTTCTTCTCCTTGATTTTGAATCCCGTCAAAACAACTTGGGCATGGAGGGCATGGTCCACCACAATCAACTCCTTCTTCTCCTTGATTTTGAATCCCGTCAAAACAACTTGGTTTTTTCTTTATATAAGTGCAGTTTCTTATTGTTTTTGGTTTGTTTTTAATAGTTCCACATTCGTTTTTATCGAAGCACTCTCTTATTTGGGTACCGTCAGGCCTGCATTCACTCCAAGGAAAACAAATCCACATTTCGATACAAGGTGCTGGAGGTCCACCACCTCCTGGCCCAGGTGGAGGTGGAGGAGGCGTTTTTTCTAATACAGTAAGGCTCCAATTATGTGTTGTGTTAAGTTTGCCATCGGACACAACAACTGTAATTGTAAAATTTCCAGAAGGTCCTCCATAATAACTTTTAAATGTATAGTTATCTCTAAAACTTGCAACCAAATTTCCATTTACATACCAATATGTGGACGGTTCTCCTCCGTTTGGGTCTTCTTTTTCAATCCAAAATAATTGGGAATTTGGCTGTTCGATAATTAAGTTATCCTCTAAAGGGTAATATGCAGTTATGTTAGGAGGAAGATTTTTTTCTGTTATTGTTAGACTAAAAGTAGTATAATTTATAGAACCATTAGTGTCGTTTGCATAAATTTTAATTATATAGTTCCCAATTAAAGCATCTGTTGCTGTAAAATTAACCAAAGTAGTTGCCCAACCATTGATGCATGTTTTTTTGCTTGTGTTAATTTTAAACCATGGATAATTTGCTGTAAAAATTATTGCTTCATTTGGGTCAGGATCATAAGCTGTAACATTCATAATTAATGTATCTCCAGATTCTAAAGTTTGAGCTCCTATTGGAGTAATTGTTGGAGCATCATTAACGTTATATACAGTTACATTTATATATTGATGATTCTGAAGAATCCCTCCACAATTTGGAGGTGGTGGGGATATTTCCTGAACTGTTACTTTAATTATATGAGATCCTATGTCCTCGTCGTCTGGATAAAAATAAACAATACCGTTATCTTCTCCACTTGTTCCAGTAAATATGTTTGGGTCATAGCTAAATACAAACTCGCTTCCGTCTATATCGTTAACATAACTGGTTAAATTATACCCACAATATCCTCCTTCGCATAATGTTTCCTCCCAAAAGGTTAAATTGGGGATATTCATAAAAGGTTGGTGGTTTTTGCATCTCACATGAAGTTTTAAAACTTTAGAGTCCTCGTATCCTGGACAAACACATGTATCAATTGAAATATTTACATGGTAGGTTGTAGTTGCTCTGTAAGGTGGTGTAAAATTAATAACACCAGTAGTTAAGTTTATCTCGAACAAAGTGGTATTGTCATAAAATAGAACTGGCAATATAGAATCGTTTGTTGCATTAATGTCAATAAAAAATAACTCTGAAGTATTTATAACAAATTCTTGAGGGGAAAAAATTTCTTCTGGAATAATTTTGCTAGGCTCATTTATGCATAGAGTTACATTTAAACTAAGAATCTCTTCTTGACTTCCATCTATGGTTAAAAATTTAATAGTAATGTTATTTGATTTTGTTGAATTCTTTATGCCATAAGGAAATTTCAATAAGAAATCGACATCAATTGTATTATTTAAACCAGTTGTTAAATTGTTGCATATATGAAAAAAATGATTACTTTGCGTTACATTTTCAAACAAACCTTCAGAAACAACCCATTCATTACAAGAGCTTTCCTTTGTATAGTCAGAAAACATTACAGCAAATGTAGAATTTTCTTTTTGTAAAAACTCAGAATAATTTTTAGCAATTATTGTTGTAAGGTTAACATCCAAATTTCCTATATTGCTAATTTTCAGTTTTGGGAAAGCAAATCCGTAACAACCGCTTAGCTCTTCTGTTTTGGTGTTTATTACACATGTGCTTCCATTAATTACACCCACACCAAAATTAATCTCCTTCAATGATGTATTTCCCTTTAATGTTTCTAAAACAACTAGTTGAACACTTCCGCTTTCTGCAAGTGAAGGAGAAACACTTATTAAAAACACTATAGCAAGAACTATAGGAAATAGATACTTTTTCATCAATTCTCTAAAATTTAAACTAATATTTAACTTTATCGACACGACAGACAAAAATACGTAGAATTTAAAAATCAATTGAAGAAACTAAAATTTATGAGAAAAACAGGGGTTGCTGAATTACCGTTACATTATGGAAGTTGCCCAAGATGGCTTTTTTCTAAAATGGTTAATTTGGGTAAGGTTATATCTGAGATAATAATTGATGAATTTGGAAAAGACGAATATTTAAGGAGGCTTTCTAACCCATTCTTCTTTCAGGCATTGGGTTGTGTTTTAGGTTTCGATTTTCACAGTTCTGGATTGACAATAACAACATGTGCTGCATTAAAAAAGGCATTAAATTTAGAAAATTTTGGGATAATGATTGCAGGAGGGAAGGGAAAATTTAGCAGAAAAACGCCTGATGAAATAATGGAACATGGAGAAAAATTGTCAATTTCTACAAAGAAGATTGAAAAGCTTATTTATGCTTCTAGACTAAGTGCAAAAGTTGACAATTCATTAATTCAGGATGGTTATCAACTTTACCATCATTGCTTTATATTAACGGAAGATGGAAAATGGGCAGTAATACAGCAAGGCCTAAATGAAAAAAATGGTTATGCAAGAAGGTTTCATTGGCTTTCCGAAAACGTAACCGAATTTATTAATGAACCACATAATGCGATATGTTGTAATAGAAAAGAAGAGAATGTTTTGAATATGGTATCAAGTTTGAGTAAAGAGGGAAGAAAAATTAGTTTGGATTTGGTTAGGGATGGCCCAAAGCATATTGAAAGATGTGCTAAGCTTCTAATGGGGAGAAAACATTCTTTAACTAAAAATGATTTTAGTGAGAGAGTTATTCAACAATTGGAAAAAGCTTATCAAATCCAACCAGAAAACTATGAAGAATTGGTTGCACTAAAGGGATTTGGACCAAAGTGCATAAGAGCTCTTGCTTTAATCTCTCAACTTATCTATGGTGCAGAGATTGATTGGAGAGACCCTGCTAAATTTAGTTTTGCTCATGGTGGTAAAGACGGCTATCCGAGACCAGTTGAAACTGAACTTATGGAGAAAAATGTAAGAATACTAAATGAAGCCATAAAAGAAGCTAGATTAAATAAAACTGAAAAACTAAAAGCTATTAAGAGACTGAAAGAATTTATCAATTAATTACTTTATCTCTAGCTCATCGATCATCTTGCTTATTTCTTCAATTTTCGCCCTTAATTCGTCTACTACTTCTTTAGGTATTCCATATTCGTTTTCAAATATAACTATCCAATTGATTAAATCTCTTATTTTGTCTTGTATTTCCTTTTTTCCCATCTTTTCACCTCCTCGAAAAAGTTTTTTACCTTTTCTAATTCTTCTTTTTCTTTTTTTGCCCTTTTAATTTTTTCTAAACATTCGGAACAGAAGGAATTTAATTTTTTATCTGTATCTTCCACGCTATTCGAGAAATGCATAACACATTTTGGATTTTTGCAATGTGGTAAGTCGTAAATAGCATGTCCTAGTTCGTGGACAATTTCCTTTGCAATTCTTCTTAAAAACAGTACGCTTCCTTTTGCTTTCAATCTATAGGTTGAAACAATTGCACTTCTCAACAAAGGTGAAGCCAATCCGAAAACAAAATTTGTATCAGGTGTGTATATGTCTTGTACTGTTATCCCTATTCCATAACCTTCTCCTGCTTGAGCAGCTACTGGTGCAAGAAAAGAATCTGCCAATAATTGCTGCACCCCTTCAACTTTTCTGACCCTTGTAGGTGGAAGAAAAAGTCCCTTGACAACCTTTACTTCAGCATTAAATTTTTTTTCTATAATGCTCTTTGCCTCTTTTATAACATCGCTTGGTATTTTCTCAAAACAGCACAATACCACTTTAATTTTTTCTTTTTTCATTAAATTAAAATAGTACAAATTCATTTATATCTTTTTCTTCAAGTTCATAGAAAGGTTTAATTTGTTTAAATCTATAAGAAAAAACGTGAAAGTATGTGGAATAGATTTGGCAGGAAACCCAAAAAATAAAACAGGTATTTGTATTTTAGTTAACTTAACCGCAAGAACGTTTATTGTCTACCAAAATCATGAAATTATAAACCTGATAAAAAAAGAAAAACCGAAATTAATAGCAATAGATGCTCCTCTTTCGATGCCGAAAAATGGGAAGTTAAGAAGTGCTGAAATACAATTGAGAAAAATTGGTATAAGAGCGTATCCTCCTTTAATCAAAAGCATGGAAAGTCTTACAAAAGGGGGAATCCTATTAAAGAAAAAGCTTGAAAAAATTGGTTTTAGAGTTTTGGAAACATATCCGGGGGGAGCACAAGATATCTTAAAAATACCTAGAAAAAAGAATAAAGATGGTTTAATTAATGGACTAAAAAATCTAGGTATAAAATTTGATAAAAAAATAACACACCATGAATTAGATGCGATAACTGCAGCCTATGTTGCAAGACTTGAATTGCTTGGTAAAACATCAAAGTTCGGAAACAAAAAAGAAGGAGAAATTGTTTTACCTAAAGTATCAAATTAATCAAAAGCAAATAGGCAATAAAGGAAAGCACAGAAATAAGTAATAAATCGTCCAGGCTTGTTTTTCTTTTCGGCAATTTTTCATAACCTTTTAAAACTTTTTTAAAATATTGTGGATCATCTGGATAAGGTAGACTATACCATTTAGCTATCTTTGCCATTTCATTTGCAACATGGTCAATTCCTGAAGGTCCGCCAATTGGAACTTCATTGCCTTTTTTCCTTTTCCCGTGAGTTACCATGTATGTTATATCAACACCATAAAATGTAAGTTTCCAGTCCCGTCCTTCTTTTCTAAAATTTATTGCACCCAATGCTCTTGCTCTTTTTTCGAATTCTTTTTTCGGAATTGTTTTGCTCATAAATTAATTATTTTTAAAACTTTTTTATAAATTTTTTGAGTTAAAATTTGTTCGTAAAAATTAAAAATTTGTTCTACACTTAACCAGTTATGGAAGCAATAGTTTCTTACAAAAGAATAAAGCAAGACATAGAGAAAACTATTTTTAAATGCCTCGAATTGTTAAATTTGAAAATCAAACCGAAAAAAGTGTTGCTAAAACCAAACCTTACAATTGGTGGAAAACCAGGGAGCGGGGTTGCAACAAATGTCAATACTTTGAAAGCCATAATTAGATGGTTGGAAGAACAGGGAAAAACTGCTTATGTGGCAGAGGGAAGCGGTGGCGAAAGTACAAAAGATGCGTTTAAAAATTCCTTGTATAATAAATTGGGTGTTGAATTAATCGATTTAAATGAAGATAAATTTGTAGAGGTTAGGATCAAAAATGCGCTCGAGTGGAAAAAAATCAAAATCGCCAAAACTTTTCTTGATGCGAAATACGTAATCAATATCCCAGTCCCAAAATGTCATTCTTTAGCCGGAACAACCTTAGGAATTAAAAATTTGATGGGTGTAATGGAGCCAGAACCAAAAACAGGATGGAATAAATATTTAATACACAAAGAATATACACTTGGTTTAACTGAAGATAGATATGCAAAAAGATTGTTCGAAAGAAGGCTTATAGATTTATTGAGGGTTAAAAAAATAAATCTTACAATCATTGATGGAACCTATGGGATGGAAAAATGCGAAGTTGGAGGAAATCCTGTAAAAACAGATTTCTTTATGGCGTCTGAAGATATTATTGCAGTAGATATTTTTTGTTCAAAATTGATGGGCTTTGATCCGAAAAAAATTTATTATTTAGAACTCGCACAAAAATTGTTGGGCAAGAGAGAAATAAAAATTGTTGGTGATGCTCCTAAAAAATTTAATTTTGAAAAGCCAAAGAGTTGGTTATCGATGATTTAATTTCTATTATTTAGTTCAATTAGTGCAGAAATAGCCATAACAGCCTTTTTTAGATTGTCATAAACAGGAACATTATTTCTTTTTAAGTATGCAACTCCCTTCTCAGTAAATTTTCCTCCAAGAAAAGCACAAATTATTGGCTTTTCTTTAAATCTTTTTTTTGCTTTCACAATAACCTTAGCATCCCCTAAAGAATCTGTCATAGTTTGTAAGGTTTGAATAACTATTAGTCCATGAATGTATTCTTCTGAAAGTAATGTGTTTATTGCAACTTCATACCTTTTGGGGAGAGCATCGCCAATTAAGTCCAACGGGTTTCTTTTAGAATAGGCAGGATGCATTTCCCCGCTTTCGTCTAGCTTTTTTATGGTTTTTTCCTTTAGTTCAACAAGATTTACACCAAGCTTTGCACAGTGGTCAGCAGCTACAACTCCGCATCCCCCTCCATTTGTGACTATAGCAATTTCATTTTTGCATTTCGGTTGTTCAGCAACTACTTTTGCAATGTCAAATAATTCATCAATTGTTTCAACTTCAATAATTCCAAATTGTTTAAAAGCAGCTTTGTATACATCATAATCTCCTGCTAGACTTCCTGTATGAGAACTAACTGCTTTTTTTCCAGTAAAGGTTTTACCAGCTTTTAGTACAACAATCGGCTTATTAATCTTTTTAACACACTCGACAAATTTCCTTCCATCTTTTAAACTCTCTATGTAGAGTGCTATTGCTTTAGTTTCTTTATCTTTTGCTGCCCATTGAACTAAGTGGTGTATCTCTATATAAGCTTGATTTCCACAACTAACTATGTTGCTAAATCCATAATCGTTAACAATAGCCCAATCTATAACGCTGTCTGCCAATGCACCTGATTGTGTTATAAAGCTTACATGTCCTTTTGGCGGCATTGTTCTTGAAAAAGTGGCATTTAGATTTGATGATGGTCTAATCAAACCCAAACAATTTGGCCCCAAAACAGGTATTTTTTTCTTTTTAAAAAGCGAAATAATCTCTTCCTCTAATTCTCTTCCAGCCTTTCCAGTTTCTGAGAATCCTGCAGAAATTATAATTACCGAGCCCACTTCTTTTTCCACACAATCATAAGCAACCTTTTTTACGATTTTTGATGGAACACATATAATTGCAAGATCAACATCAAAAGGAATATCTGTAACTTTACCATAGCATTGAAATCCCAAAATCTTTTTCGCATTTGGATTAACTGCAAATATTTTTCCTCTAAATGGTCTATTGAATCTACATTTGAAAAATCCACCGCATTTAAGATTTTTTAGAATGCCATAGCCCACAGATTTTTTATCTCTCGATGCACCAATGACTGCAATGCTTTTTGGATTAAATAATTTTTCAAGATTCATACTATCACCCTTGCATCTACAACAACAATATTTTCTCCGTTAGCAATTATGGGATTCAAATCAAGCTCTCTAATTTCATTCTCGCAAATAAGCTTTGAAACACTTGATATTATCTTAGCCAATTTTTCAATATCAACATAAATCCCCTTTCTTGCACCCCTTAAAATAGGGTAGGATTTAATTTCTTTAATCATTTTCATTGCTTCATTCTTATTTATTGGAGCAATCCTTATGGAGAAATCTTTAATTAATTCTACAAAAATACCCCCTGCACCAAACAAAACTATAGGCCCAAATTGTTCATCTTGCTTTGCACCTATTATTAATTCCACTCCCTCTAGCATCTTTTGCACCAAAAATCCGTCAATTAGCCTTTTGCTTATACTTTTCAAAATTTCATTATACGCCTCGATTAATTCATTTTCGTTTTTTAGGTTCAGTTTCACACCGCCAAAATCTGTCTTATGTACTATTTTCTGTGAAACAATTTTTAAAACAACTGGGAACCCAATTTTCTTTGCTGCATGTATAATTCCCTTTTTATCTTTTGCAAATTCCGTTTTGCAGAATTTGATATTGTAACTTTCAATTAGCCTTTTTGTATCTTCAAAATTTAAAATCATAAACAACAATAAGAAAAAATCCTATATAAAATTTCTCTACAAAAATTTTTTAAAAATAAGAGTATCTATAAAGTACATGAGAATCTGCCTTCTTGGCCCTGGAAATATAGAGTACCACTATTTTAGATTACTGAAAATTGGAAAGAAAAGATTTAAAGAGGAAATTGACAGGATTGCTAGTATTTTATCTAGAAAAAAGGTAGAGTTGGTATTGTTACCTGCAAAAGGTCTTCCTTACGAAATTGCAAAAAAATGTAAAGAATTAAACAAAGAAAGTATCATTTACGGCCTTGTTCCGTTTAACGATAAAGTTTTTGGAATTAAGCATTTAAAAGATTACATGGACAAAAAAGTAATGTACAAATTTTTTAACACTGGCGATTGGTATAAGCAACACATGACAATAGCACTGTTTGGCGACGTTGTTTTGCTTTTAGGTTTAAGTTTGGGTTCTTTAAGTGAACTCTTAGATGGGCTTTACATTTATAAAATACTTGCCGGTAAAAAACCATATGTTGGGGTAAAAAGAGAAAAAATACACAAGGAGGTTAGGGCAGGTTCAAAAATGCCTCTATTTATTTTGGCTTATAGGCCATTTATTAAAAAAGGACTTGGTTATGAAATAGAAAGCTATATTAAAAAATCAGATGCAAAGTTGATTTATGTTGATTCCTCCGATCAATTTGACCAAATAATTTCTAAACTTGTTAAAAAATACGAAACATTTTAAAAAATGATAATTAATTTCTTTTAAAAATGGAACTGGAAGACTATGTTAATGAGCTTGCAGAGAAAGTATTCAATTTATATGAAACTTTCATCGATGAAAAGCTAGGAAGGAAAAGGGTGGAAGTAAAAAGTGCAACTGATTCACCATTCCCTACTTTGTTTGGCCCATTTACTTATGTTAGCCCCTTATTTCCGGATACAATTTTTGTTAGAGATATTGAAATTGTAAAAAAATGCCCAACGAAATACGAGAATTATTTAATCCATGAATGTGTCCATATAGCAAATCTAAAAGTTAATCAAGCTTACAAATTATACAATAAAAAATATGAAATAATCAATGAGGGTTCTGCAAGATTTTTAACTGCAGAGATATTCAAAAAAAAGAAAGAAAAAGCTATTGTATTATGTGAAAAAGTTTTGTATTATCCATCAATAATTTTAACTAAATTTTTACAGAGCGGCTCAAAGGAGATTGAAGTTGAAAATATTTTAGAGTCCTATGTACTTGGTTATAAATTCTTCAGCAAAATTTATAAAAAATACGGGTTAAAAGAGGTTTTTAAAATAATAAAAAATCCTGATATAGCTGAATATTATGGAGTAATAAAATGGTAAAGAAAGTTTTAATTGATGAAAGAGGAAAAAAATTTTTTTGGGAGAGAGGAGATTTTCATACACAGTTCGGTTATGTTAAAGAAAAAGATATCAAAAATAAAAAAATTGTAGAGACACACCTTGGAAAAAAGTTTTATGTAGTTGAGCCTAAATTCATCGATTTGATTAAAAAAATAAAGAGGGGACCACAAATACCTATGCCGAAAGATATTGCAATTATAATTTATTATTCAAGTATAGATAAAAATTCAATTGTTGTTGATGCAGGAACAGGGTGTGGATTTCTGGCAATATCTCTTGCTAGATTTGTAAAAAAAGTTGTAAGTTATGAAGTTAACAAACATTACATAAAAATTGCAAGGGAGAACATTAAGTTATTCAATGCGAAAAATGTGAAAATAAAAAATAAGAATATAGAAGAAGGAATTGATGAAAAAAATGTTGACTTGGTTGTTTTGGATTTACCCGAACCTTGGAAAGTTTTGGACCATGCTCAAAAAGCTTTAAAGAGTGGAGCATTTCTTGTATGTTATTTGCCCACAATAGTTCAGGTGATGAAATTGGTAGAGTATGCAAAGAGAAGAAATTTTATCGTTACAAAAGTTTTAGAAATTTTAGAAAGGGGGTGGTTTGTTGAAGAAAAGAAAGTCAGACCAAAAAATAAAATAATAGGGCATAGCGCATTTATCGTTTTTGCAAGGAGAATATAAAATGGAAACATACGAAAGAATAATTCCCGATGTATCGGCACTGGTTGAAGGCGTACTTTCAAAAAAAATAGATAGAGGAGAGATTGTCGTTGATACAATTGTAATACACGAAGCTCTTGTAAGCTGTTTAAGGAAGGAAGCATCAAAGGGAAAATCTACGGGATTTATTGGTTTGGAAGAGATTAAAAAGTTAAGGAAGCATGGCAATATTATTTTCTCTGGAAAGCGGCCAACACCAAGCGAATTAGAAAAGTTAGATTTGGAAGGGGTAGACAATCTAATTATAGATTTAGCTTACGATGAAGATTGTACTCTAATCACATCAAACGAAGTTCAAAATGAAGTTGCTAAAGCTAAAGGAATTAATGTTATATTTGTTAGACCTTCTATTGAACTCAAGAAACTTTCAATTGAGAAATTTTTCGATGAAGATATAATGAGCATACATCTTAAAGAAGGACTTAGGCCATTTGGAAAGAAGGGCTTCCCTGGAAGATGGGAATTTGTTGAAGTCGGTGAGAAAATATTAACTCAGGAAGACATAAAAAAATTTTCAGTTGAGATTATTGAAAAAACAAAAATGGTTAAGAATGCATTTATAGAAATAGAAAGAGAAGGAAGTACAATTGTTCAGTTTGGGAATTATAGGATTGTTATAACAAGACCTCCATTGTCTGACGGTTGGGAAATTACTGCAGTTAAGCCTGTTAAGAGATTAAAACTTGAGGACTATAGATTAAGTGAAAAATTGAAAAGAAGACTGAGTGAGCAAGCTGAAGGAATATTGATAGCAGGTGCACCCGGACATGGAAAAACCACATTTGCACAGAGCCTTGCTGAATTTTATGCTTCAAAAAGAAAGGTTGTTAAAACAGTTGAAGCACCTAGGGATTTAGTTTTAGGAGCTGAGATCACCCAATATGCGATAAGCCATGCTACGCCGCAAGAAATACACGATATTCTCCTCCTTTCAAGACCAGATTATGCAATTTTTGACGAAATGAGAAATACAGATGATTTTGAATTATTCAGCGATTTAAGGCTTGCGGGAATAGGCTTCATAGGAGTTGTTCATGCAACTAATCCAATAGACGCAATTCAAAGATTTATTGGAAGAATAGAGCTTGGTGTAATTCCCCAAATAATAGATACTGTAATATTTATTAAAAATGGTAAAGTATGGAAGGTTCTTGATTTGAGGATGGTTGTTAAGGTTCCAACTGGGATGACCGAAGCTGATCTTGCCAGACCTGTTGTAGAAGTTAGGGATTTTGAAACAGAAAAATTGGAATTTGAAATTTATTCCTATGGTGAGGAAACTGTTGTAATCCCTGTTAAAGCATCACCCAGCATGATTTCGGCAGCTAGAATTTTGGCTGCAAAACAAATAGAAAGGGAAATGTTAAAATATGTTGGTGCGGCAGAAGCAGTGATGACAGGAGAAAATTCAGCTATTGTCTATGTACCTGAGAAAAGCATTCCTAAATTGATTGGAAGGGCAGGAAAAAGAATAGCATCTATTGAAAAGAAAATAGGTGTTAAGTTGGAGGTAAGACCTGTTACTAGCAAAAGAGCGGAGCAAAAAAATGTCGAATTTGAAATCAAAGAAAGGGGCAACAACATCGTGTTTAGGGTTGGAAGAAAAGGCTTAACTCTCGATTGTTTTGTCGATGGAGAATTTTTATT
>JAFCFS010000087.1:1506-2421 GCA_017608525.1 Candidatus Woesearchaeota archaeon | reverse complement strand
AAAATATAAGAAGTATAAGAAAGGTATTCCATATATAATTGGTCCTTTTACCTTCCTTAAATTATCAAAAGGTATAAATAATAGTAAATTTGAAAATTTCTTATTATCCTTATCTGATGTATATAGCGAGTTGCTTGACGAACTTGATGAGATTCATATTGATGAACCAGCCTTTTGCTTGGAGTTATCCAGTGAAGAAATTGAGCTTATAAAGAAAGCATATAATAACTTTAAGACCTCTAAATGTAAAATTTATTTATTTACTTACTATGATTCCGTTGATTTTTTAAAGGAGTTGTATGGTTTGCCTGTTTATGCAATAGGGCTTGATTTTGTTAATGGTAGAGAAAATATTGACTATATTAAGAAATACGGATTTCCAGATGATAAAGTGCTTATTGCAGGAGTTGTGAATGGAAGAAATATCTGGAGAACAAACATAAAAGAAAGGGTTGCATTTTTGAAAGAAATCTCTTCTTACGCAAAAAATATTATAATTTCAAACGCTTCGCCTTTATATCATTTACCAATTACAGTAGAAGGTGAAAGTTTAGATAAAAGGCTTATAAAAAGAATTGCTTTTGCAAAGGAGAGATTACAGGAACTGAAATTAATATCCATGGCTTTTGAAGGGAATTGGCAATTAGCAGATAAATGGAATGAAGAATCAAGCGATTTTGGTAAAGATGATAATGTAAAAGAAAGGATAAAGGCTCTAAAAGAAGAAGATTTCCAGAGGCCTTATAATTATACAGAAAGATACAGAAAACAGAAAGAGATTCTAAACCTGCCTTTATTTCCGACAACGACTATAGGAAGTTTTCCTCAGGACAGGGAAGTAAGGAGAAAAAGGGCTCTGTTCAGAAAAGGTAAAATCAGTTCCGCTGAATATAAGAATTTCATTCAGGATAGAAT
>JAFCFS010000087.1:0-1458 GCA_017608525.1 Candidatus Woesearchaeota archaeon | reverse complement strand
TGAGTTCGAGAGAACTGATATGGTAGAATTTTTTGCTCAAAAATTAGAAGGTATTGCTACCACAGAAAATGGTTGGATTATCTCTTATGGCGCAAGATGTTACAGACCTCCAATAATTTATGGTGATGTATCAAGACCAGAACCTATGACCATTGATGAAATAAGTTTTGCCCAAAGTCAGACTCAAAAACCAGTTAAAGGAATGCTAACCGGACCGGTTACAATTTTAGCGTGGAGTTATGTAAGGGAGGATATTCCTATTGAGGATGTAAGTTATCAGATTGCACTATGTTTGCAGGATGAGATAAGGGATTATGAAGAAAAAGGCATTAAAATAGTTCAGATTGACGAACCTGCCTTTGGAGAAAAAGCTCCGATTAAAAAAAGAAACTGGGATAAATATTTTGACTGGGCAGTGAGGTCATTTAGTTTGATAGTATCTCAGGCAAAACCGGAAACACAAATTCACACGCATATGTGTTATTCGGAATTTGGAGAAATTATTGAATATATTTTAAAAATGGATTTTGATGTGATAACTATTGAGGCATCAAGAAGTAAAGGGGATATTATAGAATATTTCCAGAAAGTAGATTTTAAAAGACAAATAGGCTTAGGTGTCTGGGATATTCATTCACCATATGTTCCAAGTATTGAAGAGATGAGAAAAATTGTAAGTCGCGCTTTAAAAGCATTCCCAAAAGAAAATTTCTGGATAAACCCAGATTGCGGATTAAAAACCAGAGATTGGCCAGAAACTAATGCCGCATTAAGAAATTTAGTAGAATTAGCCCGGCAATTGAGAGAGGAAGAAAAAGTAAAGGAAGAAAAAGTAAAGATAGAGGGAATTTGATTTAAATTTTACTATTTTTCATAAATTCTAAAGAGGAGGTGGAAAGATGTGTGAAACTCAATTAAGGGTAAAATTACTCCAGATGACTGAAAATCCTCTCTCACTTATATATGCTGCCTGCAGACAGTGCTATTCTGCTTCCTTTGCAGGCGATATATTTGAAAAAGAGATAGACGATAAAAAGAAGGAAAGTTTTGTTAAGAAAGTTGTAGAATCCGGACATGAAAGTCCGTTAGAACATGCTAAATTTACCTTTGCAATAGAGGGGGTATCGCGGGTTTTAACACACCAGTTAGTAAGACATCGAATAGCCTCTTATTCTCAGCAAAGCCAGAGGTATGTTAAAGAAGAGGATTTCGACTATGTGATTCCGCCATCAATAAAAGAAGATGAGGAGTTAAGGGAAGAGTTTGTTAGAATTATGAAAGAAATTCAGGCAAGTTACAATAAAATACTAAAAAGGTTTAAGGAAAAAAAGATTGTGGGAGAAAAGGCTAATCAGGATGCAAGATACATTCTTCCTCAGGCAGCAGAAACAAAAATAGTTGTTACAATGAATTGTCGGGAATTATTACATTTTTTTGAGCAGAGATGTTGTATGAGAG
>JAFCFS010000086.1:1484-3006 GCA_017608525.1 Candidatus Woesearchaeota archaeon | reverse complement strand
AGAGGCATCGTCGATAAATATCACTTCGAAATCCTCAAAAGTTTGTTTTAGAATAGAATTAAAAGCATCTTCTAAATATTGTGCATTGTTCCTTGACGCTATGATAAGGGTTGCCATCGGAGAGGTTGTTTTCAATATCTCCATAGCAGATTTTTTCCAGGAAAATCTTTTTGAGAACTCCACACATTCTTTACTCATTTTTGAAAGAAGTTTTCTATCTTGAGAAAGCAATTCCACTTTTTCTGCCATTTCTTTACAAGAATCTACTAAAAAACCAGTTTTGTTTTCTATGACTACCTCATCAGCAGCATTGGTTACTATATTTCCATCTGGCCTGAATGCTATGATTGGGGTTCCAGAAGCTAATGCTTCTGGATAAACTAATGGAAATCCTTCTGAGTAAGACAGCATAAGGAGAGATAAAGCATTTCTCATATATTTATGAACATCATCTCGCTTTCCGAGGAATCTTATAGGAAGGTTCTGTTCATTTACTAGCCTCTCATATTTTTCTTTGTCTCTTCCATATCCTATATGTTTGATCTCTACTTTTTTCAAGTATTGCGCTACTTCGATCAGTCTGTCTATTCCTTTTCTTGGATCGAAGTTTGCCACCGCGATTCCATAGTTTTTCTTCTTACCAGGTTTGAATTTCCTATGGTCTACTCCTGGGTATATTATTACTCCTTTGTCGACCTTATATTCTTTTTTTGTTAAATTAAGTAAATTTTTGCTGAGATAGATTATAGAATAGCATTTTGTGATATACTTTTTTTCTAAGTTTATTGCAAAATTCCCAAACTTAAGATAAAACAAAGTTTTTCTTAAAAAATTCATATTACGGCTTAGTGTGCGCAGAGCTACTGAGCGAACAGAAGGCACTACATAAAGAATTTTAGAATATGGAAAAATTTCTAATGCAGGCTTTAAGAATTTGTACCATAAAACAATTACTACATCAAAATTCTTTTTTTCCTTGAGTTTTTTCATATGTTCCTTTATCACTGAAATCTCTTTTCTTAGATCTTTTCTTGGGATGTGGTATCTATACACTTCTGTCTCTCTTATTGTTTCGAAGCTTTTCTCTTTAAACTCTTTTTTGCAGAGGACCGAGACTTTATGGCCAAATTTCACAAGTTGCTTAGAAATATTTTCGCAGTACACAGGGATTCCTGCCGCGCCCGGATAAATGCTTGAACATATTAGTATTCTCATTTTCAAAAATAATACTTAACGAGTAAAGTGGTTTTTAAAATTAACCTTAAGAATTATAACTTCTTAAGAATTTTTACTATCTCTTTCGATTTTTCTCCCTGCTCCTTTATTTTTTTGATTGTTTGCTTTATTCGTTCTAATTCCTTTTTTTCTTTTTCTATAATAAAATCTAGCCCCTCTCTGACGGCCCTGTTCCACATGCGTTTTCTTTCCTCTTCACTTGGAACTTCTTTTGCTATGGTATCGAATATGCTAAGGTCTGCATTGAGCACAAATTTTTCGTAAACATTTTGTATCCATTTTTTTG
>JAFCFS010000086.1:0-1457 GCA_017608525.1 Candidatus Woesearchaeota archaeon | reverse complement strand
TTTGCTCCTTCTTTATTTCTGGTGTAAAGCATGCAAAAAACTGAGAGAATGATTTGATAATAGAACTCTATTATATCGATTCTGTTTCCTGTTTTCATAGATGGTTTATTACATTCTCTCATAGCTCTTTTCAGAGAGATCATGCCGTCAACACGCCTGAACCAATCATCGCCCTGAAACTCTTTATCGAGCTTAAGCCCGTAACTACCATGGACGCAGTGGAATTTTGGGTCTGGCTGGAAATAAATTGAATAACCATTCTCCATAAGCTTGCATCCAAATTCTCTATCAACAAATCTTTTTAAAATACTTTCAGGAAATCCATTAACTTTAACAAAGATTTCTTTTTCGCAAATAACATATCCTCCGTTATTTTTTATGGGAAAAGGTTCTAAAATGTGGTATTCTTGATGTATAAATTTGGAGCCATCAGACATATCGCTCAAGTATTCTCTTGGAAATGCGTTCTTGTTGCTCGTGTATTCTCCTTTTGAAAAATCAATATGCCCTATTTGGGATTTTGGCACTACCTTATTTGGTGTGGATGACCTAGAGTAGGGTGGGAGATTCAATATCCCAATATTGATACCTCTTTTTTTCAACCATTCGTATGTAAATACCCCCCCAAAAGTAGCATATGGGGCCATGATGCTATCATCATCCACGAAAAATAGATATTTGCTATTTGCTCTCGATGCCCCGATATTTCGTGCGACAGGCCAGCCACTTGTTTTGGTGGTTTTTAAATATATCAATTTTATTTTCTTTTCTTCTGCTTCTGGGCGAAACGACTCTACCACTTCTTCCGTATAATCTTGGCTACAATCATCCACTACAATTATCTCTTTGATTTTTGGTTTTTGTAATAGAAGAGATTTCAATGCCCACGTAAGAGGGTTAAGCTCTTGCTTTAGCGTGCCGGGCCTGTACGGTGCGCGGTTGTATGTTGGCACAATGGCTGAAACATCCAACATATCATAAGGAAGCTTGAAAGAGTCAAGATAGTCTACCCTATAGTAGGGTTTTGCCATCTCTTCTTCGAAGAGCTTTTGTAAATCAGGAGGATCATCGTTTTTTTCAGCCATTTTTTTGTATTACACATGTGGAGAAAGCATATAAAAAGCTTTTCTATCCCTTCTCTTTAATTCTTCGAAGAGCTTTTGAAATCTTTTTCCTTCGTATCGCTATCAATACACGACTCTAGTGCTATTCCAAGATACGAACTTTATCACTGCCAACTATGTACCGTTCCTGGCCTATTTTGTTTTTATCAACCTTAACTCCTACCCTTGTTCCCGGGTCTATGAGGAAATCAAGGGTTTTCAGGTCTTTTCCCCTGCTCTTTTCCTTGACATAAACCAGCTTCCTCTCGCCTTGTTCTGTTTCCATGGAAAAATAATATTCATGGCTTGGGGGTATATAAACAATAAAACAGAATGGTTTATTATAGTTATATT
>JAFCFS010000006.1 GCA_017608525.1 Candidatus Woesearchaeota archaeon | reverse complement strand
TCTTCAAATACAATGAAAGGAAAAATACACCAGCGGCAAGATTTAATAATAAAATTAGTGAATGTGCTAAAGAAAAAAGAAGAAATATCTTGAAGAGGAAAATAATATTCGGTTGCATTAAAAATCTAAATTTGAAAGAATTTTTGCTAAATTTAGATTCGTTAAAATGACTGTTATTGTTATAAATGGAATGCCAGGAAGTGGAAAAACGACGATTGCTTTTACATTAGCTAGCATGCTTGGTATAGAGCAGGTGGTACAAACTGATGTAATAAAAGAAATCTTAAAAATTAATAATTATCCAGAAATTTCTTATTGTCCAAGTCATAAAGCTTGGGAATTTTTTGGAATTAGAAATGCTAAAAACATAATATCTGGATTCGAAATGCATTGCAGATTTTTTGAAAATTATTTATTAAATATTTCAAAAATAGCTGAGGAAAAAGGAAAGACAATAATAATAGAAGGAGTGCAAGCAATACCAAATTTTTTTAAAAAATTGAAATGTAAGAAGATTGGATTTTACCTTTATTTAAATGATGAAAAAGAGCACATAAGAAGGTTCAAACTGAAAAATAAAAAAAGGGTAATTAAAAATAATGGATGGTTTGAAAATTTTGAAATCATAAGATTATTGGATTCGTATATGGTTTCTTTAGCATCAGAAGCAGGTATGCAAGTCATAGATAATTCTAATTTTTTTAGGACTATAAATGAGATCGTTAAAAATTTGAATAATGGGATCTTGAAAAATGAAATACGAAGATTGCGATTATGTATTAGATAGAAAAAACAATTTTTACATAGTCAAAGGCTACTGGAATTTTAAAAACATACTTTGTAGTAGGGTTTTTGCTCTGGATCCAAATGGCGAAAGGTATAATACTTTATTGAAGAGAAATTTTAGGAAGGTTCTAGATTTTGGTCTAATTACATTGTCCAAAAAAGAAGTCAAAAGAATATTTGAGCCATTTGAATTTTATGCATCGAACAAAAGTTTATTAAAAGGCGTGTGGGCTAAGATAGCTTTGCAACTTGAAAAATACGTTGGTGAAGACCTTGGAATTTTCGGCTCCTTTCTTTTAGGATTCGAAGTTAAGAAAGATGTAGATTTTGTTATTAGAGGTGTTAAGAATTGTATAAAATTAAAAAAGAAAATGCAGAAAATTAGAGAAAAATTAGGCTTTACTTCTATAACAAAGGAGCACATAAATTATCAAGTTAAAAAATACGGAGCATTTCATAATCTGAGAAAAAATTCGTTTGAGAAAATGTTTAAAAATAAATGGTCAGCAATTCAAATAAAACCAGGCCTTTTAACTACTATAAGGTTTATTTATAAAGAAAAAGAAATACCAGAAAATATATTTGAAAACAGGATTGTTTCTAGGATTAAAGTTGCTGGTGAGGTGATAGAAGATATTGGATCAAACTTTTGTCCTAGGTATTTTAAAATAAAAAGCAAGAATGAAATATTTACTATTGGAACATATTATTGGGTATACCAGTCGTGCGTTAAGGTTGGAGATAAAGTTATTGTTGAAGGAAATCTAAGGAAAAACTGTGTAATAACATTGGATGGCCCAAATGATGGGGTGATAATTTCATGAAGACGATATATCTAATAAGGCATGCAAAAACAGTTGAAAACGAAAAAAATATTTATTGTGGGCAAAAACCAGGGAAATTGTCAAAAAAAGGTAGAGAAGAAGCTATGAGGTTAAGGAGATATTTATCTAACGTAGATTACGATATTGTATTAACTTCTGATTTGAAAAGAGCTGTTGATACTTCAAAAATAATAAATGTGAAAAACAAAAGGATTATTAAATTAAGTCTCCTCAGAGAACGTTCGCTTGGTGGACTGATTATAAAAAAAGAAAGATATAATAAAATAATTAAAAATTCGAAAAAAATTTGTGAATTTAAATTTCCAAATGGAGAATCCTACATAGATGTTTTAAAAAGGGTAAAGCTTTTTTTAGATTATTTGAAAAATTTAAAATGCAATAAAATTCTTGTTGTTTCACACGGAAGGTTTAATAAGATACTCATTAATTACTTGCTTGAAAAACCTTTATGTAATGAAATACGGCAGGAAAATTGTTGTGTTAACCTAATCAAAATTGGGAAGGAAGTAAAGGTTGAAATGATTTACCCAACGAAATCGAGAATTGAAAGTGAATTAAATTTTTGTGGAACTTGTACAAATAAAAAAATTTTTAAAATTAAACACAACATAAAAGGAGGTTAAAATGGCAAAAGATAAAATGAAGGAATATGATTTGGTAGCTTTTTGTAATACATTAGTGGATTATGTAACAAATATTGACGAGAATGATGTTTCACAATACGGTTTAAGAAAAGGAGATTTTAGAGAAATAGACAAGAGGACAAAAAGTAAGATAGAATCAAAGTTTAACATAGAAAAGTTTGTTGGTGGGTCAGGAGCCAATGTTGCCTATGGTGTTTCAAATTTAGGGTTAAATGCTTTATATATAGCAACTGTTGGGGATGATGAAAATTCTGATTTTTATATTAGGAATTCAAAGAAGGAAAATTTAGATTTATATTGTATAGAAAAAAATGGTGATACAGGCGTTGCTGTTACTTTGATCACACCCGATAAGGAAAGAAGCTTTGGCGTATTTTACGGTGTTATGAAAAAACTTAAAGAAAAAGATTTGCCAAATAATATAATTGGGAATGCAAAGAATTTTTTTATAACTTTATATGCGATTGACCTAAATCCAAAAATAGCGATTAAAGCAATGGATTTAGCAAAAGGCAGAGTTTGTCTTGATCTCTCATCGACTTATTTGGTTAAAAAAAATAAGAAATTGTTGAATGGGCTTTTAGAAAAAAGTGATATAATATTCGCTAACGAAGAAGAAGCAAATTCTTTAATACAAAACATGGGTGGGCTTGAAAATTTATTAAATAAATTCTGGAACAAAATTTTTGTTTTTAAGTATGGAAAGGAGGGCTCTACTATTTATGAAAACCACTCTGTTTATAAAATACCTGCTTTTGATGTTAATGTTGTAAATACGAATGGGGCTGGTGATGCTTATGCAGCAGGATTTTTATCTTCTTTAATTTTAAGTGGAGACATATTTAAAGCTGGTTTGTTGGGCAGTTTGTATGCTTCAAAAATAGTCCAACTTAAAGGGGCAAGGAACTTAAGTAAGAATGAGGAGATAGAATTAAAATTCAATATCGAAGATACCGAAAGCTATAGAAGAAAATTGAGAAAATTAGGTGCTGTATTAATTAGTAAATTTGAAGAAAAAAATGTAATATTCGACAAGGAAGGAAAATTCTTTAATGAAAATGAGATGCTTAGATTAAGGAAACGTGATAATAAGGTATTTCTTACATACAAAAGAAAACTTGATGGGATTAGGAAAAGATTGGAAGTTGAAACAAAGGTAAGAAGTTATAGAGGAACATTTAATAAATTGTTAAATTCAGGTTTAAAAGATATTGGAACTTATGAAAAATTAAGGGAAACTTATTCTCTTTTTTATGACAGTGCTAAAGTTATGATCGACAGGATAAATGGAAAAGATTTTTTAGAAATTGAGGCTTCTGGGAAAAATTGCGAAGGAATTCTTTATTACATTGCGAGATATCTTGGTTTAGATTTAAAAAAAGCTGAAGATAGAGCATATGCGGAATTATTTTGCAAAAATTGAAAAAATTTATATAAGTTTTGTAACAAAAACTATTGAAAATGAAAAAACTTCTTGTTTTAGGCTTAGGAATTGCATTGGTTGGCGGGATTGGAGCAAAGGAGTTACCGAAATATGAAAAAGAGAATGTTAGCGTTAAAAATTACAGAGGCGACCTTGTTAGAGGGGCTTTAGTTATTAATGGTGTACCAATAGTTGTGAACCTCCCCTATTTAGGAGACAAAAACAAGGATGGAAAATACGATTGGGAAAGCAGGATGGAGCTTATAGACAGGAATAAAGATTCAATTTATGATATTGTTAAAGTTTGTACAGAAGCGAAAGGTGAATTTTTTGGAAAAAAGGAAAAAGTAAAGGGGATTATTGCATGGATCGATGATGATTTTGATGGCTTAGCTGATAGGGCATTGAGTGATTACAAAAATGATAAAAATAAAAATGTTCCAGATGGTAAGTGGGATACAGAGGACAAATTTATAGGTTTAGAGCTAAAAATGAAGGAACTAGCAAAGCCTAAATTTTTCGCAATGGATGTAATAAAATAACTTTTTCTTTTTTATTTTTAATCGAAAGATTTATAAATAAGTTGTTACTTTATAATAGTAACAAATTGGAGGTGGAAAATGGAAGAAAAAAAATATGTTGGTGCATGTGTTGCGGATGAGGCAAAGCAAGGAGTTTATGATAGATTCCTTTTAAAAACAGAGAAAAAACCATTCCCGTATGCAATACTAAGACATGGAGAAGAGCTTTATGTGGTTTTTGGCAACCCAAATACTGTTAGAGAATTCAGGGAAGCAAAATTTTTAATTGAAAATGGTATAAGTCCTGAGAAGAAACTGGAGGAAAAGGTAAGAACAATTACACCTGGAGGCATTTGTTAATTTATAATTTTTCTAACATTGCTTCGATTATTCGAGATACCTCAAATGGGCTATATCTCTCTATATATAATTTGTTTTCCTTTTCCAATTTATCAGGATTCCACCCAAAATTTTTCATATGGTTCTTTAATTTTTCTTTAGATTCTTCAAAGCTCATATAAAGTGCCTTTTTGCCATCTTTTGCAGCATTTTTGAGTATTTGCAAGCAAAGTATAGTTTTTCCAGAACCAGCACCACCGGCAACTAAAATAGAAGAGTTTTTTGGTATGCCTTCCTTAAATAATGAATCCAAACCAGGAATTCCAGTTTTAAAATACTCTCTTGCTTCAACATCACTCATTAATATATTTTCTAACGAATTAAGTTAATAAAATTTTTTACTTGCAAAAATTCGAAAAGTTTATAAAAATACTACTTTTTAATAGTGACTTATAAAAAATGAATATGTTAATTTAAAATGGGTTTAGAAAATACATTTAAAGAAAAAATCGAAAATAGGGATTGGAGAAAGCCAAAAAAAATAAATGGCTGGGAATCAATTTTTGATTCTTTTCTAGCAACTTTAATATCCAAATTTGAAGAGATTAAAGGGGAGGATGAATGGAATTTTAAAAAAAGCGAAGAATATTTTAATTCGTGTTTAGAGTATTTCCAAAATTTTGATTTAACACCTAAAATTATAGAGGAATTTTGTAAAAAAATTGGTGAAGTTGACGAATATTTAAAATGGGCTTTTGGGTCATTTGTTTCTGCAATGATTCAAAAAAGCTACAATAGTGGGTATAACAATTTTAAACTTAGCGACTTAAAAATTGATATGTTTGGTTCTTTCTTGGAAGGAAAAGACGATGATAAAATAAGGATAAAAATAGATCATTTAATTGGAGACTGGAATTTTTGGAGGGTTAAAAATATCTATCTTAAAACCTCTCGAATATTGGGGGACTGGAATTTCTGGAAAGTTGAAAATGTAAAGCTTGAGATCCCCCGAATTGATGGAATGTGGAATTTTTTATTTATAGAAAATTCTAATTTTGAAATTGGGAAGGCTGTAGGGAAAGAAAACTTTTGGTATATATACAATAGTGATTTTTTTGTTGAAGATGTGGATGGAATTGGAAATTTTTGGCATATTGAAAACTCAATTATAAAAGTAAATAGATTTTATAATGGTGTAGCAACAAATCCTAATTTTTATCGTGGTATTAAAAATTCCATTATTAAATCTAAAAATCAATATACATTATCGAAAATTAAAAAGAATATTTCGGATGGTTCGAGCAATGAGGATAATAAATTTATAGAGGAAAAATGAGCTACTCAAAATTTTCAACAAAAAATGCAAATTATTGGTTGGTTTACTCATGCCATTTGAAAGTAAACAAGGAACCAATATTCTCAGAAAAACAAATCAAAACTTTAGATGCAATAGTTCTAGAGTCTGGGGCAACAGATCTTTTAGAGAAGGATGGAATAGAAAAGTTGCTGAAATTTAATCAATACAGCTATATTATTAAAAATGCACTAAAACAAGAAAAAATGCCTCTATTTTATTTTACAGATGTTAAACTTACACCTCTCGGATTTTGGACAAGTATTTTTTTAGATGATGCGGTTCCTATTTTAATTTTTTATTCTGGTGTATGTGGTGCAAGAAACAAAAAAATAAAGAGAAGGAAATTTTTATCATATGCTTTTAAAGGAATTGGGGCACTTGCCTTACTTAAGCTTTTTACTCCGATGGTTTCTTGCTATGTTGGTGTTACAAATAGCAAAGCTGAAAATTTACCGAAGTTTATTTCTGAAATAAATTATGTTGTTCCTACGCCCATTGCTGAATTTAGAAATGCAGTAACTGCCAAGAAACTTGAAGATTTTATAGCGCCAAAATTATACAAGGAGCTTGGAAGAAAACCAAATATAGCAATTGTTTTTGGTGCAGCACATGCTGGTATAAAAGAGGATTTATTAAACAAACATAGAAGAGAAAGAATAATTCATCTAATGAAAAAATTGGAGAAAAAGTTTAAAAATTATCGTTTATTAAAAGATACAGATATAGTTGTTGAACTTCAATTTAAAAATAAAAAGGAGGCTATAATTAAAACATACAGGGCTGTTGGTTTCTATGAAAAAAAGAAATAAAAAGGATATTTCGGAAATTGTTATTCACCACAGCGGATTTAACTTTCTGAATAGATTTTTTACTTATCTTTTTCATAAGTACATCAGGGGCTGGGAAGACATAGGTTATCATTATATGATTGGTAATGGTATTTTTTCAAAATGCGGGAAGATTTATGAAGGAAGGAAAATAGAATTTGTAGGGGCTCATGTAAAAAATTACAATGAAAAAACAATAGGTGTTTGCTGCATAGGGAATTATGATAAAAAGAAAATGCCTAAAAAACAAATGGAAAGTTTAATAAATCTTCTAGTTAAATTATCAAAAGAATACAATATAAAACCAGAAAACATCAAAGGACATAGAGAATATCCAGGTGTTGAAAAAACATGTCCTGGATTAATGATTGATATGGAGGAAATAAGGGAAGAGGTAAGAAAAAGACTTGATTAAAATGAATGAGCTTGAAAAAATTAAAAAAGAAAAAATTGAAAAAATGATGAAAAAGATATTGGAGATTGATGTTAGTGATGAAAATTTTCAAGAAGAAGTTATAGAGAGGAGTAAAAAAATCCCTGTTGTAGTTGACTATTGGGCTCCGTGGTGCGGTCCATGTATGGTATTGGCGCCAATTCTTGAAAAATTGGTTAAAGAATACGATGGAAAATTTATACTTGCAAAAATTAATGTAGACGAAAATCCCATAGTAAGCCAAAAATATGGGATTATGAGCATACCGAATGTGAAAATGTTTAAAAATGGAATGGTTGTTGACGAATTCATTGGAGCCATACCAGAAAGGATGGTAAGGGAATGGTTGGAAAAAAATTTATAGAATTTTTAATTTCCCAGTTATTTTATCTATTTTTTCATCTTCGTCTGGTCCAATAGCTAAACACGTTATTGTAGGTCTTTTAAAAAAAGTTTTTGCCGCATCCTTTATCAATGCAAAATTAATGCCTTTAATTTTTGCCTTTTTCATATAATACCTTAAATCATTTACACCTTTTACCTTAAGAACTATCTTCTTTGCGCCAGATTTCCTCCAGCTTTCAACTTTTTCTTTCTTTGATGTTAGCACAGCCTCGACACAAGCATGAGCAACTTGAACAGCCAATTTTCCTTTAGGCATTTTTAAGTCTTGCCTTACAAGAATAGCAACTTTCATATTTAATTTAAGTTCAAAGTGGGTTATAAATTTTGTGAAAGTTAGAAAATTTTAAAGTTTTTAGCTATTTTCCCCTACAGAATTTCAATCTTTTAACTTTATTGCCGCTAAGCTCCATAAGTGTATTAACATAAGAACCGAAACCAACGTTTACGCAAATAGTTTTTCCTATCTTACACTTTCCAAAATGTTCATGCATATGCCCTCCGATACAAACAAGTGGCTGATATTTTTCAATTATTTTTCTGGCAACAAGGGAACCGTAATGATAACCATACCTTGGAGATTCCTTATTTGTAATTTTATCGAGAATAGTATTAAATGGGACATTATGGGATAGAAAAATAACAGGCTTTGAAGATTTTTCAAAAAGTAAAGCGATTCTTTTTAAATTTTTTTTGTATTCATTTTTTCTTTTTCTCAATTCTTTTATCGTTAATTTTTCTAAGTCTTCTTTATATTGCGGGTATTCTGGTCGGGAAGAAGCCCCATACCCTATTATTTGATAATCTCCAATATCAACAATCTTGTAATGAACATCGACAATATTAGAAAGCCCTTTTATAAGTTTCTTATAATGATCTTGTTTTAGAAAACTCCAGTCTGAATCTTTTTTAGTTGTCCAATCCCAGTTTCCTGGAACAATGTAAACAGCAACACCTAGGGAATTTAATTGCTCCAGTATTTTTCTTCCATCATTTAGAGATTTTTTAATCATTTCCTTTGCTTTTCTTTTCCCTATTATATCGTACCATTTTAATTTAGAATTTGGTTTTTGCAATCTAATCCTTAACGCCTGAAACATATACTTTCTTGGTGAATCAGAACAAAAATCTCCTGGAGCAATAATCGCGTCAAAATCTTTAAAATAAACCTTGGGCTTGTTTCCATGTAAATCTCCAAACACTAAAAATTTCATTTACCCTGTTTCAAATTTTTCCATTTATAAATTTTTTGCAATTTTATTTTTTTGCCTATATTGTAACATAAGTTAAAAAAATTTTATAAATAAATATTAGTTAATTCTTATTCATGGAAAAAAATTTTAAATTTGGTGTTTGCGGATTATCTACAGAGCTTATTTGCAAAAATTGTAAATTATTCAAGAATGGGGAATGCGGTGGTTGTAGAAATAATGACTATTGTCCATTGCCAAAATGTGCAAAAGAAAAAGGAGTGAATACTTGTTTCGAATGCTCGGAATTCCCTTGTAAACTTTTCTACGAGAAAGGACCTTTAGTTGAGGAAATTCTAAATTTTTTCAAAGAAAATTTGGAAAGACCTTCATAGGATTTTAAAAAGCTTAAAAATTCAATTTCTAAAAGCTAAATATTACTAAGTTTTAAATTTTGTCTTCTATCCAATTCGTTATGAACAATGATTGGGCAATGCGAAGCGAAAAGCACTTTAGGTCCGATACTGATTTTTTTAATCTCTAACCTTTTTAGCAATTTTTCTGTTTTTTTCGGAAGGCCAATAAAATCACCAAAGATAAAGGTTACTTTTTCTTTAAATTTTGCTTTTCTTATGTCCTCTCCTTTAGGATGTAGGTAAACCAATTGTGTTGAGCCAATTTTTTCTTTTATTAGGGTTTCAAATGCTTTTTTTGCTATTTCAACACCAGGCATAACTTCCTTTTTCTCATTTAAATTTAGTTTTATTCCTTTTTTTAATGCTTTTTTAATAATTCTGGCTATAGTAATCTCGTCATCGTTTGTTTCTATTTTTGATAGCTTTTCTCCATAAAAACTTATTATCTTTGGAGGATTTCTTGGCCCATTCATTACTATATGCAATGTAGTGTCTTTCCTTATTGCATGCGAAATCCACAATGTATTTGAAACTGTTCTGCAAACTAAATCCATTTTTCCAGCTTTAGGCAACTCTGTAAATGAAAAATCTGGGCTTGTTCTCGCCTTAAGAGCCAAAAGAATAAATTCCCTCATGAATAGCAATAAATAGTAAGTTTTATAAATAAGTTTTGGAAAATTGAAAATGGCATGGAAATAGAAAGGGCAATTGATAAATATCACCTTACTTCAGACAAGCTTGCAAAAATTATAGACCATACTTTCTTAAAACCCGAAGCGACAGAAAAAGATATAATTAAATTATGCAATGAAGCAAAGAAATATAAATTTGGTGCAATCTGCATTAATCAAAACTATATTCAGTTGGCAAAGAAATACCTTGGAAAAAGTGGTGTTAAGATATGTACAGTTGTTGGGTTTCCTTTGGGAGCTTCCTTAGCTAAAGCTTATGAAACAGAATTAGCTATTAAGAATGGTGCTGATGAAATAGATATGGTTATCGATATTGGAATGCTAAAAAGTAAAAAATATAATAAGGTTAAGAAAGATATAGCAAGTGTTGTTGAAGCTGCAAATGATCACATTGTGAAGGTAATTCTTGAGACATGTTTACTAAATAGAAATGAAATAATTAAGGCATGTCAAATTGCAAAAAAGGCAGGAGCAGATTTTGTTAAAACTTCTACAGGATTTAATAAAGGTGGAGCAACTGTCGAGCATGTGAGGTTAATGAGGAAAGTAGTCGGAAGTGACATGGGAGTTAAGGCTGCTGGAGGCATAAGAAACTTCGAAAAGGCTCTAGAAATGATAGAGGCAGGAGCACCAAACAATAACTTGGAGTATTTATTTAGAATTGGAACAAGTTCAGGTGTAGAAATAATTAAAGAATTTAAAAAATATCTTGGAGAAAAATGATAGTCCTAGCAACTGGCTTACCATGTAGTAAAAAACTGGAGTATTTTAAGGAAGTTAAAAAACTAGCAAAACATAACGATAAGGATTTAAAAATTTATTCGGTAGGGGAGTTGATATATAAGGCTATAGAAGAAGAGTCGAATTTGAAATTAAATAAAAAAAATATTCTAAATATGTCTGAAGATAAATTGACTTTTCTTGTGCAAAATGCGTATTTAAAAATTGTGAGAGACATGGAGAAAAACAAAGTTGAGAATGCAATAATCAATACGCATGCAATATTTTACTGGAAAAATATATGGAGAGACTCCAATAATATGAAATTCGCACAAGATTTGGATCCAGATTTATATATTACTATAATAGATTCGGCAGCAGTAATCCAAGAAGCAATGAAAAGAAACAAACAATGGAAAACCCAACAATTGACAATCCATGAAATTTTATCATGGCAAAATTTGGAAACGTTAATTACTTCCAAATACTGGGCAAATGCAAAAAGGAAAAGATTTTTTGCAATACCTAAAAAACAACCAGCCGAAACATTATACAAATTGATGTTTTTTCCAAAAGCAAAAACCGCATATGCGAGCTTTCCAATGACAAACCTAAAGAATCCAGAGGAGAGCAACAAAAAAATAGATAAATTCATTTCTCAGCTTAGAGAGTATTTTGTTGTTATAGATCCAAGAACTGTTGAATTGAGCTATGGTGCAATAAGGGCAGAGAACAATCAAACAGTACATAGAGATTTAGATTTATTCGTTGGGATGACAGACATGACAGTTTGTTATTATCCGGAAATTGTTCACTCAAGCGGTGCAATAAATGAAACAGTTAGAGCTCACGATACAACAAAAGATGTTTTCCACATTATTGATTTGGAAACGAGAAGTCCATTTACAGACTATACTGCTGAAGTTTTTAGAACACCTGAGGAATTTTTTAAGGAATTGGAGAAGAGGGGCTATAAAAAGTTGAAATTTAAGAGATTGCCGTAAAATTTGCGGGAAAATTTCAAAAAGAGTTATTAAAGAAGTAAATGTCTTCTAAGATATGACCATAGGATTTTCACCATTTGACGATAAAAGATTCCCTGCTAAACTTAATCAAACTTTTGGTCCTAGTCAGTTTGCTTTGTATAAACCTAAAGTAAATAGCTTCCCAACTTTAATTTTTGAAAAAAACTCAATTTCTAAAATTTCAAGCTCTTCTTCTTTATTGATGGAGAACTTTAATTTCAAAACATATAACGAGAAAAAATTTGAAGTAGAGATCAAAATGACAAATTTCGATATGAAAATAAAAATGTTTGAAAAATATACAACAGACTTTGAAAAATTGCTATTCAAGTTCGAAAAGGAAAAATTTTATAAAAGCTTCTAATTTCTCAAACTTGAAAATGGATCAAAGGATAGAAAACTTAGCTAAAATTTTGGTGAATTATTCGGTAAGGATTAAAAAAGGGGAGAAAGTCTTGATTAAAGCTACAACTGAAGCAACACCACTCCTTCTTGCTCTGCAAAAAGAAATACTTGAAAATGGAGGCTATCCTATGTTTGATCTTACATTGCCAGGAGAGAAATACAATTTTTATAAATATGCAGGAAAAGAACAATTATTGGATTTGCCTCAATTTAAAATTGTTCAAGCAAAAGAGGCTTCTGCTTATATCAGCATAATTTCAGACACCAATACGGAAGATTTAGCAAATGTTGAGGAGGAAAAAGTAAGGATTTATTGGAAAAATAAGAAGATAAAGAAACTGTATGATATTGTTTATGGAAAAAAATGGGTAGTTACGCTTTATCCTACAAATGCACTTGCTCAAAAAGCAGGTATGAACTTGCAGGAATTTGAGGATTTTGTTTATGAGGCTACAAACATAGATTGGGAAAAAATTTCTAGGGAACAGAAAAGATTGGTGAAAAAGCTCCATGGAGGAAAGGAAGTAAGAATTGTTGGAGAGGAAACAGATCTTATTATGAAAATTGAAGGAAGAAAATTTGTTAGCTGCGATGGAAGAGAAAACATGCCAGATGGCGAGATATTTATTTCTCCAGTTGAAAATTCTGTTAACGGACATATTTATTTTAATTTCCCTTCGAGATACCAAGGAACAGAGTTTGGGAAGCTTTGGTTAAAATTTAAAAATGGAAAAGTGGTAGATGCAAAAGTTGAAAAAAATGCCCACAAACTGGAGGGGCTTTTAAAAATAGACAGAGGGGCTTCAAGAGTTGGAGAGTTTGGAATTGGAAATAATTATAATATAAAAAGATATATCAATGAGGTTCTTTTTGATGAAAAAATTGGTGGAACAATTCACATAGCTTTAGGTGACTCATACGAGGAAAGTGGCGGGAAAAATAAGTCAAGGATACATTGGGATATTGTAAAGGATATGAAAAAGGGAGGAAAAATTTACATTGATGGGAAATTGGTATACAAAAATGGCAAGTGGTGCATCTAGGTATCTAACTTTTTAAATTCGAAAACGCTTTCTAAATGTTCGCTTATTATTTCATTGTTTTCTGCATTCAATTTAAGATTCAACAATTTAAAACCAGAAGTTATAGCGGTAATATTCCATACGCCAACACCTTTAATGTTTTGGAGAATCACTATTAATTTGCTTGCTTCTTCATTGTATTTCTTGAGCAATATGTCCTTCGCTTTTTTAATTGCCCCCTCGAAATCAACTTTTATCTTTTCCAGTTTTAGCTCGTTTAGTATTTCTTTTTTCTCTTGGAATATCTCTTGGTCTATCCTACATTCAATTTTTTCTTTCTTTTCAAACGATGATATTTTATGTTTCTCTGGATTATAAAAATCGATCTTTAATTCTTTCTTTCCAGTTTTAGCGTCTATAAACCAAAAACAAGAAACAAGATACGATTTCGGAGCATTTTTTTTAAATTCTCTAAACTCCTTTGATTCCATTAATTCATTTAATTTTTGTTTTAATTCTTTCAACATTATCCCACAAAAACTGGTCTTTTGGATAAAAATTCTGAAAGCGGAAGTTCCTTGAAAGGCAAGCCCTTGGTTTTTTCTTTTATTTCATTAATTAATTCTTCCTTTGTCATTTCTACCTGTTTTCCAGTTTCTCTTTTCCTGACAATCAATTTTTTACTTTTTTCTTCTTTGTCTCCAACAACAAGAACATAAGGTACCCAATCTTTTTCAGAGTTGAGTATCCTTTTACTTACCGTCTCTACATTATCATCAATATCTACCCTAATGTTTTCCCTTTTTAGTTCATCCAACAATTTTAAAGAAAATTTCATGTGTCTCTCGAGAGAAACAGGAATTATCCTTACTTGAGTTGGGCTGAGCCAGAGAGGAAGCATTGGAAGTTTTCCTTCCTTTTCATCAATTGCGGCATTTTCTAGAATGCAGCAAAGAGTTCTTTCTATACTCCCAAACGTAGAGCAATGAAGTATAATGCATGGATGCTTTTTTCCATCCTTTCCAATATACCCTATATCGAACCTTTTTCCATTTACAACATCAAACTGAACTGTTGATATTTGTGTATTTGCTTCATCAGCTTCAATACTTTGAAATTCATTTTTGAGGGAATAGTAATGGCTCCTTTCTTTCATTAGTTTAATAAATGAAGGAACCCCTAATTTTTTAATAACTCCAATAATCCAGCCTTTATTTTCTTTGTAAAATTCTTCAACAGCTTCCCAGCCGAGCACCCATCTTCCTTTTGAAATAACATTGTCCATTAGATTTTTACAAATCACGCATAATTTTTCAAATTCTTCTTTTGCTTGATTTTCGTCTATACAAAAAGTATGCAAGTCTGTCATTAAAAAATTTCTAACTCTCCTTAAACCAGTTAATTCTCCTTTTTGCTCTTTTCTGAAACATATAGCTTCTTCATATTCCTTTATCGGCATTATCTTATAAGTAAACAACACTTTTTGCATAAATGGAAATGCTCCTGGATCAGACGCAAATCTTAATATAAGCTCTTCATTTCCTTCTCGCCAACTGTAATCTTTTTCATGAAATTCTCCAAGTAATCTTCTTATGTTTTCATTTGAGAGCCTGTATATTAACGGATTAGATATTTTAAATGCTCCGTATTCTCTTGCCAATCTTTCTTGGTAAGCAAGAATTAAATCTTTAATTAATAGACCATTTGGCATCCATTTAAAATGACCAACATCACTTTCTGGGCAGTAATCAACCAATTCTAATTTTTTCATGTACTCTATATGTTTCGGTATATGGTGTTCTGATTTATGGCCCTCTAATTCATTTCTGACAAAAATTTTAAGCATTTCGTAATCCTTTCCTCCATATTTCCAGATTTCACAAGATTTCCAATTTTCTTTGTCAATTTCATATTCTTTTCCTTCTTTATCTATTAAAATAAATCTATGAAATTCGGAGCCTCGTTTTCTTTCTTTTAATTTAACCTCCTCTGGGAAAAATTCTCTAGAAAGCTCAGAAAGTGGATGTCCCTTACATTTGATAGCAAATTCTTTATACCAACCAAAAGGAACTTTTTCTGTTTTATAACCCTTTTTAACCAAAAGTTCTCTTGCTCTTTTTAGGACTTCAATTGCTTTTTCTGGAGATGCTAAATTTGAACTAAGATGTGCGTATGGATAAAATACAATAGTTTTTGCATTTACTTTCTCTGCGACATCTATCGCTTCTTTTACCAAAGCTTCTGCAGCCAATTCAACATTTTTTTCCTCTGTTCTTTCTACCGCAGTAAATACAACAAGGCACTCTTTAATCTCCTTTTCAATTTCTTCTGCTTCTTCAGCTATTTTGATTGCTCTTTTTTTCGGCTTAAACTTTAAAAAATCTGCATGGATAAGTAATATTTTCATTTTATAATTTTGATGCAATATCCCCTTTACTCTCTGCTTTACCCTCTTCTTTTTTCCTTAGTTCTTCTAAAGCTTTTTTTGCTTCAGCTTCCAAATCAACACCAAGATCTTTTAATGCCTTAACGTGCCCTAGCATCAGTTGTTCCACTATTTTGAGAATCTTTAAAAATTCTTCCCTTTCCTTTACAAGAACAGATAGTGCTCCTTTATGAAATCCAATTTGCTCTTCTTTGCTCATTTCCATTTTAAAATTAAGAAAACACGATTATTTATAAACTTTCTCCAGTTTAGAAATTAATTTGGCAGCTTCATATAAGTTTTTTACAATGAAATGTGGCTTTACCCTAAATCTTTTATCCCTCCCACCCCAACCTGTTTTAACAAGAATCGTTTTGCATCTTATGTTTTTCCCTGCTTTGATATCAGATGTTTTATCACCAACTAAAAAACTCTTTCGGAAACTGATATTAAACTTTTTCTTTGCTATTTTGAAAAGTTTGGTATTGGGTTTCCTGCAATTACATTTATCCTTATCGTGATGGGGGCAGTAATAAAGAGCATCTATTTCGACTTTGTTTTTTTTAAATATATTAAACATTTTTTTGTGTATTCTTTTAAGATCTTCTTCTGTATAAGCACCTTTAGAAATACCTCCTTGGTTTGTTACTATGATCAACAAATATCCGTTTTTTTTGAGAAGTTTTAAAGCATCTATGACTTTTGGCAGCAACCTGAATTCTTTTTCATTCTTTACATAGTATTCATTATTATAATTGATAACCCCATCCCTGTCTAAAAAAACAGCTTTATTCATGTTAAATCTTAAATAACTTAGGAATAAAAATTTTTTTAATAAAATTTATTTAAGCTTTCTGTGACCCCATTGAATTATTAAGTCAACATCTTCTAATTTTGGAACATCACAAGGCCCAAAACAAGTATCGGCCCATATAAAAATCTCCGCTTTTGTTTTTTCCTCTAAAATTTTTGCTATCATTAGAGCTTTCTCTTTTAGCCCTTCTGGTAATTGTATGCACACTCTTTTTGCTTTTCTTTTTTTAATTTCTTCAATTGCTTTATCAAGCTCTAAATTGTAGTTTATCATTTCAGCAATTTGAATTTATTTTGTTTTTTACAGTGCTTCATTTGAGTTTTTATTTTTTTCAGCACTTCTTTTTTTGCAAATATTTCACATTTTTCGCAACTCCACCCAAATGCATCTCCACTGTACCCATTATTAATTTTGATTTTTGTGTTGTTGCTGTGCCATAATGCATAATCACCAAGCAAATTTTCAATTTCGCAATAGACATTAAGGCTATTGGAAAGGAAAAATGTCCCTTCAGAATTTTTTACTTTGCAATTTATATTTGAAGAAAATCTGAAAGCATTTTCTCCAATTATTTCATCTTCTATTCTTACTTTTGAATTTCTCATGTCCGAAAAAATGAAGTCTCCTCTTGCTTTACCAATTATAACATTAATCCCATCAGCTTTGTAGAAACATTTTCCGCCATTTAAATTTGTAATTTTGATTTCTATGTCTCCATTCAAAAATGAACCGAAAGATTCAGCAGTTAGTTCTTTAAATTCAAATTTTTTAACTCCCTGAACATAACTGATTTGTATCAATGCAGAAAGAATTAGTCCAAATTTTTTTGAGAGACAGCGATAAAAGATAAATTCTGGTTTATATTTTTTAGATATAATATCTACAAATTTGTCAATTGTTTTTTTAGATATCTCATATTTGCTGAACAATTTAATTGCTTCCTCGTATATGGATTTAATTTCAAACTCATTTGCTATTCTAGCTTTTCGGTAAAAACTCTCTATCTCGTCCACTATTGCATCTACACTTTTAACTATCATAGGAGTAATTTCTTCTTTCGGTTTTTCTACTTTATTAAATGTTTTTTCTAGAGACATAAAATTGACTTTCTAAAAAAATTTTATAAATTTATCCATTAAACAGAACTTTTTATGGCAAAAACCAAATCTTTCATGCTGAAACCAATAAATTTAATCTTTTTTTCTTTTTGGATTTTTTTAAGAACCTCTTCTACTTCTTTAATTCTTTTTCCACATAAAATGTTTTCTATATCTTCTATGCCTTCTTCAGGGTAAACAAAAAAATCCCCTGTAATCTTTATTTTTTTGATTTTTTTCCCTTCTATATTTATATCTAATCTTAATAATTTTCCATCTTTAACCTTGTAATCTATACTTTTTTTCATCTTAAATAATTCCATTCTTTTGTTGAGTATTTCGTTTTGTATAACTTTCTGGCTAGCTTCATCTCCTCCTTTGTTAAATCTCCAAGATAAAATTTAATCTTGAATATTTTTTCAAAACCTTTAGCTATGCTTTTTTCTAATTTTTTTATTCCTGTATTTTTTCCTAATTCTTTATTGATAGATGTTACTCTTTCTTTAGCATCTTTTATTAGTTTATCCTTTATCTTTTCATTTGGTACTTTCAACACAGAAAACATTTTTTCTACGTCTACGTCAATAAGTATAGTCCCATGCTGCAAAACAATCCCTTCTTTCCTGGTTTGAGCATTGCCTGATATTTTTTTGTTTTTAACAACAATATCATTTATTGGTTTGAATTCGGCATTTAAACCCATAGTTTTTAGTCCGTAAATTATGCAAGAACAAATTTTTTGATACGATTTAATAATGTCAGTAGGTAAATCTTTTTCATCCATGACTACAGAATATGTAAGTTCTTTATCGTGAAGTACGGCTCCTCCGCCAGTATACCTTCTTATAACATCGATGCCCAAATTCTTTGCCTTTTTTACATCGACTTCTTTTTTTAAACTTTGAAAATAGCCAATAGTTATTGCTGGTGGCTTCCACGAAAAAAAACGTAAAGTATTTGGAATTATCCCTTTTATTCTGGCATAAAGCATGGCTTCATCTATAGCCATTTGCATAGCCCCACATTCTTCCATACTTGGAATTAACCTCCACCTCTCCATCCTCTTCTTAGCCTCCTCCTTCTCGGACGTAAAATTTTGAATGTTCCCCCTTCTATTTTTATCGCTTTTCCATTCACAATTGCATCGGTAACTTTTTTCCTTGCAGACAACACTAATCTATGGAATGTAGGTTGCGATATGTTCATCCTTTTTGCAGCCTCTTCTTGATCTAAACCTTCGAGATCTTTTAATCTTATTGCTTCAAATTCATCGATGGTTAAAACAACCTCCTCTAATCCAATCACTCTAATTCCAGCTGGTTTAAAGTAGGTAATGTATGGAGTACACCATACATTCCTACATTTTTTAGGCCTTGGCATTTATTTTTTTATTGCCCCTTTAACTCTTTTAATTTTTTCTCTATTTCACGTTTTTCAACTTCTATGTCTTTTAATGCCGCCTCTAAAATTTTGATCTCTTCTTCTTTTGTTAATTCGTAATCTCTAAAGGGCCAAAATGACCTCCATCTGAATCCTCTACCAAACCATCCAAAACCTCGTCCAAATCTCCAGCATCTCCAAAAGCCTCTTATATTTCTTCCCTGAATCCACCAAGGACCTGTTCCATCACCCCATGGCATTTTTATCACCCCCAACGATTTTTAACATTTTTGAATATATATTCATAATTATTTATAAAGTTTTTGGTGATTTAACAGAAATAAGAAGAAGCCTTATAAGAACTTCTTACTAAAGGACCACAAACTACTTTCTTAAAACCCAAATTATTTGCATATTTTTTAATTAAATTAAACTCGTGGGGTGAATAAAATTTTTTAACAGGATAATGTTTCTTACTCGGTTGCAAATATTGCCCAATTGTTACAATGTCACATTTTACTTTTTTTAAGTCAGCTATAGTTTGATATACTTCTTTAAGGTTTTCACCTAAACCCACCATAAATCCTGATTTTGTTATGATGTATTTTTCTTCCTCCTTTACTCTTTTCAATAGTTCAAGAGAAAGGAGATAATTTCCTTTAGGTCTTAAACTACCAAAAAGGGTCTTTACAACTTCTATATTATGATTTATTACATTAGGTTTACATGCCAACAATTTTTTTAAATATTTCCACTTGCCACCCAAATCAGATATTAAAAGTTCAATTTTACATTTTTTATTTAAATTTTTAATTTCCTTCACTGTTTCAACAAACTGGCCTACACCATAATCTTCCAAGTCATCCCGTGTTACACATGTTATGACCACATAATCTAAATTCAGCTTTTCAACAATTTTAGCAATCCTTTTTGGTTCTTCTTTGTCAAGTGGCTTAGGTTTTCCTTTTTTTATATTGCAGTATAAGCAGTTTCTTGTACAAATATCTCCAAGAATCAAAAATGTAGCAGTACCTCCAGAAAAACATTCGTATCTATTTGGGCAATTTGCTTCTATACAAACTGTGTTTATTTTGTATTTTTTAAGAAGAAATAACATTTTTTGGTATTTTTCTTTGTCGAAATCTTTTATTTTAATCCAACTAGGTATTTTCATTTTTTAATTTAATTTTCTTTTCACAAATTTCTGAAGATACTAGAATTGGATCAAATACATGTGAAGTAAATGGATTATAGCAGGTTTCTATTTTGCTAACTTCCTCTAAGTTATCGCACTTTCTTATTATTAAAGACAGAAAATTCATTTCTCCAGAAATATTTTCCTCACTAATTATTTGTCCTCCAACAATCTTTTTTTTCGGATCAGATATTACTTTTGCAATTATTTTTTTACCTTTATGCTTTCTCGTTTTTGTTTCGTAAACCACTGAAAAGCAATTCTTTTTCAATTCCTTTATTCTTTTTTCAGTTAAACCAACAGAACCAATGTACAATCCATCAATATACGAAATTGTATTGTTTAGTATTTCAGGAAAGCGAATTTTTTTGCCAAGCATATTCCTAGCTACAATTCTTGCTTCTTTTACTGCATTACTTCCCAATTGGCTTATAATTTTTTTCCTTGTATAAAATTCAACATATTCAATACAATTACCACATGAATATATAGCTTTATCAGACGTTTGTAAGAAACCATTTACCTTAATTCCTTTATTTGCAGCCAATCCACACAATCTTGCTAATTTGATATTTGGCAGGAAGCCAGTTGCTAAAACTAACTCGTCAAATTCTACGTTTTTGTTTTTCAAAACAATTTTTCCTTTTTTAATTTGGCGAATTTGTGAATTTGTATAAAATTTTACTCCTCTTTTTTCAAGAAATTCTCTGACATAAATTGCCATATTTGAATCCAAAACTTTTGGCAGTATTTCATTTTCTTTTTCAATTACACAAACAGCCGATTTCTTTTTTATAAGGGCGGAAGCTAATTCTATTCCTATTAAACCCCCACCGATAATTACAAAAGTCTTTTTCTTGCCAGCAGCTTTTTTAATTTTCTCTGCATCATTTATATCTTTCAATGTTAAGAATTCAATCTTTGTTAAACCATTGATTTTTGGAATTGAACAAACACTCCCTGTTGCTAAAACTAATTTGTCATATTTGATATTCTCATTTTCTAAGATTAATTTTCTTTTTTCTCTATCAATAGATTTAACTTCATTTTTTAGCAAAACTTCTATGTCATTAATGGAATAGTCTTTTTTTCTAAAATTAAATAACTCTTCTTTTTCAATTTCACCGGAAATATAATATGGGAAAGAGCACGGAGAATAGCCTATGATGCTTGATTTATCAACAATTTTAATCTCTGCTTTCTTATTTAATTTTCTCAATTCAAAAGCTACTGTTGATCCTGCTGCTCCGCCACCAACTATTGTAATTTTCATCCTTTTTTCAATTCTTCAAAAGCTTTTAATGCAAGTTGCCCATACATTAGTGCAGGACCACCACCCATCAATACAGCCATCCATATGCTTTCTAAAATCTCTTCTTCTTTTGCACCAGCTTTTATGGCCTCATTAACATGAAACACTATACACCATTCACAATGTGTTATTATTGAGAGTGCAATTGCAATTAACTCTTTTGTTTTTTTATCTAGTGCCTTACCAGTTTCGATAGAAAAAAGTAAATTGTAGAACCCTCTTGTTTGTGTCGGAGTTTTCTTTCTTAGTTTTTTTAAATACCTATTAATTTCTTCTAGCGTTTTTTTAGCTTTTTTCATTATTAACCACCTCTAATTTCGAAATCGGAGAAACACATCCCTTTTCTAAACAATACTTAATTTTTTCTTCTATATCTATTCCAGTTGTTTCATCGCTGTTGTAGCCAATAATTGGATCAAATTCTCCAATAAACGTTGTTGGCACTCCCATGGCGTTTATTCCATATGCTTTTGAGAGTTCAACAAAGAACTTGGCATTTTCTTTATTATAATATATTTCAAACATTTCTATTTTCACTTCTGGATATTTTTCTTTCAGTTTCTCTAAGAAAATTTTCTCTTTAGCGCAATGTGGGCAACCTTTTCCCCAAAAGAAATAGACGAAAGCATTACTTTTTGTAAAGTTTTGTTTAACCACCTCTCCAGTATAGCTTTCGCACCCTGAAGAAAAAATAAATATAAAAATCATTAAAAATAAGATATATTTTCTTTCAAACATTCTAATCACCCATCTTTTCTTTTAACCATTTGATAATATCATCTGCTTTATATAATTTTTTAATTTGTTCTTTGTTGTCAAGTTTAACTTTCATTATCCAAGAATCATAAGGTTTTTTGTTAATTTTTGAAGGATTGTCAAATAAACTTTCATTTACATCAATAATTTCCCCTGAAACAGGACTTGAAAGATGCCCACTCCATTTAATGGCTTCTAAACTTACATAGGTTTCCCCTATTTTTATTTTCTTTCCCTTTTTAGGTAACATAATAAAAACGAACTCCTTTACTCTTTTTGCAGCAGGTTCAATAATTCCAACTATTGCTGTATCTCCTTCAATTTTAACCCAAGAATAGTCTTTATTATAATATAGATTCTTTGGCAATTTGTAACTATCCTTTTTCATTTTCCACCACCGAATTTTTTTGTTACAAATATTATTATACCAGCTATCGAGAGTGCTATGGCTAATAATGCAACTGAAGTGAACACATTATTTAAAAGTGCAGGTTTTATTAATAAAACTAACCCAAGGCATAACATCATAAATCCAGATATCAATTTGAGTACTCTTCCTTGCCATTCTGTTAATTTTTTTGCACCTAATGTAATGGTAAACATAAAAACAATGAAGATCAATGGTATTACATATACTACATTATAAAGCACTAAATATAAATAATACTCTACTGTTGATAGTGTATGCAACGTTAAAATTCTTGTAAACACCATTGGAAAGCCAGCTGTACACAATAACTCATAAGAATTTGCAGCTATTGCTAAAACTATTGTTCCAATAAGCATTGATGGTATGGAGGTTGCTTTAAGAAGTTCTCTCATCCTTTTAAACAATTTTGGTTTTGCTTTTTCAGGTATAACTAATGAGATACCTTTTTTAAAAAAGAAGAAGTCTTTTATGTTAATGAGGGCTACAATTAAAGCGATAATTCCTGCTATTATTGTTATAATCATTAATTGCCCTATAATGAGGAATAGATTTAACCATGCAGCCATAAATAGAAAATATATAAATCCGGAGAAAAAAACAAATGTTCCACCAATGAGGAGCATTCTTTTCCTTGATTGAGCATATATGAGCATACTGAGCAAAAAGAAAAGCACAAAAAATGCACAAGGATTAAAACTATCTAACCCCCCTATTATTACAGTTAATAAAGGCAAAGCTATCTTCGATGTGTCCAATTCACCAAAAATGGGAACTTTTATTGTTGTTTCTTTTTCAGGAGTTGTTTCTCCCAGCTTCGGAGGATGAGGTGTTATTCCGAAAATTTCTTCAGAAGGACATTCACAGCCTTCTTTGCTACATTCTTTTATTTCATTTTCTAAATTCTTTTCTATTGCTGTTTTACCAATTAAAAATTTATTTCCTATAAATACAATCGGATAAGCACCTCTTTCTAGACCATATTTCTTTTTAAATTCTTTATAAATTTTCATTTCATTGCTTAAGGAAACATCATGCTTGGTAATATTTAGTACATATTTATTTGCTAAGGAATCAATATAAGGCATTATTTCCTCACATTGTGGGCATTTTTGTGAATGATAGAAAACATGAACACATACAACATTTAACGGCGATGTTGTTTCAGGAGATTTAGAAAGGTTAACAGAATTTGATGGTTTTTTCAATCTAAGGATGGGGTCGGAGCAATTGTTTTCAATACAATACTTTACTTTTTTTTCTATTTCTTTTCCTATATAATCCGCATATCCTATCCATACTTTGTCATCGATAAATGTTGTCGGAACACCCATTGGCTTTATTCCAAATGCGTTTGCCATTTCATTAAAAAATTTGGCATTTTCTTTATTATAATATACTTCAAACATCTCTATTTTCACTTCTGGATATTTTTCTTTCAATTTTTCTAGGAAAATTTTCTCTTTAGCGCAATGTGGGCAACCTTCTCCCCAAAAGAAATAGATTTTTGGTTCTAAACTCGCTAAGCAAATCTTGGTTAAGAGTATAAAACATGCAATAATAAAGATTAGTTTACCAAAATTTTTCATTTTATATTTTTTAGGACCTCCTTTTTGATTTCTATTTTGTTTCTTTTACCCATCGGATTTTTCTTTACCAAACCCTTTTTAATAAGCTCTGAAATTATCCTGTGAACTTCCAATTTTGATAAACCAAGGTATTTCACAATTTCTGATTGTAAGGACGCGCCACCATTTTTAGCTATATAAGTAAAAACTTTTCTTTCTTTAGGTTTAAGGAAATCTAACACGCATAATTTTTTCTGGTTAGAGCTTGTGTTTTTTTTGACAATCTTTCCTATGAGTTCTATATTTCTAGCAATTTTATCTTCAGTTTTTTTTAATAAAAACAATGAAGATGTAGTTAAAATCACTGCAAGGATTGAAAATGAAGTAATTATAAATAGTTCAGTAGGTATTGTATCATGACACTTGCATATGCTATCGGGGCAATAATTTTCTAAAAGTACAGAAACAAAATAAATCAAAAAAAACGTCGAAATTGGTATGGATAGTAAGAACTTCCAGTTTTCTTTTATAATATTAGTCCTCATATTTTAATTTGTGAAAATTTTAGAATTTATAAATCTTACTCTATTAGTTTCATATTTTTGAAACTATTTATTTTTAATGTTTCACGATTTTGAAACTTTATCAAAATTCTTTAATTTCCCCAACAACCTTATAAAAAATTCTTACTCCTTTGTAAATTTTTGGTAGTTTAGCTTCGATTTTTTTGGGTAATTCTTTTTCTATGTGGACCATAATGCATAAATCTTCTAAAGCTTCATTTTTTCCCAACTTAAATTTAAATCCTTCTTTTTCTGCAATTTTGAGATTCGAAACACCATAGCCAATAATATAGTTACTATATTTACCGTAATCCTCTTTAAAACTATCCATTATTTCCAATATTTTTTCTTTTTCCATTTTGATTAATTTATCTTTTACCTCCTTAAAAAACTTTTTGTTTTAATCAAAAATTTTTTAAAATAGATAAGCAAGGAAAAATCTATGTTTAAATTCTTGAAAAATAAGATAAGGGAAGCAGTATCCAAAATAACCAAGAAGATAGAAGAAAAAGAAAAAACAAAGAAGATTGAAGAAACTGAACCAAAAAAAGAAAGAAAAACGCTTTTAAAAAAATTAAAACAGAAAATCACAACAACCAAGATAGACGAAAAAGAATTTGAAGAGTTATTCTGGAATCTTGAAATTGCTCTTCTGGAAAACAATGTTGCTTTTGAAGTTATAGAAAAATTGAAAGAAGAACTAAAAACGAAAATAGTTGGAATTCCGTTAAAAAAATCAGAAATTAAAAAAATTATTGTTAAGAACTTAAAGGGCACGATAGGGAAATTATTGGATGTGGAAAAGAAAGATTTGATACAACTTATAAAAAAGAAAAAAGAAAAGCCTTTTGTTATTATGTTCGTCGGTATTAATGGAAGTGGAAAAACAACGACTATTGCAAAAATAGCCAATTTGTTGAAAAAGAAAGGTATTAGTTGTGTTATGGTTGCATCCGATACTTTTAGGGCAGCATCCATAGAACAGTTGGAGCACCATGCAAGAAATCTTGGAATTAGGGTAGTTAAGCATCAATACGGAGCAGACCCAGCTGCAGTTGCTTATGATGGTATTGCTATGGCAAAAGCAAGACATATTGACGTTGTATTAATCGACACAGCTGGAAGGCAGCATAGCAACATTAATTTAATAGCTGAGATGCAAAAAATATCTAGGGTAGCAAAACCAGATTTAAAAGTATTTGTTGGTGAAGCAATAACAGGAAACGACTGTATAGAGCAAATGAGAAAATTCAATGAAGCTATTGGAATTGATGCAATAATCCTAACAAAAGCAGATGTTGATGAAAAAGGAGGTGTTGCTATATCTATTTCCTATGTTAGTGGGAAACCAATAATATACCTGGGAATTGGGCAGGAACTTGATGACATAGAAGAATTTGACAAAGAAAAGATACTTAGGAATCTAAATTTTAGTTAGCAGATGATAATAATTTTCATAGGTTTCCTTTAACCATTCATTAACTTCTTTATTTTTTACACCACTTTCTTTGATCTTTTTAATGTATTTTTTCTTTTGAGAGCAATCCGAAAGTATGAATACTTTTTTAAAAAATTTTGGATTTCTAATATAAAAATCAACTATAAACTCTTCTTGAACTTTTTCGTCAATTATTGAAGCCTCCCCCATTAATTTACCTAAAGAATTTTTCAATGCTTTTTTTCGAATACCGTTTCTTTTTTCTAATCCAGAAGAAAAAGATAGCATACCGAAACCCATAAAACTTGGAACTAAAAATATTGCAGGACCTAAAAAAGAACATGCAGTAGCAGCACCAAAGCATAAACTGCCTCCAATCACATACTTCGCTTCTAATCTCGTGTTAATTTTTCTAAAATTTTCATAAAAATCTTTTTTGAAATAGTACTCTTCTTCCTCGTTGTAATTTAATTTTGCTACGATATCAACAACTTCTTTTACCTTAGAGATATCTTTTTTTGAGAAACTTGTAGAAAATCTTAATGATAATTCATCGACTACATCAACCAAAGTAGTTTCTCCATTTTTAAGTTCTCTTGCTAACTCGTAATTTTCAAGTAAGTCTTTAAATTTCTCTTTGAAATCATTCATCAATTTTTAGTTTTCCGTTGTCTATTTTTAACTTTTTCGCTTTAATACCAAGCGCTTCCCCAACCTTTTCGCATGTTAGAAATCCTTTATATGTGTTGACACCATAAAAAAGTTCTTTATTTTTAACTATTGCTTTTTCAACACCAAGATCTGCCATTTGTAGTAAATATGGGAGTGTTGCATTTGTCAAGGCTTTAGTTGCATCAGAAGCCACTTGCCCTGGCATGTTTGTAACACAACAATAAACTTTTCCATTCAATTTATATATTGGATCGCTGTGGGTTGTTGGAACAGAGCCCCAAATACACCCACCTTGATCTATTGCTACATCGACTATAACACTTCCATCTTCCATTTTATCTACCATCTCCCTTGTTACAATTTTCGGAGCTCTTGCACCAGGGACAAGAACTGCACCAATTAGAAGGTCTGCTTTAGATACGTATCTTTCGAGATTTTTTTTATTTGAAAAAACCACCTTTACGTTTTTCGGCATTTCTTTCTTTAATTTTTTAATTACCTCTTCTTTTTTCTCTATAATAACTACATTTGCGCCCAAACCTGCAGCTTTTTTAGCAGCTGTTTTTCCAACAACACCACCACCAATAACAACAACATTTGCTGGCTCAACATTACTAATCTTTCCCAATAACTTTCCTTTTCCAAAATACTTAATTTGTAAGTATTGCCCTCCAAATAAAACTGCAAGGCTTCCAGCTATTTCACTCATCGGCTCAAGTAACGGTAGCCTCTTGCCCCTTTTTACAGTTTCATAAGCAATTGAAGTAATCTTATATTCAAGTAATTTTTCAGTAAGTTCCTTCTCCGCTGCTGCCAAATGCAAAAATGTAAACAATGTTTTTCCGTATAAAATTTCAAGAAGCCCATACTCCTTTCTAATTGGTTCTTTGACCTTTACTAAAATATCTGATTTTTGACAAACTTCTTCAGGTGTTTCACAGAGAATTGCTCCTGCTTTAGCATAATCCTCATTTTTAATTTTAGAGCCCAATCCAGCATCTTTTTCTATGAAAACTTTATGCCCTCTTTTAACCAGTTCTTCAACACTTTTTATACTTAAACCAACCCTATTTTCATTATTCTTTATTTCTTTAATACACCCAATATTCATTTTCAAATTAAGAAATTGGCAATCAATTTAAAAATTTATTGGTAAAATTTACTTGAAGATTTTCTTCCACCAAAATCTCAATAATACAATAAAAGCTAAAATCAAAAAGAATAAAACTACCCAATACCAACAAACAGAAAAAACAACAAAACATTCTTTTTCCTCTTTTTTTGTGTATTCTATTTTTTGAATACTTTCTTTTTCTGTTATATTCTTTTCTGTGATTATTTCTTTTTTTGGTTTTTCAATTTCTAAACCAAAAATTAACCAGGTGGAAAAACTTGAACTATAAATCCTATAAATTTTGGAATCATTTTGGTCTTTTATATATTTTATATTTAAAGAGTTGGGTGACTGATTACAAATAATCCCATGTATGCTTTTTATAGAATTTTTTTCTAGCCACTCTTTTGGAACTAAAATATCAACTGAAATATCATTTATACTTCGATAATCGATTGTTGAATTGAATTCGAGTATTTTGTAAATTTTATACGAAGAAAGATTTAAAGTACAGTGTTTTGGTATAGTTTCCAATTTAAAAATTTTAACTTCACCTTGAATTGGTTTGCGTGAATTTATTGCAATAGCTTTGATTGAAGTTTCTCTATCATTAGAAATTTTTATTTCTTTTTTTATGCCACCAGACATTTTTATTTTGAGTTGAATGAACTTATCTTTATTATTTCCTTTGTTAACTTCGTAAATGTAATTAGAAATTCCCCCTCCCAACATCTTCTTTGATTCTTTCAAGATCGAGATGATTTTTAGAATCATTTGTGAAGAAATATTAATGTTTCCGGCAAGGTCAGTACATATAATTTTCCAAGTATTTGTTCCAAGTGGAAGTGAAGAATGTATAGTATTTGAGTTATTTTTAGTAATATTGGTTAACGTTGTTATTAAAGCATCATTCACGATTAAACTACAATTTGCAACATTGTTTGTGTCTGTGACATTGAAAATAAATGTATGGGAATTTTCACTCGAAGAAAATTGATTTGGAGGTGATATAAGTAAAATTGAAGGTGCTGTATTATCAATTATGAAATTGCCATGAATCCCATTTAGTGTAAAATTAGAACACTTGCCTCCAGGGTCACATGCTTCTATTAATAAATCATAAACCCCGTCTTCTAGAAGTGTGGAATTTAGAAGATGGTTAGTATAAATAGTTGAGCCATTTAAAGTCCTGTTAAAACTTCCATCCGAGTTTAAAAGTGACAAGTTATAAACAACTATATCTCCATTAGGGTCTATTGTTTGTTCCCAGGTAATATTAATCATCTTTGAATATGTACCGTTCTTTGGGAAAACAAACATAGATGGGATTGGTGGAAAATTTGGCATCTCTCCAAAATAGAAAAGTGTGCTATTTATAGAAAGATTTCCTTCTGTCGAATTTGCTGTTATTGTTACATTAAGCCCATCACTTATTATGGTCTTTCTTACTATATTTATGTGAAGATCGGGACAACCAGATTGAGGCGTTGTTTTCCATTTTGGAACAGATGCGCCCACAAACCATTCGCCAGTGTTATTGCATAATGATTCATTCCTATAAAATAGTTTCCATGCTGAACCTGAGGTTCCTTCTGAGTACAAAACAATCCAAAAATCATTAGATATATTTAAGTGCTTTGCGTCGATTGTTCCATCATTGTTAGTTTTTAATGGAACTAAATACCTAGAGGAATTTGAAGTATAAGTGTGATGTATAGGATAAGATTTTGTTATACTCCCTATAACTTCAACGCCGGGAAGATTTCTCCAATCTGTATGGAAGTAGCTTTCGTTATGTCCTCTTTCTACTATATAAATTATTAAATTTTTGGAGTTAACAGAACTTTCTGGAATTGCAGCAATTTCAATAAAAAGGCTCGTATTTGGCAATATGGAAAAATTATGAACAAAATGAAATAAGTGGTAATTAAATTTATTGAGGGATAAATTTTGTGGTTTGTGATACCAAAAAATGTCATTTAATCCAAAGCTTATTTTTGGATAAAACGTGGACGCCATGATGTTGGTTTTCTCCCAGAAATTTTTGGCTTTATGACTCATATTAAATATGGAAGGTGTACCAACGGCGCATGTTCCATTTGGGTAAAACCACCAACAAGAAGTGCCGTCTCCATTTATTGTATAAATAGTTGCTCTCACGAAACTTAAAGCAGTAGCATTAAAAACGTTTGTTGTTACATTATAACCTTTTAAATAAGAAATATTCAATATTGGTGAAATACTTATATTGGCGATGTTAATTTCATTAGATAGTGCAAAATTAATGTTTGTAAATAGGATGAAGATGCTCAACATCACAAAAATTTTTCCTCTACTAGTCATTCAATATTTGAAATATAAATTTAAATTATAAATATTTTTGTTTAAAAAATAAACAAAAAGGAAAGTTTTAAATATCTTGTATCATAATTCAAAAGAAAAAAATGGGATTTTATCAGGCGATTAGGGAATTGTACAAAAACCCAAAAGAAAATTTGGGTGAACTCTGGAAGGAAAGGTTAATCAAATGGAGAAAAGGAAAATCCATTGTTAAAATCGAAAAACCAACAAGATTGGATAGAGCAAGAAGCATAGGGTACAAGGCAAAAAAGGGTTTTATTGTTATTAGGGTAAGAATTAAAAGAAGCAGAAGGAAAAAAGAAAAACCTGCAGGAGGAAGAAGACCAAAAAAATATGGAAGGAGGAAAATAGTAAGCAAAAGCTACCAATGGATAGCAGAGGAAAGAGCACAAAGAAAATATACAAATTTAAACGTACTTGGCAGTTACGAAGTTGCGAAAGATGGAAAGTATTATTGGTTTGAAGTAATTCTTATTGATCCAAATAGACCAGAAATTAAATCTGATCCAAAAATAAATTGGATATGTAGTCCAAAACACAAAGGAAGAGTATTTAGGGGATTAACAACAGCTGGAAAAAGATCAAGAGGCATTCTCACCAAGAAAGGAATAGGAGCTGAAAAACTACGTCCTTAAAATTTTATCTTTCTATACTTGATTTTTCCAAAAAGGAATAAGAGGAGAAAGGTTACGATAAGAAAAGAGATTATTAAAATAACTGTTAAAAGCACAAAAACAAAAATTATTGAACCAAAGAAAATAGCAAAAAGGATGAAAAATGGAAATATTATAGAGATTAGTATCCTCCATTTTAAACTTATTAATCTCTTTTTTCCAATCTTAATTTTACTCAATTTGATGAACACAATAAATACAACGAAGAAAAGAGTGCAAAGTAAAATTATTGCCCATTTCATCTTTTCAAAAAAATTTATTAAATTATGAAATTAAATCATAAATATGAAAAAGGGTTTAAAACTATTTCCCTTGTTGTTTATTTTGGCATCAGTTTTTGCTTTTTCACTAAATGATTGCGGAAATGACATTGATTGCTTTATTAATGCTATCCAAAATGATTGCGAAAAATCAAAATTGGTGTATAATACAACCTTCGATTTAGAAATGTTTTGGATAACACAAATAACAGAACAAAGTTATGAAATAATTGACAAAAATGACAGCGAATGTATAATACGTATAGTTAATGAAAATGTAATAGTGAAATTAACAGATGAAGCCATTGATCAATTATTGCAACAAGGTGTTACACAAGAGCAAATAGAGGAACAGGAAAGATTAATGACTGAAAATGCTCAAATTTCAGTTGGGAAAAATTCAACATGCTCAATTTCTCCTGAAAATCTAACTAATTTTTTTACAAAACTTAAAGAAGGAAATTTATCTTTTAAAGTTAATTGTACTTCAACCATTCTCCAATCTACATGTGAATATGGAGGAGATTATGCTATTTTCAATGACTGTGAAGGAAATTTATACGGAAGAGAAATAAGCACGAATCCTCCAGTTTTAATTAAGAACATACCTGATATATACATGAATGAGGATACAATTAATTCTTCTTTAAATTTAAATGAATATTTTTCAGATCCAGATAACGATATTTTAAGATTTGGGATTAATATTACGTTTAAAGGTTCGCATATGTATGTTCCAGCAGTTGCATTTCTTCAATTACCCAATCTAATGAATATAACAATTGATCTCAAAGGAAATATTACCTTTAGTCCATTAAAAGACGTCAATGGAGAAGGTACAATTTCTTTTTTCGCATATGATCCTGCAGGAAATGTAGCAGTAAGTAACGTATCTAGAATTTTTGTTATTCCGGTAAATGACCCACCAAAATTGATAAAGCAAATAAGTACAATTAAAATTGAAAAAAATAATCAGACACAAATAGATCTTGGTGAATATTTTACAGATGTGGATGGAGACGGACTTACCTTTTCAGTTGAGGAAGAACCAGAAAATATAACTATAAGATTTTCAGAAAGCAAAGTTTTTATTATCCCTGACCCAAATTGGACAGGTCCTACTTCGGTGACATTTGT
>JAFCFS010000005.1 GCA_017608525.1 Candidatus Woesearchaeota archaeon | reverse complement strand
CTAGAAAAAGGGTATGACTATTTTTTAAGTTTAGAACAAGATGTTATTCCACCCAAAGATGTTATCGAGAAACTAATAAGGCATGAAAAGAAAGTTGTTTCTGGAGTTTATTTTAGTAGATATAAAATAAATGGAAAAATCATGTACCTTCCCCTTTTATGGAAAGAAAAAAAAGACAACAAAAAACTGATGAGGTTTTTAAAACCAGAAGAAATCGAAGGGGATAAATTAATTAAAATTAAAAAATGTGGCTTGGGGTGTGTTTTAATTCGAAGAGATGTTTTAGAAAAAATTAAATTTAGGTATGTTGAAGAAATACTTTGTTTTGATGATATGTTTTTTTGTGAAGATGTTGAAAAAAACGGATTTGGTTTGTATTGTGATGCTAGCGTAAAATGCAAACATTTAATAAGTGGAATGAGTTGGAAAAACATTAAAAAATGAATGAAGATTTGCTCAAAATTTTAGCATGTCCGATATGCAAAGGAAACTTAATATACGATAAGACTGCTTCAATGCTTATTTGTAAAAAATGCAGAAAAAAGTTCAAAATTAAGGAAGGCATACCAATTTTGCTACCGAATGCCGCGGTCGCATAACCTGGTATTGCGCAGGCCTGGAGAGCCTGTGTCCTTCGGGACGTGTGGGTTCGAATCCCACCCGCGGCGTTTTTGTCGATAAATTTAAATATGAACTTATTCTATTTAACATAATGGTATGCCTGGCATTATGACTCATTTATATGTTGCAACGTGGGTTGAGCCAGGTCTATGCAACGATAAAGAATTTCTTTTTGGCAATATTTATCCGGATCTTGAAAAATTGATAATTGGTGTTGACGAAAACCATGAATTACTTAAAGGCTTGATTAAAAAACTTAGAAAGAAAAAAGAATATAAGACTCTCTGCAGGGGAATAGATCTCCATTTAATTGTGGACAAATATGCTCACAAAGATTATATTGAGGAAAAAGTAAAAAAGCTACATAAAAAATTTCCGAATTTAAATGAAAAAGAACTGCATATGTTTACTGAAATAGCACTTGACAAACAAATTATAGAAGAAAACAATTATGTTCTTTACCATTTTGATACTCTGAAAACGTATACAAAATGGAAAAATTTGATTGGTGAAATGGCAAAACATTTTAAGGTAGATGAAGAAACTGCAATAAATAATGTTCAATTTTATATAGATTTGTTTGAGGGAATTGGTTATATGGCAGGAATTACTGGGCTTAACCCTATTTCTGTAAAGAGAGCCTATTCAACTTTAAAAAAAATCAAAAAGAAGCAAAAAGAAGCAAAAGATTTTAAGTTTACTCAAAAATTCCACTTATTACTATCTTGTAAAAAAGAGGTTAAAGATTACGAAGGATACTTTGATTGGCTAATAGAAAAATTAAAAAAAGAACCCTATTCTAAAATAAAAATAAAGCGAAAGAATTAAAAATTTACTTTAGTTCCTAAACTTATGCCCCGGTAGTGTAGTCCGGTCAATCATTCAGCCCTTTCGAGGCTGAGACCCGAGTTCAAATCTCGGCCGGGGCAGAACTATTTTTTTGAATACTTGAGAATCAATTTTATTGCTTCACTATTGGAATATTTTTTCAGTATTTTTGCATTTGGGATTATGCAGTGACCACCGATATAGCTATTAGGTGGGTAAAGTGTTGGTCTTATTACATTCTTCATTCCTAGTTTCTCGTAACCTTCATTATATGTAAGATTAAAATCTGTAACGGCCTTCTTGAAATCGACTCCAAATTTACCACAAATTTTTTTCATTTCACCATGCCAAGCGATACATAACCCATAATAGGTTGTACTAAACAATTTACCGAGCTCTGTAGTAACGGATGGATAAAAAATCTTTGTTCTTATACCCAAACTTTCAAAATGTTCTTTCGCCAGTTTTGCAGCTTTTCTGCTGTCTGCTCCTATATACTTCACAAACGTCTTAATGCTTTTATAAAGATGCGGATGAATTCCCCTAACCGGACTATGAACAATTAAACCATAATTTCCGAGTTTTTTTGTTGTTAGTGGGGCTACTGTAGAATGGATTATTGTTAATTTTGGTTTAATATCAACAATTTCTTTTTTTACAATTTCTATAAATTTTTTAGTCCACGGGATGCAAACATGTAAAATTTCTATCCCTTTTAAACCATCATCCCTATTAAGATCTTTTATTCTTGGTTTCTTATAGAATTTCGCTATTGCCCTACCAACCTCACCGTATCCAAGTATACCTATATTAGATTTCATCTTCTTTTTGCTTTATAATTTAAAATGATTAAAAATATAAACAGAGAAAATATTGCAAAAAGCAAATAGTACATTATATTATTTTTTTCTTCTACAACACCTTCAGCGTAAAATTTTCCTGTTATTATATTTTCCACCTTTTTCCTATCATCCAAACTTTTGAATATTAAAAAAGCGCTTCCATTTTTGATTAAGTACAAATTTATTTCGACATCTGTTCTTTGGTCTTTATTTAGGTCTAACCTCAGTTTATCTCCCTTTTTTAATGTTAACTCAATACCTTCTTCGAGATTTGGAAATATTGTAATCTTGATACTCTTATTTGTGATTTTTTCTATTGAAATTACATTTGCTCTTCCATGGTAAATAAATTTTACCTTGTCATTTTTTTGGAACCATTCACCCTGAGCCTCTTTTCCTAAATTTATTTCTTTTAAATCTCCAGCATACACTAAACTAGGTAAACAAATTAAGAGTGCAATGGCAAATATGCAAAGGATGTTTTTAATCATGAAATTAATCTTAAATTGGTTTTTTATAAATTTTGTGATTATTTTTAAGAGAGAAAGATTTATAAATATGAAAATCGTCAAAATTCTTAGCTGTTGGCGGAAGACTTCAAGTCTTTGTGGGGAATCTTCGGATTTTCCATGAAGACTTGGACTTCGGACGTCAACAGCTGATAGCGCGGGTGACTTGGCTTAGTTTGTGGCTTTGCCATAAACTAAGTTTTAGTGGAAATCCTTTGGATTTTCACTGATTTGGATTTGATCTTTATGGATTAAGTCCAACAAGCCCAGAGCGCTTTTCTTCTTTTAAATTTAAGAAAAAGTTTATAAACTAAAATAGTTATCTTTTGAGAATAGAACAATTTTTCTGTGGAAGAATGAGACTGATTTTACCAACATTAAAGGAGAAAAAAAGGTATATTGGATTCGAAATAATAAGTGATGGAAATTTTAAGATAGATTTTAAAACAGCTAAAAATGCTATCAAAAGATCATTGCTCAATTTTCTAGGTGAATATGGTTTGGCAAGGGCCGGCATTTTGTTTGTTCCAAAATATGCTAATAATAGAGGAATAATAAAAACAAACGTAAAGGAGGTGGATAAAGTCAGGGCAGCCCTGAGTTTAGTAAAAAGTATAGAAAATAAGAAAGTTTTAATAAGGACAATAACAGTATCAGGTATTTTAAATAAAGCAATTAAAAAAACTTTTGCTGCCCAAGAGGGAAAATGCACGAGCTAACAAATCAAATGATGGGTTACGACAGGACTAGTATTATGTTTAGTCCTGACGGTAGGCTTTTACAGGTTGAATATGCTAGGGAAGCAGTGAAGCAGGGAAGTTTGTCAATCGGGATTAGGTGCAAAGACGGTGTTTTAATAGTTGTAGACAAGAGGATTACAGAAAGCTTGATTGTTCCAGAAGCTATTGAAAAAGTGTTCCAGATAGATAAACACATTGGAGCAACTGCAACAGGATGCGTTATGGACGGGAGAGTTTTGATTGAAAAAGCCCAATTGATTGCACAACAACATAGAGTAACATATGATGTTCCAATTGATACCGTCTCTTTGGTAAAAGAAATTTGCGACATTAAGCAACTTTACACACAATTAGGAGGAGCCAGACCATTTGGTGTTTCACTAATGTTTATTGGCGTAGATGACAGGCCAAGACTATTAGTAACTGATCCAATTGGAATCTATTTCGAATATAAAGCAACAGCTATCGGAGAAGGAGAAGTCGAAGCGAAAAAAATGCTTGAAAAAGAGTACAATGAAAACATTACAATAGAAGAAGGTATAAAATTAGCAATTAAAATAATGAAGAAAGTTTTGGGGAAGGAATTCAATTTGAAAAGAATTGATGGAGCGTATGTTGATTTGGAGAAAAAGCAATTCACAAAAATAAACAAGAAGAAAATAAAATGGTAGACGTTGATAAAGCAGTAGTTGCCAGACTCAAAATAAAAGGAAAGAATTTTGAAGTGCTTGTAGATTGTGATAAAGCAATGGATTTTAGAAATGGTATTGGGAAGATTGATGATGTATTAGCAACGACTGAAATTTTTAAAGATGTCAAGATAGGGGAGAGAGCATCAGAAAAAGATTTGGAAGATATTTTTGGAACCAACGATGCCTATAAAATTGCCGAAAGGATTGTTAAAGAAGGAGAAGTCCAACTTACTTCAGAGTACAGGAAAAAATTGAAGGAAGAAAAGAAAAAACAAATCATAAACATAATTAGCAGAAATGCAGTCGATCCAAGAACTGGGTTGCCACATCCGCCCGAAAGAATCGAGAGGGCAATGGATGAAGCGAATGTTAAAATCGATGAATTTAGGGAGGCAGAGGAACAGATACAAGAGATTTTGTCTCAATTAAGACCAATTTTGCCGATAAAGTTTGAAGTATGGGAAGTTGCAGTCAAAATTCCTCCAACATATGCTGCTAAAAGCTATAACGTACTTAAGAACTATGGAAAGTTATTAAAAGATGAATGGCAGGGTGATGGTAGTTTAATTGCAATTGTTGAAATACCTGCTGGAATGCAAGAAAGTTTTTTTAATGAGTTAAGTAAACTTTGTCACGGTGATGTTGAAACAAAAATATTGAAAAAGAAGTAAAATGGGAAAATTGTTTGTTAAAAATAAGCAAATTGTTGTTCCTGGGGAATTAATAGCTAAAGGCATGGATTATATACCTGTCGGAGATGCCTATAGGGATGGAGAAGATTTAATAGCTTCGAGAGTAAGTTTAATCGATATAAATGGAAGGGTTATAAAATTAATCCCTCTAAGAGGAACCTACATACCAAAAAAAGGAGACATAGTAATTGGAAGAATTAATGAAGTAGGTTATTATAATTGGCTTGTTGATATTGGTTATGCTTACGATGCAAATCTTTCTGTTAGGGATGCAACTTCGGATTTCATTGAGAGAGGAACAGAGCTTTCCAGGTATTATGATCTTGATGAATATATTGTGACAAGGATAATTAGTGTTACCAAATTTAAAGCTATAGATTTAACTATGAAAGGTCCTGGTTTAAAGAAATTAGTTGGTGGAATAATCATAAATGTTATACCTCAAAGAATACCAAGAATAGTAGGCAAAAAAGGAAGTATGATAAATCTAATCAAAGAATTAACAAACTGCCAAATAATTGTTGGACAAAATGGAAGAATTTGGATTAGAGGAAAGAATGCAGAAGACGAAATGCTTGCAATTAAAGCAATTAGATTAGTTGAAGAAAAAGCTCATACTTCCGGTTTAACGGACGAGATTAAAAATTTCTTAATGGAGGCTAAAAAAGGTAAAAATGTATGAAAAAAGATTTGATGGAAGGGCATTTGACGAATTGAGGCCAATGAAAGCTAAGGTTGGGATTGTAAAGAATGCAGTTGGAAGTGCAATGTTTCAAATAGGAAAAACAATAGCTTTGGCAGCTGTTTATGGCCCAAGGGAATTGCATCCAAGACACTTACAAGACATATCTTCTGGAACATTAAGGTGTTTTTACAATATGATGGCATTTTCTGGAAGTGGAGAAAGAGTAAAACCTGGGCCATCAAGAAGATCAAGAGAGATAGGACTTGTAACAGAAAAAGCTATTCTTCCTGTACTGGACTTAACTGAATTTCCAAGAACCACTGTAGACGTTTTTATAGAGCTCTTGCAAACTGATGCAGGTACAAGATGTGCTGGTATTTGTGCTGCATCGATGGCATTAGCTGATGCTGGATTTAAAATGAAAGATCTAGTTGCTGCTGTAAGTTGTGGTTTAGTAGGTGGTAAAATTGTTGTGGACTTAAATTATGAAGAAGAAGCTCAAGAGGATGCTGTAGATATTCCAATAGCAATAATACCAAGAACTGGTGAAATAACTTTATTACAAGCAGATGGAATTGTAACAAGAGAGCAGTTAAAAGAGGCAATCTCATTAGCGAAGAGAAAATGTTTAGAAATATATGAAATTCAAAAAAGAGCCCTAAAAGAAAGGTATGAAAAGGAGGTAAAATGATAACGAGAGATTATATTATTTCACTCATAAATTCAAACAAAAGATTTGACGGAAGAAATTTGCTTGATTACAGAGACATAAAAATAGAGTACAATGTTAGCGAGAAGAATGCAGAAGGAAGCGCCAGAGTTAAAATTGGAGAAACAGAAGTAGTTGCAGGAGTTAAATTTGAAGTAGGAGAACCATTTCCAGACACACCTGATGAAGGAACAATTGTTGTCAATGTTGAACTTACTCCTCTTGCTTCATCAGAATTCGAAATTGGACCTCCCGGCATTGATGCAATCGAAATAGCCAGAGTTATTGATAGAGGAATTAGAGAATCAAGAGCGATAGATTTCAAAAGTTTATGTATAAAAGAAGGCGAAAAAATATGGCTAATATTTATAGATATTTACCCAATTAATGACGGGGGTAATTTGCTAGATGCATCTTATCTCGCTGCAATTGCTGCTCTAAAAAATGCCAGATTTCCTGCACTTGTAGAAGATAAAGTAGATTACAAAACCAGAAAGGAAAATCTAAAATTAAATTTTCTACCAATCGAGTGCACTGTATACAAGATACATAATAAATACGTAATTGATCCAACGCATGAGGAAGAGAAAATGATTAATGCAAGATTAACTGTTGCAATAAGAGAAGATGGCAAAATATGTGCAATTCAGAAAGGAGGGAAAGGTCCGATAAGTGATAAAGATTTTGACGAAATGCTCAAAATTGCATATGAAAAAGCAAAAGAATTGAGGTCCTTACTAAAATGAAACTCACAAAATATGAAAGGGCAAGGATTATTGGGGCAAGAGCATTGCAAATAGCAATGGGCGCTCCGATTTTCCTGAAGTTAAGTAAGAAAGATTTAGAAACAATAAGGTACGATCCAATTTCTATAGCTAAAAAAGAACTTGAAGCTGAAGTGATTCCGTTAACGGTAAAGAGGCCACTTCCACCAAAAGAGTAATTCTCAAAAATTTTATAAGAGCTAAAAACATCAAACTTTTTATGAGAGTTAAAAGCCTTAAAGCAAGAAAAATTAAAAATTCTAGAGGAGAGGACACAATCGAAGTTATTATTAACAAAAAATATAAAGCATCTGCACCATCGGGAGCTTCTAAAGGAAAGCACGAAGTTATTGCATTTAAAAAAAATGTTGAGTATGCTGTAAACTATTTGAATAAATATAGTGAAATTAAAAAAATCGATTTTGAAGAATTTGAAGATTTGGCAAAAGTTGAAAATTTGCTCAAAATTCTTGGGGGTAATCCTGTTATAGCTTTAGAATTCGCACTTCTCAAGGCAATGTCAGATGGTGAAGTATGGAGATTTTTGTTAAAGGGTAGGAAAAAAATGCCAACTCCCTTAGGAAATTGTGTCGGTGGAGGCAAACATATTAAAGGAAATGCTCCAGATATTCAAGAATTTCTTATTGCTGCTAAGGAAAAAAAATTTTACAAAGCTGCAGCAATAAATGACTATCTCTACCAAAAAATAGGAACGGTTTTAAAAGTTAAGAAAAAAACGGATGAAGGAGCATGGGCACCAAATATTTCAAATTTGGAAGTTTTTGAATTGCTAAACAAAACTATTGAGGAAGTGAAAAAAGAAACAGGAAGAAAAATTTTACTTGGTGTTGATGTAGCAGCAACCTCTTTCTTCAAAAATGGTTATTATTTCTATAAAAATTTTTCATCTGCTGAAAGATTTAAAAAATTAAATAGAAAGCAACAGATCAACTTTATCAAAGAAACAATAAAAAAGTATAAGCTATTTTATGTTGAGGATCCACTATATGAAGAAGATTTTAAAGGGTTTTCTTTTTTTGAAAAGAGAAAATGTCTCGTATGTGGTGATGATTTAATATGCACAAATATAAAATTGTTAAAAAAAGCAATCAAGAATAACTCTGTTAATGCAATTATTGTTAAACCAAACCAAGTAGGTTCTTTAATCAAAACTAAAGAGATTATAGAATTTGCAAGGAAGAAAGAAATTAAAACAATAATCTCCCATAGAAGTGGTGAAACCCTAGATGCAACAATAGCACACCTTGCTGTTGGATTTAGGGTTCCGTATATTAAATGCGGCATTTTTGGGAAGGAAAGAAGAGCAAAAATTAACGAGCTGATTAGGATAGAAAGGGAATTCTAAATTTTAAAAATAAAAAACTTTATAAATCTTTCAGATTTTAAGGTATAAAAATGGTAAAAAGGACAGGTGGGGCCAGAAGGAAGACTAGAAGAAAGTATAGGAAAAAATATAGGGAGAAGGGGAAAATAAGCATTAGAGATTACCTTCAAGAATTCAATAAAGGAGATAACGTTTACATAAGAGTTGAACCCTCTGTCCACAAAGGAATGCCATTTAGAAGGTTCATTGGAAAAATTGGGATTGTTGAAGGGAAAAGAGGAGAATGCTATGAAGTAAAGATAAAAGATGGTAGGACGGAAAAACTGCTTATAATCCACCCTGTCCATTTAAAGCCGGTAAAAAGGTGAGAAAAATGTTAGAAATAATCGATGAAAAACCAATAACGCTTGTAGAAGTTAAAAAAAGGCTTGAAGAGATAGAAAAAAGAACAGAGCTTACGACAAGGGCAAAAAAAACAAAGGATTATTTAAAAAATTTTGCAAATCTAAGTTTAAAAGAAGTAAAGGAGCTGAAGAAAAAAATTGAAGACTTAAACATTGCAAGATTAAAAGAAAAACAAATAGTAAAAATAATTGATATATTCCCTAAAGATTTAGAAAGTTTAAAACTGATATTCAGCGAGGAAGCATTGAGTATAAAGCAGGAAGACCTAAAAAAAATACTTGCTGTCTTGAAAGAATTTAAAAAATGAATGGTAAGAAGGAAATAAAGGAAGAGTACGCGATTGTGCTAGACTTCTTGCCAAATGGCTATCCTTTTGATACTAGGCCGACTCATAAGAAAACACCAATTGCTCAGGCTCTCGGGAAGGAGCACTTTATACTTCTTGAATTGGTTCCGAAGAAAGGGGTTTCACTCCAACCAACAGAAGAAGTCTATATTGGAGAAGGAAAAAGAGAAAAAATACATCACGTAGTTGGTAGAATACCTATGTCTAAACTTACAGAAACTGCTAAAGGTGAATTGGAATTTGTTATTTCCGATCTTGTAGACAAAAATGAAGCAAAATTCGTAAAGTTTTTCAATGAATCTGGCCCAATAACAACAAGAATGCACCAACTAGAGTTACTTCCCGGTATTGGAAAAAAACAGATGTGGGAAATACTTGAACAAAGGAAGGATAAACCATTTGAAAATTTTGAAGACATAAAGAAAAGGGTAAAGCTTTTAATAGATCCAAAAAAAGCAATTGTAAAAAGAATTTTAAAAGAATTAAATGAGGAGGATAGGTATAGTATATTTGTAAAATGAAAAAGGAAGAATTTAGGCAAATAGTAAGAATAATGGATGTCGACGTTGACGGCAATAAATCGATTTACCTCGCATTGAAGAAAGTAAAAGGAATAAGCTTCAGTTTTGCAAATGCGATATGTAATTTAATGGGAATAGATAGAAAGAGAAAGGTTGGCACGTTCAGTGAAGAAGAAATAGAAGAGATAGAAAAATTAATTAAGAATCCAAAGGGAATACCTAAATGGCTATACAACAGGAGAAAGGATTATGATACCGGAGAAGATAAACACCTAGTTTCATCAGATGTAGATTTACAAAAAGAATTCGATATTAAAAGATTGAAAAAAATTAAATGCTATAGAGGAATAAGACATGCTCTCGGCTTACCTGTAAGAGGACAAAGGACAAAATCCCATTTCAGAAAAGGAAGAACATTGGGAGTTATGAAGAAAGGCATAAAGAGGAAATAAAATGGGAAATCCAAGAAGACAAAGGAAAAAGTATTCGAAGCCTTTTAAGAGATGGGACAAAGAAAGAATTGAGAAAGAAAAAAGTTTAATGAAAGAATACGGTTTAAAAAATAAAAAAGAAATATGGAAAATTGCATCTAAGCTTAAGGGATTTAAATACCAAGCAAGAAGATTGGTTGCTGAGAGAAGCGAGCAAGCAGAAATTGAGAAAAGACAGTTGCTTGCAAAGCTCTATACACTTGGTTTGCTAGATAAAGATGCAAAATTGGACGATGTTTTATCTTTGACAGAAAATGATTTGTTGGAAAGAAGACTACAAACGCAAGTGGTTAGGGTTGGTCTAGCAAGGAGTATAAAACAAGCAAGGCAGTTTATAACTCATGAGCATATAATGGTTGGTGACAAGGTTGTAAACATCCCATCTTATCTTGTTAAAAGAGGAGAAGAACAAATGATAAAATTTAAGCCAGACTCTCCTTTTTCAAATGAGGAGCATCCAATAAGAATTAGCAAAAAAGAAGAAGTTAAAGAGGTGAAAAAAGAATGAAAAAGCAAGAAAAAAAATTAAGATGGGGTGTAGCGCATATTTATAGCTCTTATAACAATACTGTAGTTCATATTACAGACATCACTGGATCTGAAACAATCTCAAAATGCTCTGGTGGTATGGTCGTTAAGGCTGATAGGCTGGAAGCAAGTCCAACAGCCGCAATGCAAGCTGCGAAAATAGCTGCTGAAGCAGCAATGGAAAAAGGCATCAATGCAATTCATATTAGAGTAAGGGCCCCAGGAGGCCATAATGGACCATCAAATACAGGTCCTGGTTGCCAAGCAGCAATTAGAGCTTTGGCAAGAGTTGGGCTGAAAATCGGAACAATAGAAGATGTAACAACAATACCCCACGATAGATGCAGAAAAAAAGGTGGAAAGAGAGGGAGGAGGGTTTAAATGGAAATAAAACTTCTGAAGAAAGAAAAAGGAAAGGACATATTTTTGGTAAAGGGCGTGACTCCTCAGTATATTAATACAATAAGACGTTATATTGTTGAAGAAGTTCCAACTATGGCTATCGATACTGTTAAATTTATAGAAAACAGCTCTGCAATGTATGATGAGATAATAGCACACAGACTTGGGCTTGTGGTTTTAAAAACAGATTTGAAATCCTACAATCTAAAAGAGGAATGCAAATGCAAAGGAAAGGGTTGCCCAAGATGCCAAACAACACTTGTTTTAGATAAAAAGGGTCCTTGCATGGTATACGCTGAAGATTTGAAGCCTAAAGACCCAAAAATAAAACCGGTATATCCAAAAACCCCAATAGTAAAATTGCTTGAGGGTCAAAGATTAAAAATTGAGGCTACTGCAACTTTGGGGAGAGGAAAAGACCATGTTAAATTCTCTCCTGCATGGTGCTATTATTATGGTTATCCAAAAATAGAGATCAAAAACTGTAAAGGTAGTGGTAAATGCGTGGAATACTGCCCAAAGGGAATACTAAAATTGGAAAAGAAGAAAGTTAAAGTCACAAAAATTGTAGAATGTACATTATGTAAGGCATGTGAAGAAGCATGTCCAAATGGGGCAATAAAAGTAAACCCAAGTGATAAGGACTTTATTTTCATTATCGAACCGTGGGGTCAATTAAGTTCGAAAGACATTTTAAACAAAGCAATAGAAATATTTAATAATCATTTAGACCAACTTATAAAGGGCCTAAAAAAATAAGCGGGGGTGGCAGAGCCTGGTCAAATGCGCAAGGTTGAGGGCCTTGTCCCTTAGTGGGTGCGCGCGTTCAAATCGCGTCCCCCGCACCATTTAAAATGAGAAAAACAGGACCAACAAACTTAAGAACGAGGAAATTAATTTCGAAATTGGAAAAATTATACAGAAAGAAGAAGGTCAAATTATGGAAAAGATTAATGGAGGAATTTTTGAGACCAAGAAGAAAAAGAAGAGAGGTTAATATTATAAGAATTAATAAACATACAAAAGAAAACGAAACTGTCGTTGTTCCTGGAAAAGTTCTTAGTGTTGGTGAATTAGATCATAAAGTGGTTGTTGCAGCTTTGGAGTTTTCAAAAAATGCGATGGAAAAGATAAATAAAATTGGGAAGGCCATAACAATTGAAGAACTAATAGAAAAAAATCCAGAAGGAAAAAATATAAAGCTAATAGGTTAAAATGATAATAATTGATGCAACAAACTTAATCGTAGGAAGACTTGCTAGTTATGTAGCTAAAAAGGCATTATTGGGGGAAGAAGTGCACATAATAAACTCTGAAAAAGCAATAATAAGCGGCAGAAAAGAAAATATACTTAAAAAATTCGAAAAGAGAAGAGAGATTGGCGATCCGCATCATGGACCATATTACCCAAGAAAAGCAGACATATTGGTAAGAAGGATAATAAGAGGAATGTTGCCCTATAAAAAAGAAAGAGGAAAAGAGGCTTTTAAAAGGATTAAATGCTATATTGGAGTACCTAAAAATTTGGAAGGAAAAAAAGCAGAAACTTTAAAAAGTGCCCATGTTTCAAAACTTCCAACATTGAAATACATAACAATAGGGGAACTTTCAAAACATCTAGGTGCAAAATGAAAAATAACAATACAATAACAACAGGAAAAAGGAAAAGGGCGATAGCTAGAGCTGTAATCAAAAAAGGTAGTGGTAAAATAAGAATAAATAAAATTCCTTTGGAAATTTACGAGCCTGAGATAGCAAGAATGAAAATAAAAGAGCCATTAATAATTGCCGGGGATATTGTAAAAAATGTAGATATAAAGGTAAACGTTTTTGGTGGAGGATGGCAGAGTCAAGCAGAAGCTATAAGACTTGCGATAGCTAAAGCATTGGTCGAATTTACAAAGAGTAAGGAGCTTAAACAAAACTTTTTGGAGTATGATAGGCATCTTTTGGTAGCTGATGTAAGGAGAAACGAACCCCATAAACCAAACGATTCTAAACCAAGAAAGAAGAGGCAAAAAAGCTACAGGTAGGTGAGGAAAATGATGATTCCAATTAGGTGTATGAGTTGTGGAAAACCCGTAGGACATTTATGGGAAGAGTATAAAAAAAGAATTTCTAAAGGCGAAGATAGAAAAAAAGTGCTTGATGAATTGGGCCTTGAAAGGTATTGCTGCAGAGCTTTGTTTCTAGGTCATGTCGATTTGATTGATGACATAGCAAAGTTCAAAAAAGCGTAATTCTATGTGCGGAATAATTGGAGTTTTTAATAAAAAAGAATCCAAAAAATTAGCCAAATTAGGCCTAAGTGTTATAAGATATAGAGGAAAAGATGCTGAAAATTATTATTCAGAAAAAGGATTTACTGTCGGACATTGCTTACATTCGATTGTAGGGAAAGCGCCTCAACCAATTATTAACAAAAAAAATGGAATATTAGTGTCAAATTGCGCAATTTATAACTGGAAAAGATTAGCAAAAAAATATTCTCTTAAGCCAAAGAACGATTCGCATCTGATTTCGATTTTATTTGAAAAATTTGGTATAGAAAAGGTTAAGTATATTCTCGATGAACTTGATGGTGTATATGCTTTTGCTTACATAGAAAAAGATAAAGTGGTTCTTGCAAGAGATTTAATTGGAGTTAAGCCACTTTGGTTTTGTTGCTCAGATGAGTTTATGTTTGCTTCGGAAAAGAAAGCTTTGGAAAAAATGGGAGCAAATAATCCAGTAGAGTTGAACCCCAGAAAGATTTTAATTTATAATATGAAAAATAAAAAAATAGAGTTTATAGAAAGGGAATTTTTCAAAATAAAACCGGAAATTAAACTGCCAAAAAAGGAGATAATTAATAAGCTAATAGTTTTAATTAAAGACGCGATAAAAAAAAGGGTTCCGGAAAGAAAATTTGGATTGCTTTTTTCTGGAGGAATAGATTCTAGCATAATTGCGCTATTGCTTAAAAACATGGGTTTAAAATTTACATGTTATACTTCCATATTTGAAGGGGAAAATATGAAAGAAGCTGAAGATTTAAAGTACTCTATTATGTCGGCAAAATTGCTTGACGTTCCTCTAAAAATTGTAAAAATAAAGGAAGATCAGATTGAAAAATATTTAAAAAAAATAGTTCCGCTTATAGAGGACACAAATGTTACAAAAGTTGGGGTTGCAATAACACTTTATGCTGCTTGTGAGGCTGCAAAAAAGGATGGATGTAAAGTTGTATTTTCTGGGTTAGGGAGTGAAGAAATATTTGGAGGTTACGAAAGGCATAAAAAATCTGCAAATGTCAATTTAGAATGCGTCTCTGGACTTCTAAAAATGTATGAAAGAGACACCTACAGAGATGATGTAATATCCATGCACAATAATCTTGAAATAAGATTGCCTTTTCTGGATAAAGAATTGGTTTCTTTCTCTTTAAAAATACCAAGTAAATACAAAATACATAATGGCAAAGAAAAATTAATACTTAGAGAAGCTGCAATTTCTTTAGGTTTAAACAGAGAAATCGCAATGAGGAAGAAAAGGGCTGCACAATATGGTTCAAATTTTCACAAAGGGATTAAAAGGTTAGCAAAAAGGTCTGGCTTTAACACAATATCGAGTTATTTAAGAAATTTTTATCCGAAGAGAAATTTAAAATTGGGGGCTCTTATTAGTTCTGGAAAAGATAGCATTTATGCAATGTATGTAATGGAAAAACAAAATTATGAGATTACATGCATGATAACGATAAAAAGCAAAAATCCAGAATCTTTTATGTTTCATACACCTTCAGTAGACATGGTTAAATTGCAATCTAAAGCTATTGGAATTCCGTTGATTGAGTTTGAAACAGAAGGGAAAAAAGAGGAGGAACTAAAAGATTTAAAAAATGCTTTAAAATTTGCCAAGGAGAAATATGGTATAGAAGGGGTGATAACAGGCGCAGTCTTTTCCAATTATCAAAGGAGTAGAATAGAAAAGATTGCAGATTCGCTTGGATTAAAGACTTTTTCGCCATTGTGGCATATGAATCAAGAACTGGAAATGAGGGAAATTATTGCAAATGGTTTTAAGTTTATTATAACAAAAATTTCTTCCGAAGGCTTGGATAAAAATTGGCTAAACAGAATAATAACCCAAAAGGATGTTGACAAATTGGTAGAATTAAATAAAAAGATCGGTATTAATGTTGCATTCGAAGGAGGAGAGGCTGAAACCCTCGTTCTTGATGGCCCAATATTTAAAAAGAGAATCGAAATTGTTAAAAGTAAAATTAAAGAGGAATCTAAGTATGTTGCCGAATTAATAATCGAAAAGGCTAGACTTGTTGAAAAAAATTAAACTTCCTTTAAAACAACAAGAGTTTGCGTTTTATCCACGCCTTCGACCATCCTGAGTTTGTTAATTACAAGATCATTTAATTTATCTATGCTTTTGACCCTTACCTTAACAAGCAAATCTGTGCCTCCTGCAACAATCCAAACTTCTTCAACACCATCGAGTTTTTTGATTTTTTTTGCAACTTCTTCTTGTTTAATCTTTTTTCCACTGGGCAATGTATAAATAACGTTTACTTGAATAAATGCTAAAATTTCAAATCCGAGTTTTTTGTAATTCAATTTAATTGTATAGCCTTCTATTACACCTGCTTTCTCCAATTTTTTAATTCTATTATGTACTGTAGTTATTGGGATTAGTAGCTTTTTAGATATCTGGCCAGTTGTAAGCTTTGCATTACTTTTCAATATCTCAATTATTTTCGAATCTTTTTGGTCAATTTTCATATAATGGAAAAATATTCCATTTTTTAAAAATTTTTTTAAAAAATTTGTAAATTTTTCCAAAAAATTTGCAATAAATTTATATAATGAAGCTATCTCTATTTTGAAAAAATGGTAAAACTCCAAAGAAAAACAAAATTGGAAAAGATATTAAGGATTCAAACAACAATGCTTAGAGCAATACATGATTATTTTTGGAAGAAAGGATTAATTCAAATAATGCCAGTAATAATTTCTCCGATTACGGATCCTTTGTGCCATAAAGTATTTAATGCAGAAATCAAATACTATGGACAAAAATTAACTTTGACAAAAAGTATGTTGTTGCATAAACAACTTGCATTGCTTGTTCCTGGTGTAAAGGCAATATATACAATTTCACCAAACATTAGATTGGAAATTGGCAAATGCAAAAAAACTGGAAGGCATCTTATCGAATTTTCCCAAGTAGATTTTGAATTTAAAAACGCAAAGAAAGAGGATATAATGAAATTTGTGGAAGAACTATTAATCTATGTGTTTTCGAAAGTAAAAAAGGATTGTGCAAAGGAATTAAAAGATCTTGGCAGAAAATTAAAAATACCAAGAAGACCATTCAAAAAATTCTATAGTTATGAAGTTGAAAAAATATACGGAAAAGATTTTGAACAGAAACTTTCAAAAAAAATGAAGGAGCCATTTTGGATTTTAAGTTTTAGAAGAGAATTTTATGATAGGGAAGATCATGATAAGCCAGGAATTTTTCACAACTACGATCTTGTTTATCCTCAAGGTTATGGTGAAGCATTGTCAGGAGGAGAGAGGGAATGGGACTACAAAAGAATCTTAAAGAGGATGAAAGAGACAAAAGTAGACCCTAAAAGATATAAGGAATATCTAAAATTTGCAAAATTAGGCTTATTACCAAAAAGTGCGGGTGCTGGATTTGGTGTAGAAAGAATGTTGAGGTATATCTGCGGTGCTAAGCATATAAAGGAAGTGTGTTTATTTCCAAAAGTACCTGGAGAAAAAATTATTTTTTAATTTTTTATTTCTTAAATTTTATATACTATTTCTTCCTACTTATCTTTATGCTTAACAAAAGATCTCTAAAAGATTATGAAAAAATTGTTGGGCAAGAAGTTATAGAAAAAATCGAAAAAGAAGTTTTGCCGATTAAAGGAAAAAAAGTATTGCACATAAATTCTACTTTAAAGGGCGGTGGAGTTGCAGAAATGCTCCAAAGCCTTATCCCTTTAATGAGTGACACAGGTCTAGATGCTGACTGGAAAATAATTAATGCACCATACGAATTTTTTACCGTTACTAAAAAATTTCATAACTCCCTTCAAGGTGAGAAATGTGTTATAACTCAATCTGAAAAAAAATTATACGAAAAATGGAACAAAATAAACTCAAAGACAATAGGATGGAATAAGCAAGACATTGTTATTATACATGACCCACAACCAGCAGCCTTAATTAAATACACAAAAAAAATTTGTCCATGGATTTGGAGATGTCATATAGATCTTTCTTCACCATACAGAAAAACTTGGAATTACATCAAGACTTATATTAAAAAATACGATGCCATGGTTGTTTCAATGTGGGAATACAAAAAAGGGTTGATAAAGGAGTACATAATACCCCCATCGATTGATCCATTAACAGATAAAAATAGGGAACTTAGCGAGAAAGAACAGCATCAAATATTGAAGAAGTACAAAATTGATTTGGACAAACCAATTATAGCACAAATTTCAAGATTTGATAAATGGAAAGACCCTCTTGGTGTGATTGAGGCATTTAAGATTGTAAAGAAAAAAGTAGATTGCAAATTGGTTTTGATGGGCAATATGGCAAGAGACGATCCAGAAGGACCATATATTTATGAAAAGGTACTTGAGAAAACAGAGAAAGAGAAAGACGTTCAGGTAGTTATTGCAAAAAGAAAATATGAAAATGATATACTTGTCAACACACTCCAGAGGGTTTCAAGTGTAATTATACAAAAAAGTTTAAGAGAAGGGTTTGCGCTTACAGTTAGTGAAGCTCTGTGGAAAGGAACACCAGTCGTAGGTGGAAATGTCGGAGGTATTCCTTTGCAAATTAAAAATGGAAAAAATGGATTCTTAATTAACAGTATTGAGGATTGCGCCAAAAAAGTTATTTATCTCCTTAAGAATAAAAGAAAGGCTGCTGAAATGGGTAAATTTGGAAAAGAGTACGTAAGGAAAAACTTCTTAATCACTAGACATCTATTGGATTATATTAGGATGTTTAAAGATATTTTAAAAATTAAAAGTTGAAATTTTTTAAAACATACTCTATTCCTTTTTTAATCGCTTTGATATTTTTAGGGATAAATTTTTCTTTGCCACCTTTTAATTTTTCAGGTAAGGCTAAATTTACTACTGTTTCGAGTTTTATATTTTTGGTTAATTCTATATAAGCGCCGAGCATGACCATATTGGCTACATCACTTATTTCAGTTGCAGGAATTCCGTATATTTTTATATCGTCTCTTTTTGGTTTTTCTTTAACTAGGGAGGAGTCATAAAGCATTATTCCGCCTTTTTTAACAGTTTTCATAAATTTATCAACAGAAGGTAGATTAAATGCGATTAAAATATCTGGTTCGTCAACTACTGGAGAACCTATACTTTTCTCAGAGCAAATTACTTGGCAATTACATGTTCCGCCTCTTGACTCCGGACCATAGCTTGGCACCCATGTAACATTTTTTCCCTCTTTAAGAGCTGAGTATGCAATTATATCTCCAAGTAACAAAACCCCTTGTCCTCCAAAACCTGAGATTATCAATTTTACGCTCATTTTTTAAACTCCCTATCTCTAAATATTTTTAATGGGTAGTATTTTTCCATCTTTTCCTTAACAAATTTCATTGATTCCTCAGGTGTCATCTTCCAGTTTGTAGGGCAATGTGAAAGCACTTCAACAAGAGAGAAGCCTTTCCCTTTTATTTGCATCCTTAATGCTTTTTTCACAGCTTCTTTTGCTTTTTTTATGTGTAATGGATCATATAAAGCAACCCTCTCCAAGTATGCCGGAGCCTTTAATGTATTTAGCATTTCACATATCTTTAAAGGGTAACCAAATTCTGTAGCAAATCTTCCACGAGGTGTTGTTGTGCTCTTTTGCTTTATCAAAGTTGTTGGAGCAAGTTGTCCTCCAGTCATTCCATAAATAGCATTATTCACAAAGATTATTGTTATATTTTCTCCTCTGTTTGCAGCATGAATTATTTCTGCAGTACCAATTGCAGCTAGATCACCATCTCCCTGGTAAGTTATTACAATTTTATCAGGTCTTAATCTTTTCACAGCAGTTGCAACAGCAGGAGCTCTTCCGTGTGGTACTTGAATATGATCACAATCAAAGTAGTTATAGGCAAAAACAGAGCATCCGACAGAGTCTATAAAAATTGTGATGTCTTTTATTCCCAGTTCGTCCATTGCATCACCCAATAATTTATGCAATATTCCATGACCGCATCCGGGACAATAATGTGTTTTGTTCTGAAATGCTTCGACTTTCGGACTTTTCAAAATATATTCTAAATTTTTCTTTTTCATTTTACCTTCCTGTTTATCTCCAAAATTTTTTCAAGTATCTCCTTTTCTTTAGGTATAACCCCTCCACATCTTCCATAAAATTCTACTGGGCATTTTCCGTTGGCTGAAATAAGCACATCCTCATTCATCTGGCCGAGCATGTTCAACTCGACTGTTAAGATTGCTTTTGCATTATCAGCTATTTGTGAAATTTCTTTTTTTGGAAATGGCCATAAAGTTATAGGTCTCAATAAACCAACTTTGATTCCTTCTTTTCTTGCTTTTTCAACAACATCCTTTGCAATCCTTGAAACAATTCCATAAGCAACAATAACAATGTCTGCATCATCTGATTTATAGTTCTCAAATCTAACTTCTTTTTCTTCAATCAAATCGTATTTTCTCTTCAATCTCAATTTATGCTTTTCCATATCTTCGGGTGCTATATAAATTGATGTAATTATATGTTTTTCCCTTCCTTTCTTGTTACCATCTGCAGCCCAACTGCTCCTATCGTAATTTTTCGCTTTGACTTTTGGAAAAATAACTCCTTCCTTCATTTGACCCAAATAACCATCGTAAAGTAAAACAGCTGGATTTCTATATTTGTCTGCCAATTCAAATATTTCGCAAGTAAATTCGGCCAATTCTTGAACTGAATTGGGAGCAAGGGTTATTAATCTGTAATCCCCATGACCTCCTCCTTTAACAGTTTGAAAGTAATCTCCTTGTTCTGGGGCTATGTTCCCCAAACCAGGACCTCCTCGCATCACATCAATTATAGCCACAGGTAGTTCGCAACCAGCAATATAGGAAATTCCTTCCTGTTTTAAACTTATACCGGGACTTGAGGATGCAGTCAGCACCCTTTTTCCAGTAGCAGCCCCACCAAGCGCGGCATTAATTGAGGCAATTTCGCTTTCCATTTGCAAAAAAACCTGAAACTCTGGATATTTTGGCTTTAGTCCTTTCTTTTTTCTTTCTAAATCCTCATAATAAGCTTTCGCAAATCCTTCGATAATTTCACTAGCTGGAGTGATTGGATAACCAAAAAATCCATTTAGACCTGACCTCAATGCTGCCTCAACAACAGCATCGTTTCCTTTTATTAAAATCTTTTCGATCTTATTTTCCAGATTTTTTTTCATTTTTAAATTCAACACCCATTGCCTCTTTGTATATTTTAATTGCTGCTTCAGGACAAACATTATAACAAACACCACAACCAACACAACTTATTAAATTTTTCTTCTCCTTTTCTAATTTTTCAAATTTTTCTTCACTTATGAAATATGGTCTTCCAATCCATTCCGCTGGATGATATCCTTTAATATTTATTTTTTCAGAAATCTTAAATAGTTGTTTTGGGCAAAAGCTAACGCAAAGCCCACATCCTTTGCAAATATCCTCTAGGATTTCAATTTTAAATTTCATTGTATTCCTCCCTGATTACTTCCTTTATTAATTGTGAATGATTTTCTGAGAGGTATTTATCAATTTCTTCATTTTTATCTCTTTCATTAATTAGCACCTTTAAAATGTGTTTTCTCTCCTCTATTGATGCTTTTATAAAATATACAATAAAGAATTTTGCAGCCTCTTTATTCTTTGATTTATATAAGTCTAGCCATTCTGTTTTAACATCAAAGCCAATTTTCAACAAGAAGCAATCAAGTTCTAGATTTCTGTTTTTAAATGTATCTATATAGGAAACCAAGTCTTTCTTAACCTTTGAATCCCTTATTTCATTCCAATAAAATTTAAAATCTTCAGGTTTATTGTAATAAAGATAATGGAAAACTTCGTCTAAAGGTATCGAATTTGTAGATATCCATATTCTATTAACCTCAACATTTTGCTCCTTCTTTGGCAATTTAAAAACGAATGTACAAAAATCTTTATCCTTTTTTTCGAAATGTATGCCTCTCTTGTTATCTTCTATATACTCTTCTATTTGAGAGTGTTTAAAAGTAAATTTATGATCCCCTTTTTTTGGATAAATTCTCATTACGTAACATGATCCTTCATCAAAATTTGTTTTAACAATTTGGAAGATATCAAAGCCCAGATTTTTAAGTAAGTCACCATCCCAAAAAGGAAATCCGTTCATATAAATACGGTAAAGGGTTGAATAACACTTAATACCTAATTCTTTCATTGCGATCTCTAAATTTTTTGGTATATTTTTATAATATGTTTCATTGAGTATTCTTGCTTCATTTTTTCCTATATACGCTACTGGAATGAAGTAAGAGTCGTTACAAATCTTTTTAAGGGAAATTATGTAATTTGCTCCATACCTCTTAGCTAATTTTTCTTCCAGCGTTCCATATGGTCCATATGTATATTCGGTAGAAAAAGGAACAAATCCATAATTTTCTTTGTCCTTAACCAAACTGAATTGGAAATAATCCATCTTTTCAATATAGCCCAATTTAACTAGTTCCTTAGCCAAAATTTTTATTGCTTCATCCTTTTCCATTTTTACATTTTGGGCAATACTTAAATGCGTCTTTAAGCCCAAATTCTTTCTCCAATTTATTTGCAAGTGGTTGGGGAATGAAATAATTTCCACACTTTTCACATTTCTTCATTTTAACTTCTTTTCCCCATGGCTCAATTATTCTTTTTCCATCTTTTTCTATTATTTCTATCGTATTTGTCGGGCAAACATAAGCACACATTCCGCATCCTATGCAATCTTCTGATGGCTCGCCAAATGGAGGCCCAATTTTTCTTTTGTTCCCCCTATCATAAAAGTTGATTGCGCTTGCACCAACAATTTCTTCGCAGATTCTTGCACATAAACCACATAGAATACAGCTATTCCCTTTTTCCTTTTTGAATCTTGTTTCAGAAACCCCCAATTTAAATGCCAAATCTTGAATTTTCTTCGAATCAGGTGCTTTTGCCAAGAGGATTTCTATGTTTATTTTTCTTAGTTTCTCTACCTCCTTAGTTGTAGTATAAACCTCTAATCCATTCTCTACTTTATAATTGCAAGCAGTGACAATTCTTTTTCTTCCGTTTGTGTAGATTTCTACCAAACACATTCTACATGAAGCATATGGTTTTAGTGCATCATTATGACATAAGGTTGGTATATATATTCCTATTTCATTAGCAACATCAAGAATTGTTGCACTACTAGGAACAATTAATTCCTTTCCATCAATTTTGATTTCTACTTTATCTTTCATTTTATCGTAATAGCACCTTTCTTGCATACCTCATAACATGCGCCGCATTTGATGCATTTTTCCTTCTCTATCTTGTAATTCTCCAAATCTATTGCTCCAGTACTGCAAACTTCATTACATTTTCCACAGCCAACACATTTTTCTTTTTCAATGGAATATTCAATTAGTTCCTTGCAAACACCAGCTGGACACTTTTTCTCTTTTATATGAGCCAAGTATTCATTTTTGAAGTATTTAAGTGTAGTTAATACAGGGTTTGGTGCTGTTTTTCCAAGCCCGCAAAGAGAGGCTTTTTTAATATATTCTCCAAGTTCTTCCAAAAGAGTAAGGTCTTCTAGTTTTCCTTTTCCTTTTGTTATTCTATCTAATATTGCATACATTTGATTTAGACCTTCTCTACATGAGTTGCATTTTCCGCAACTTTCGTACCTTAAAAAGTTTGTAAAGTATTTGGCAACATCAACAACACATGTTTTTTCGTCCATAACTATTAATCCTCCTGAACCCATGATTGCTCCACTTTCACTAATTTCTTCATAATCTAGCTTTTTATCCAATGATTTTTCAGGAATACATCCTCCTGAAGGACCTCCTATTTGAACAGCTTTGAATTTTCCATCTTTTATACCACCACCAATTTCATAGATAACTTCTCTAAGAGTAGTTCCAAAAGGTACTTCAACCAAACCAGTATTTTTAACCTTACCAACCAAAGAAAATATTTTTGTACCCTTGCTTTTTCCTGTTCCAATAGAAGAGAACCATTTCCAACCGTATGCAATTATAAAAGGTACATTTGCCCATGTCTCAACATTATTTATATTTGTCGGCTTCCCATACAGCCCTTTTTCAGCTGGATAAGGAGGTCTAAGCCTTGGTTCTCCTGCAAACCCCTCAATTGAGGAAATAAGAGCAGTCTCTTCACCACAAACAAAAGCTCCTGCTCCTTCAAATATTTTTAACTTAAAATTAAATCCTGAAGATAAGATATTCTCACCCAAAAATCCGTATTCCTCTGCTTGTTTTATTGCAATTTCAAGATTCTTTACAGCTAAAGGGTATTCTGACCTTACATAAATTATTCCTTCATCAGCTCCAATAGCATATGCACCAATAATCATGCCCTCTATAATAAGGTGCGGATTTCCTTCAAGCAATGCCCTATTCATGTATGCACCAGGATCACCTTCATCAGCATTGCAAATTATATATTTTTTATCGCTTTTCTGGTTCCTGCACATGTCCCATTTTTTACCAGTTGGAAAGCCTGCTCCTCCCCTCCCCCTTAAACCAGATTTTTTCACTATCTCTACAATTTCTTTTCCTTCCATATTTAATGCCTTAGAAAGTGATGTATAGCCACCTATAGCAATATAATCTTCTATATTTTTGGGATCAACATATTTATTATTTTCCAGCAATATTCTCTTTTGTTTTGAAACAAATTCTTTAATTTCTTTTGGAGTATAGGATTTTTTTCTCCTCAATGCACTTTCGATAATTTTTTTACTATCTTTTTCGTTCACATTTATCAAAATAACCTCCAGATCATTCTTTTTTATAACTACAGTTGGTTCATATTGGCAAAATCCATGACATCCGGTTGCTTTTATTTCTATTTTCTTTTCCAGGCCATTAATTTCAATTTCCTTTTTTAATGCTTCAAAAACTTCTTCCGCACCTTTAGCCAACCCACAAGTTCCAGAAGATACACTTATAACTATATCCTTTTTCCTTTTTGCTATATTTCTCTTAAATTCTTCAAATTCTTTCACGTTCTTTATCTTCATTTTCGATCTTCTCAAGCAATTTTTTTAATTTTAGTTGATTGAGTTTCCCATAATATTTTCCATTAATTACCGCAACTGGTCCGATTGCACAAACTCCCAAACAATTAACTTTCTCAATGCTATACTTTCCATCTTTGCTTATTTTTCCAGGCTCGCTTCCTGTATACTTACACAAAAAGTTCAAAAGATTTTCGCTTCCTCTAACATGACATGCTGTTCCTGAACATACTTTGATATGAAATTTTCCTTTAGGGGTTAAACTAAATGCCTTATAAAATGTAGCTATCCTATAAACCTTACTTAATGGAATGTTTTTCTCTTTTGATATATATTCCATAATTTCCTTTGGCAAATAGCCTATTTCTTTTTGAACTTCTAACAGGATTTTTACTAGATTTTTTTCCTCTCTAATGAGCCCTTTAATTTTTTTATTCATCCCATCAAGAAATTATATACTCTATTTTAAAATTTTTCTAAAATTTGTTTAACTTTTTTTCTTCATTAAAAGATAATTGGTTATTTCTTCTCTAATACTTGGTATTATGGAGTTTGGTCTTGTTATGGACGTATAGAAAATGGTAAAGTAAATTATTTTTACAGCTTCAACCAAAAGTTTGATTATCCATCCGATTATTATTGCTATATAAATAAATATAAAAGGCGGAACCCACGAAAAATGGATCGGAAAGAATTTGATTACAGTAGTTTGCGTAAATAAAGAAATTAAATAACCCAAAAAAACAGATATAATTAAGCATGCCAAATAAAATGGGGCAATCAATAAGTGAATAACATTTCCTGCAAAATCTATTCCAAATACACCAACTAATGCTGCTGGTACGTTCTTTCCCAAATTCTTAACATTGGGTATTATTTCTTTAAGCGGTTTCCTTTCAATCACAACTGCAGGAATCATATAATTGCTTAACAAATCCCAAGCTTCAGCAATAGCTCTTAGGAATAGGTTAACTAAGGCTGCTCCTATTCCTTTTTCTTTTTTTCTAAGGCGCCCAAAATACTTCATTAGAATTTCTATGGCTGCTATGTATCTCAATTTTGATTTTTCATTTTTTGTGTGGAGATGGGCATCGTTGTAAGAAATATCATTACCACAAAGCGTATTATAAACAAGCCAGCTTATATCTGCTTTTCTTCTCACATAGAAAAAATATTTATAAAAAGTTAGGAAGAGCCAAAAAAGAAAAAATAAAACTCCAAAAAAAATAAACTTTTTAAGAAGCAGTGTTAGTATGAAAATAAATATCGAACTCGTTACCAATATAGAAAAAGATATCATATGAACAATGGGCTTTTTGATATCTTTCTCTTTTCCTATTATAGTAAAAGAATGCTTCAAAAGAAAGACTGTATCTTTTAGCCTATCCTTAAATGGCTTTTTTGTCAGTTTTTCAAACATATCCAAATTTAGGAAATTTTTGTATTTAAATTTTATTGTGTTTAAAAAATAGAAAAGTTTATATAAGCTCCTATTTGAAAAAAAATAAAATGGAAGAAAGCAAGAAAGAAAAAAGCGAAGAAAAAAAGGAAGTTAAAGAGGAAGAAAAAATGGAAAAGAAAGAAGAGAAGCCAAAAAAGGAAGAGGAAAAGAAAGAAGAATTTCCGGAAATCCCAGGAATAACACCAGAAATGAAAGAAAAGCTAAAAGAGCTCAAAACAAAAATAGATGCTTTCAAAGGAAAGGTTATTGAAAAATTTGAAGAGTATATTGTTGGCATTGCATTGTTGCCTCCAAAGAAATTAGAAGGTGAAGAAAAAATTGATCCAAATAAAATAAATCTCCTTGTTTTAGTAGACGATTCTGATGTAAGAAGAATGACAAGGGAAGAACTTCATGAAAAATTGACAGAGATAATAAACAAAATCGCATCAGAAATAGATCCAAAGCTAAATCCTCAAACAATGCTTCTTTCTGAATTGAAGGAATACTGCTATGATGGTAAATACGAAATTTTGGGCTTGATTGCTATGAGTGCACCAGTCCATGATCCATTAGATATGTTAAAAGCAATTAAAATAGCTGAAGTTCACAAAAATATGGTCCTAAAAAAGTTTGAAAAATATATTGTTAGTTATGTTGCTGCTGGTTCCCTATTCAGAGGAGAAAAAGCAAATGATATAGACGTTTATGTAATCGTGGACGATACTGATGTTAAGAAAATGAGCAGAGCTGAGTTAAAAGACAAGTTAAGGGCAATAATTGTAGGGATGGGGTTTGAAGCAAGCAAAATAACAGGTGTAGAGAAGAGCTTCCATATTCAAACTTACATTCTAACAGATTTTTGGGACAATTTAAAAGATGCCAACCCTGTTATTTTTACATTTCTGAGGGATGGTGTTCCGTTGTACGATAGAGGAGTTTTTATGCCATGGAAATTGTTATTGCAGATGGGAAGGGTAAAGCCAAGTCCGGAAGCAATTGATATGAATATGGAATTGGGTGAAAGGTTGCTTGAAAGAATAAGGGCTAAGATGTTAAGTGTTGTTGGTGAAGATTTGTATTATGCCGTACTTAATCCTGCCCAAGCTGCTTTGATGCTTTATGGAATTCCGCCACCAACCCCAAAGGAAACTGTTAAGTTAATGGAAGAAATTTTTGTTAAAAAAGAAAAACTTCTGGAGAAAAAATATGTTGAAATTTTGGAAAAGGTAAGATCCACTTATAAAAAGATTGAACATGGGGAAATAAAGGAAGTTAGCGGAAAAGAAATTGACGATTTGCTAAAGGATGCACAAGAGTATTTAAAAAGGATCAAAGAGCTTTTCAAGCAAATTGAGGAGAGAAGCCAAAAGGAAAGCATATTAGATGTTTATGATGCATGTATTAACATAACTAAAGATTTACTTGCTATGCTTGGTGAAAAGAGTGTAAAAACCGAAGAGCTTGAAAAGAAATTTAAAGAAATTCTGGTAGAGAAAGAAAAAATACCAATAAGATTCTTAAAAGTTTTAAAAGATGTTATCGATGCAAAAGAAGACTATCTTAAAGGAAAATTAACTAAACAAGAACTGGAAAAGGTTAAAAAAGAAGCTAGAAATTTCGTCAAGACATTGGTTGAGCATATGCAAAGGAAAAAGATAATTGAATTGGAGAAGTGCAAGATAAGGTTTAAGTACAATAATAAAATTGGCGAACTTACTATACTTGGAGATATGGTTTTTATCACAGTTGATTTGGAAAAGAGAGAAGAACTACTTAAAGCTAAATTGGGAAAGGACGGTGCATTACTTGATGTGGAAAAAGCTAAGTTGGAAGATTACGAGGAATGTATTGCAAAGATTAGTGCACCTCCAAGAGCATTTATAAAAGAAAAAACACTTTCTGATTTAAAAGAAATAGTCGGAAAAGAAATCGAAGTAATATTGAGGTAAAATGGAAGGCGTTATTGTTAATTTTAGAAGGGCAAGACACCATCAAAAAACGAATCATATAATTATTCATGTTGAGAGTATTACAACAAGAAAGGATGCAGAAAAACTTTTAAATAAAGAAGTTGCATGGAAAAGTCCAAGCGGAAAAACAATTAAAGGAGTAATAAAATCTTTACATGGAAACAGCGGATGTGTTAGAGCCGTTATGGAAAAAGGCATTCCTGGACAAGCAATTGGGAAAAAGATAAAAATTGGTGATTAAGATGGGTTTAAGACCATTTTCATGCTACAGGGACATAGAAAGACCCTACACAAGAAAATCTAAATTCAAAAGAAAAAGTTTTATCAAAGCAGTTCCGGAAGTCAGAATTGTTAAATTTGATATGGGTGACCCAAAAAGAAAATTTCCTTATGTAATTTACCTCAAGTCAAAACAAGATATACAAATAAGACAAAATGCAATAGAAGCAACCAGAATGTATGTAAATAAAAAATTGGAAAGCAGATTAGGGAGTAACTATTACTTTAAAATAAGAATTTATCCGCACCATGTTCTAAGAGAAAACAAAATGCTTACTGGAGCAGGGGCTGACAGGATGCAAACTGGTATGCAGCTCTCTTTTGGAAAGCCTGTTGGTCTTGCTGCACAGGTTAAAAAAGGGCAGATTATATTTTCTATAGCATGCGAGGAAAATGCAATTCCTTATGTAAAAGAAGTTCTTAGGGCCATATTTCCAAAACTCCCGTGCAAGTGTTCTGTTGAAGTTGAAAAGTTAATGTAATTTTTCTCAAATAAAAATATTTAAATATGCCTAAGTTATTATTCTTACTAAGAGAAATCATAAAAATGAGGGGAAAAGTTTTCCTCTCGGGATCAAGAACCCTTTTGAGGAAAACCTTCCCGACTTCAAGAACCCTCAAAGGATTCGGTTTTTAGTTTAAGAAAACTAAATTATTTTTAAATTTTTCGTAAGAATTCTTTGAGGGTTTATAAATAAAAAATATGCAGGCATTTACTACAAAAAATTGAAAACAAAATGAAAAAAAATTTTCGAAAAAATGCTGGAAAGTGTTCCTTCTCAAAAGTTAAAACAGAGGGAAAACTTTCTTGCATTACCTCCTTCGCCCGGCCCGACGTGGCCGGGTTTCATGCTCATGGCTCCACTGAAAAGAATATTCGAGATGTATGCTTCAATAGGCATAGATAAAAAAGAGGTAATAAGAGAGTATGTCAAATTAAAACTAAAAATTGCTTCGGAAACCGGGCTGAAAGGAGGTGAACTGGAAAGAAAAGTCCATAGGACATTGGAGGACAAATTCCTAGAAATACTGGAGGGTGAAATTCATGAATACAATACAAAAAGCTAAGAAAATGATTGGTTACGAAATTAAAAATTGCGAAATGAATATTAAAACATATGAAGAAATGATTAAAAAAGGATTCCAAGAAGAATTTTTTAGAAATGAAATAAATCTTATGAAGGAAAAGATAAAAATTCTTGAGGAAACAAAGCTTGCCCTAGATTATTATTAGGAGAAAGTTTAAATACCCAAAAATTCATCTCTATTTATAATGGCTGATGTTATGTGGTTTAGTGAGCTTTCAAAAGAAGACATTGGAATTGCTGGCGGAAAAGGTGCTTCTTTGGCTGAAATGTACAATGCTGGCTTTCCTATCCCTCCAGGTTTTGTCGTTACTGCGCAAGCTTATAAAAAATTTTTAAAGGAAAGCGGGATAGCTGAAAGCATATATTCAATTCTAAAAAATCTAGATGTTGAAAACACAGCAAAATTGCAGGAAGCATCTAAGAAAATTAAAAATATAATTATGGGTGCTGAGATGCCGAAAAGTGTAAGGAATGCAATAGTAGAAGCTTACGATGCTCTTTGTCTTGATAGAGAATTAATGAGGAAAGCAAAGAGAGAAGTTGTTGACATTTTAAAATCTGCAAGGGAACAAACATTTGTTGCTGTAAGAAGCTCCGCAACAGCAGAAGATTTACCAACAGCGAGTTTCGCAGGACAACAAGAAACATATCTTAATGTAAGAGGTGCAGAAAATGTGGTCAACGCTGTCCAAAGATGTTGGGCTTCGCTTTTTACTGCAAGAGCAATTTACTACAGAGTTAAAAACAATTTCCCTCATGAAAAGGTTTTTATTGCTGTTGTTGTTCAAAGAATGGTTGACTCAAAAAAGAGTGGAGTAATTTTTTCAACAAATCCTGTAACAGAAAATGAAAACGAAATAATGATTGAAGCTGGATGGGGTTTAGGTGAAGCTGTTGTTTCAGGTGCGATAACTCCAGATGAATATATTGTTGAAAAATCAACTTTTAAAATTGTAGACAAAAAAATCAGTAAACAGGATTGGATGTTCACAAGAGATCCAAGGGCTGGGACAACAATTAAAAGAGAGGTTCCGGAAGAGAAGAAAAATGCACAAGTCTTAACTGATTCTGAAATTGTTGAGCTGGCAAAATATGCAAAAAGGATAGAAGAGTATTATGGATCACCACAAGATATTGAGTATGCTATAGAAGATAACAATATTTACATAGTTCAATCAAGACCAATAACAACTCTAAAAAAGAAAGAGAAAAAGGAAGAGGAAAAGAAAGAAGAGGAAGGTAAAATTCTTGTTAAAGGAATTGGTGCTAGCCCTGGAAAAGCAAGTGGAAGGGTAAAAATTGTTCACGGAATGGAAGACTTAAATAAAGTTGAAAAAGGAGATGTCCTTGTTACAGAAATGACCAATCCGGATATGGTTCCAACAATGAAAAAAGCGGCTGCAATAGTAACGAATTCTGGAGGAAGCACATGTCATGCAGCAATAGTAAGTAGAGAGATGGGAATTCCTTGCATAGTTGGAACACAAAAGGCAACAGAAGTTCTAAAGGAAGGGAGCATAGTAACTGTTGATGCTTATTCTGGTAAAGTCTATGAAGGAAAAATTGAAGAAGAAAAAAAGGAGGAAGTTAAGAAAGAAATCATTTCAGAAGAAGCAAAAATCCCAATTGAAACAGTAACTTCAATAAAAGTAATTGTTGGCCTACCAGATATGGCTGAAAAGGCTGCGGCAACCGGGGCTGATGGAGTTGGTTTATTGAGAGCGGAATTTATGATTGTTGGAAAAGAGAAAGAACATCCTAGCTATCTTCTTAAGCACGGAAGAAAGGATGAACTTGTAAAAAATCTCTCAGAAGGAATAATTCAAATTGCAAAAGCATTTCCTGGAAAACCTGTATGGTATAGGACGTCAGATTTCAGAACCGATGAATACAGGGATTTGAAAGGAGGAGAAGAAGAACCAAAAGAAGACAATCCAATGCTCGGATGGCACGGAATAAGGAGGGGAATTGATCAAAAAGAATTGCTTAAGGCGGAATTTGAGGCCATTAAAATTGCTCATGACAAAGGATACACAAATGTTGGCGTGATGCTTCCAATGGTAACGCATATAGAACAAATAAAAAAGGCAAAAGAATTGCTAAAGGAGATTGGTCTTGAACCAAGGGAGAATATAGATTTTGGTGTCATGATAGAAACACCTGCTGCAGTACAAATCATTGAAGAAATTTGCAAGGAAGGGATCGATTTTATAAGTTTTGGAACAAATGATTTAACGCAATTTACTTTAGCTGTTGATAGAAACAATCCAATAGTCCAAAAATTATATGATGAGATGCATCCAGCAGTTTTAAGACAGTTAAAATACGTTATTGATGTTTGTAAAAAATACAATGTGGAAACAAGCATATGTGGGCAAGCTGGCTCCAGACCCGAAATGGCTGAATTTTTAGTTAAGGCAGGAATAGATAGCATTTCTGTTAACATAGATGCCGTTGAAAGAATAAGGCATGTCGTTGCTAAAGCTGAGAGAAAATTATTGCTTGATGTTGCAAGAAAGGACTTAGAAATATGAAAAAGGGAACAAATCCTTTAATAATTACAACATTAATAGTTTCTTTTTGTGTTCTTCTTGCTCTGGGTATTTTCGTCTGGCTTCAATCATTTGTTAGAACAACAACTTTGGAAACAAGCTCAACAGCAAACTTTGAGATTTTCTGTACAAATAATGTATTTTTCAAAATTAAAAATGCTTGTGCAGGGGATGATTATGTTAAGCTGACAATAATAAACGAGAAAGAAAACATATCAAAATTTAAAATTAGATTTTATAAAAGCAAATATGACGTTATTTTGAAAGATTTGGAAGGTGTAAAAAGGTTGGGGATTTTAACAAAGGAAATAAAAATTGAGGATGCAAATATGGTTAAAAAGATTGAAATTATTCCTATTGTAAAAATCGGTGAAGGGGAATTTGCATGCGTAGGGAAAAAAGATGAGTTTGGTGAGCTAACAAAAAAACTAGAAAATTGCTAACAAAAAGATTTATATAAAGCAAAATCATTTCTAAATTTGTAAAAGTAAAAAAAAGGAGGTAATAACTGTGAAAAAAAGAGGTATCTCTCCATTGATTGCTACTGTTCTAATTATAGGGTTTACAGTTGCTTTAGCAGCAATAATCATGACATGGGGGCAGAGTTTTATTAAGAAAAC
>JAFCFS010000004.1 GCA_017608525.1 Candidatus Woesearchaeota archaeon | reverse complement strand
AATGTTTTACATAAAATCAGGTGCTCTTTTGTTTGGGCCATTACACCTTCTGTTGCTGCAACCACTAAAAATGCTATGTCTGCTTGTGCAGCTCCGGTAATCATGTTCTTAATAAAATCTTGATGTCCCGGGGCATCTATTATTGTATACTCATAGTTATTGGTTATAAATTTTTTATGTGACAAATCAATTGTTAGTCCTCTCTCTCTTTCTTCTCTTAGATTGTCCATAACAAAAGCAAATTCGAAACCAACCTTACCTACTTCCTGTGCTTTTTCCTGTAGTTTCTTCATTGTTTGCTCGTCTATTCCACCGGTGTCGTATAAAAGCCTACCTATTGTTGTCGATTTTCCGTGATCTACATGTCCTACAAATACGATATTCAAATGCGGTTTTTGTTTTGCCATAGCAAATTCCCCCTGTTAAAAATATAAAATTTAATTTTTAATAAGGAAAATGCTATTATTTATAAATGTTTCTCTGTTTTTCTGAATTCTTGTATGTTCCTTTCCTAATTCCTATCGATTTTGGTGCTGAAAAATTGACTAATGTATCAAATCCTCCTGCCTTTTTATAAATTCCAGACATGTTTCTCCCACCAAACGGATGGTAATAAACCAATGCCCCTGTACATTTTCTATTGAAGTATAAGTTTCCTACATCTATTTCATTTGCAGCTTTTTCTATCTTTTTCTTGTCTGTTGTAAAGACTGAAGCTGTTAAACCATATTCGGTATTGTTCATTATTCTTATAGCATCTTCAAAGTTTTCAGCTTTTATCACTGCCAGAACAGGCCCAAATATCTCTTCTTGTGCTATTCTTGCATCTGGATCAACATCCGCAAATATTGTCGGCTCTATTACATAGCCTTCCAAATCTTTAACCTTTTTTCCTCCTGTCAATAATTTGCCTTCTTTCTTCCCAATCTCAATGTATCTCAGAATTTTTTCTTCAGCCTTTTTATTTATTACAGCACCCATATAATTTTCGTAAAATTCTACAGGACCTACTTTGATTTTCTTTGTTGCATCAACAAGCATTTCTAAAAATTTGTCGTATACGCTTTTCTCTACAATTAATCTTGAGCAAGCCGAACATTTTTGTCCCTGATATCCAAAAGCTGATTTTATTACTTCTTCTAATGCTAAATTTAGATCAGCATCTTCGGCAACAATAATTCCGTCCTTACCACCCATTTCCAAAAGTGGAACAACTTTAAAGTGCCTTTTTCCCGGCTTTGCTATTTTTTCATAAATTTTTTTACCAACGTCTCTTGATCCAGTGAATGCGATAAATTTTATTTCATCATGCTCAAGTATTGCATTTCCTGTTATTCCACCACTTCCCGTGATATAGTTAACAACTCCGAGGGGTATGCCTGCTTCATTTAGGGCCTTGAAAAAAGCATATGCAGTAGCTGGCGCGTCACTTGCCGGTTTCATCAAAACAGCATTTCCCATAACTATTGCTGCTGTTGTCATCCCTCCAAGAATTGCAGAAGGAAAATTCCAAGGAGCAATTATGGCCCCAACGCCTATTGGCTCATATCTAAAATCGATTTCTTCTGTTTCCATATCCCTTGGCTTTGTTTTGCTTAGTCTTACAGCTTCCTTTCCGTAAAAATTGCAAAAATCGATTAGTTCATTTATGTCAGCTACTGCTTCCAACCAGTTCTTCCCAACCTCCAAAACCATTAATGCAGAGATTTCGTATTTCTTCTTTTTCAAAACTTTCGCAAGTCTAAATAAGTGCTCTGCTCTCTCTTCCAAACTCTTATTTCTCCATTTTTTTAATGCATCCTTTGCAACATCAACTGCAGTATCTATATGATCTTTGTTTGCCACAAAAAATTCGCCTATAATTTCTGAAGGTTTGTTTGGATTTATCGAATAAAAAGTTTTGTCACTCTCGAAAGGTATGCCGCCGATTACTATTGAGTATAGTGTTCCAAATTCTTTTCTAACTTTCTCAATTGCTTTTTTCATTTTCTTTCTTTCATTCTTGTTTGTAAAATCCGGAAGGGGTTCATTTTTGAATTTGTAATAGCCTCTCATCTCAACACCTCCAATATTAATATGAGTATGGTATGTCCTCAAATAAAGGATCTTTAAGTATTAATTCCAACTTTTTTCCAACCGGTTTTTTATTGGGCAATTTAATCTCCTGTACTATTTTGCAATTTTTCGTAGCTTCATAAAAATCAATTTGTTTTTGTGTCAATTTTTCTTTTGATAGAAAGTACTCTACCCTATAAACCCCATTTTTAATTTTTTCCTTTTTCTTTCTCACTATGTACAAGAACATTTTCTAAAATTCTCAAATCCTTTTTTGATTTTCATAACTGCTTTATCTATTTGTTTTTTCTTTATTATCAAAGGAGGAGCAAATCTTATTGTTTTTTCATGTGTGTCTTTAGCAAGAATTCCAACCCTCATCAATTCAATGCAAACTTTCCTTGCTACAGGTTTTTTCATTTCCACAGCAATTAATAGACCTTTTCCTCTTATTTCTTTTATATCATCGTCCATAATTTCCTTTTTTAATTTTTCAATAAAATACTTTCCAAGCTTTTCTGCATTTTCAGGGAGTTTGTTTTTTATTATGTACTCTAAAGATGCGATTCCAATAGCACTTGCTAATGGATTACCACCAAATGTACTTCCATGCGTTCCTGGTGTCAAAACATTCATGATTTCTGCAGAAGTAGCTACACATGAAATAGGGTAAAGTCCTCCGCTCAATGCTTTACCTAAAATTAAAATATCTGGTTTGATTCCATAATGCTGGAAACAAAACAATTTTCCAGTTCTGCCTAAGCCTGTTTGAATTTCATCAAATGCAAGAAGAATTCCGTATTTATCACATATTTCCCTAACTTTCCTGAAATAATCATCATCAGGTATTATCACTCCAGCTTCCCCCTGAATTGGTTCAACTAAATATCCAATAGTATTTTCATTAATTGCTTTTTCCAGTTCTCCAATATCGTTATATTTTATTATTTTAAATCCTGGGGTATAGGGACCAAATCCTTCCTTTGTTGTTTTGTCTGTTGAAAAACCGACAATTGTTGTAGTTCTCCCATGAAAATTATTTTCTGCTACTATTATTTCCCCACAATCCTTTTTAATTCCCTTTTTCTCATATGCGTATTTTCTCATTATTTTTATTGCTGTTTCAACACCTTCCGCACCTGTGTTCATTGGGATTACTTTTTCGTATCCTGTTATTTCTGCAATTTTTTGTAAAAAATCTCCCATTTTATCGTTATGAAATGCTCTTGACGTAAGATACAACCTTTTGAGTTGCTTTATTGCTGCTTTTATCAGCTTTTTATTGTTGTGACCCTGGTTGACTGCAGAATAAGCGCTCAACATATCGAAATATTTTTTACCATTAATATCGTACAAATAAATTCCATCACCTTTTGTCAAAACAACAGGCAAAGGGGCATAATTTTTAGCACCGTATCTTTCTGCCTGTTTTATAAAATCCTCCACTGTTTTCTTCATTTCCAAAATATGAACTTATATCCAATTTATAAAATTTTTGAATTTAGATAAAGATTTAGAAATAGTACCATATCGATTTATAATCTTCAATATTTTCCCCATCTCTATCTAACCTTTTTAAGTAATCATAAATTGAAACATCAGTATATAAATAATCATCGACAATAGCAAATTTTGATTCCCAAGGTAGGAATCTGTAAACTCTTTTTCCATCAGCGAGTATCATTATTACTTCGTGATCTTGCCAAGCCCTCAAATGGGATTTTCCAAGCTTAGGGACATTAAAAACAGGTTCATCAGTTCTCACTACTCCTGGCAAAAGTCTAGCTTCCTCTTTTCTTTCTTGTTCTATTCTCGCAATTGGAACTCTAAAGTCCATAGTTTCTTCTTTTCCTTTTGTATTAAATGCGTAATATGGATCTATGCCATAAAGTTTTAAAGTTCTTCTCAAAAAGCATGTTTCAAATTTTCTACTATTGTAATATGTAAAAACTTGTTGGTTATATATAGAGATTCCAAGTTCTTTAATCTTTTTTATCGCTTCCAATACAGGTGGGCAAATTTCTATCGGATGTTCGAAATGCGTTACAATACAAACTTCCCTTTTTCCTAGCTTATGATATTTCTTCAATATCTTAATCATGCCTTCATTAATCCTATACGGAAGAGTTACCAATGTTCTTGTTCCAATTCTAATTCTTTCAACATGTTCTATTTTTGCCAATTCCCCCATTAACCAATCGATATATTCGTTACTTAAGGAAAATGGATCCCCTCCAGTAACAAGAACCTCGGTAATGTTTTTATTCTCCTTAATCCATGAAATAGCTTTTTCTACTTTCTTCTTTGTTATTCTTGCCGATTTTATGCTTTTTACTTCCCAATTTCTCTGGCAATATACACATATTTGGGGACAAGCATCATAAGGTTTTAGGATAAGTATTTGTGGGTATCTTCTTGTTATGCAATCAATAGGGCTTGTAGAATGCTCACCCATAAAATCCATAGAAATTTTTTCTTCTCTATTCTTTACAACATTTTTACAATAATATAGACTTGGGATTACTTGTGCCCTAAGAACCCTATCATAATCACATCTTCCGTTTTTGTTAAACAGAGAAAGATAGTGTGGTGTAATTTGGAATGGAATGTTGTTTTCTTGAGCATATTTTAAACTCTCAATTTCATCCTTTTCTAATTTAATAAGCGATGAAAGTGTATCTAAATCCATAATAATATTTTTCATATGCCATTTATAATCCAACCAATCCTCTTCTTTGCCACCAAAAAATTGAAGAATTTCTTTTTTCAGTTCATTTGTTTTTCTTACAATATCGGGATCGCATCCAGTTTTATACCTTTTGAAGTATTTTGTTATTAAACTTGAATATTTATCAAGAGCTTGAGATCTCTTAATGGCTGCTTTTCTTCCTTCCTCATTAAAATTCTGTTCACCATAAATAAAAATTCCTGAATTGCAATTAATACCTTTAAAAAGAAAAATAAATTCGCAAATAAATCCTTTACTTACTTCCTCTAAGCCTTTACCTTTAAATAGCTTTATCAATTTCTCAAGTGCTGAAAACCCGGTTAGTAATTCATTTTCTCTCCTTATAATATTCCTCAACACTTTTATGCATTCTTTAGCATTCATTCTCTCCAGTATATGAGCTTTATTTGTTTTGTCTCCAAAATAATCCTCTTCTAATTTCTTCAGGTATTCAATCAAAGAATTTCTAGCAGATTCTGTGTTAGGTGAGTCTCTTAAAATTTTAGTTATATTTTCATCTATTTTAACAAGCTCGTTTAGCAATTCCTCTTTTGTTTCCTTAATTAATTCCTTCAACATCAAAAAAAAGAAATTTAAAGGAAATTTAAATATTTTTTCCTACAACTCATGTTTTTCAATAAACTTCTGCACAAAGAAAGAGGCAACGTCACTTGCTACAGTACCGGGTCCAAATCCAGCATCGTATCCTAATTCTAATGCAAGTTTGTGTGTTATCCTTGGCCCTCCACATATCAAAATTATTTTATCTCTCAAATTTTCAGCTTCAAGCAATTCGACGAGCTTTGTTAAATTTTTTATATGAATGTTTCTTTGTGTAACAACCTGGGAAACAAGAACTATATCTGCATTAACCTCTCTTATTTTTTTAACTAGTTCAACACACGGAACTTGAGCACCCATGTTGTATGCTTTTATCCATTTGTACCTTTCCAGACCATAATTACCGTGAAAACCTTTCATATTCATAATTGCATCTATCCCAATAGAGTGAGCATCACTTTCAATACATGCCCCAACAACCACAAGCTTCCTTCCAATTTTTTTCTTTATTAAATCATCAATCTTATACATATCCATTTTTTTGAATTTAGCTTCTTCAACTTTAATTTTTGTAACATCTATTGTATGTTGCGCTTTACCGTAAACAATGAAAAAAGTAAAATTCTCACCAATATCTTTCATATAATGCACCATAACATCTTTGAAACCCATTTTTTCAACGTATTTTTTAGCAGCTTCTTTTGCTTTTCCTGAACATTTTATTGGCAATGTAAAACTAAGCTGAACAGATCCATCATAGCAATCTCCATAAGACTTTATTTTTTTCAAATCAAATTTCATTTTTCATTGCCTTCTCAAATTTTTTTAAAAATGGATTGTAATAATCTTGATCTTTTACAAAAACCCCATCTAGGCCTTTCCCTCCATCAATTGGTCTAGCAATGTTTGCAAATATTCCTGCTTCTATGGCCCTCATTAATCCAACTTTACTTATTTTTCTCAATAATCTATATGCTTCGTCCAAAACTTTGTTGGCCCTTCTTTCTATAAAACCGTTTTTCTTAAATTCTATTTCCTTTGCTAAATCTCTTGCATTATTCATCACATATTTTGCAGTTTCCAAAGAAATATGCCTGTCTTGCATAAAAGGTGTGTGTATTGCTTCTGTCAAAATTCCGACTAAATGAATGTGCTGTCTTGTTAAAACTGAAACTAGATTAAACATTGTATCCATCGCATGGCCCTTAAAAATATTCCCTGTCATAAATCTTGTTGGTGGCATATATTTTATTGGTTCTTCTTTAAATATTTCCCTAACTAAAAGTGCGTGAGCTATTTCGTAAAGCAAACCATTTTTTATGTCCGGATTAATTTCAAAAGCATGCCCCAAACCTATTTGTTTTTTCGGAAGTAGGGAGAGTAAAGCAAGTTGTTCATTTATAAATTGAGATGTTAAAACTGTGTGCGCATGTTCTATGGCATCTGATGTTGTCAAATAATTATCCTCCCCAGTGTTTATTATAATGCCTCCTACAGCATTTACTATTCTAGAAAAATGCTGATCAGTGAAGGTTCTCTTCATGTTTATGTCCCTAAATAGAATTCCGTACATAGAGTCATTTAACATAATATCAAGTCTTTCAAAAGCTCCCATTACAGAAATTTCAGGCATACATAACCCAGATGCATAGTTAACAAGCCTTATGTATCTTCCAACTTCTTCTCCAACTTCATCCAATGCTTTCCTCATTATTCTGAAATTTTCTTGAGTAGCATATGTCCCACCATAACCTTCTGTTGTCGCACCGTAAGGAACATAATCCAACAAACTTTGTGCTGTACTCCTAATCACTGCAATTATATCAGCTCCATTTTTAACAGCTGATTTTGCCTGAATTATATCATGATAAATATTTCCTGTTGCAACTATGGCGTAAAGCAAAGGTTTCTCTCCCTCGCCCAATTTCTTTATTAATCTTTCTCTCTCCTTCCTTACTTTCACTATTCTTTTAATAGCATCATCAGCCCATCTGTCTATAACTTTTTTAATTTCTTCATCATCGTTCTTTTTCAATTTTGATAGGTTTATTTTTTTCTCTGCAATCAATTCAGCTATTTCCTGTGGATTTTTATTCAGCGCTATAGAGGCATTTCCTAACCAATAAGAAACACCTCTAGCAAGCCCTCCAAAAGATTTAACATGATCAACAACAACATTTGGCAAAGGAATCCCATTTTTATCTACGCCATCAACACCAAAAAGTCTAACAATACTCCTCTCTATTGTTGTTGTTGAATGAAGATCTATGAACTCCTTTAGTTTAAGCGCAATTTTTTTTGCTTCTTTTCTGCATGCTTCAACTTTTTTTCTATCTATTCTCATTTTTCATATAATTTTTAGCTTTCTCTATTATTTTTTTATCCACCCCCAAAAGCAGAGCAACATTAATTGCGTCGAAAGTAAAATCACCTTCCTTTTCCAATCTATAGTTCATTAAATTATTTATTAATTTTAGATTTTCCATTTTGTTTTCCAATCTTAGTTTTTTTAGTTTTTCAATTTTTTCTTTAATCAAACCACCTGTTTTATAGTATTCCACATTTTTTAGATTTAACAAGCCAGGAAGATGTGTTGTCATAAGAACAAAAGAATTCAAATTTTTAAATTCGTCAATAAGCGCAAGTGATAAAGCTTGAGCTTCAAAATGATTTGTTCCTCTTGCTATCTCATCAATTAAAGCCAAGCCAAATTCTTTTTTCCTTTTAAAAACAGAATTTATTCTTAAAATTTCTTGTGCAAAAGTACTATAACCTATTTCATCAAGATTTTCGCCTATGCTAAACAAAATAAAGTCAAAGGGTTTAAATTCAAATATTTCAGCAGGTACAAAAAATCCTGCCTGCGCAAGCCCAACGATAAATCCAATTGTTCTTAAAGCTTGTGTTTTCCCAGACATATTAGAACCGTAAATGACGCATATATTCTTATTAATTTCTATATCTATTGGGGTATAATTTAAACCCAATTTTGAAAGCTCGTTTTTTAAAAAGATATGTGTACCTTTTTTAATTACCAATCTTTCTTTGTTTGTTATCTTCGGCTTTTTTAGTTGATTTTCTAAACAAAAAGTTGCTTTTGCTATCATAAAATCTAATTTTTTCAATTTTTCATAAGCTGCCATAATTTCTTTAAAGTGCTTTTTAATTTTCTCTGAGAGGTTCTTTAATACTACTTCCTTCTCTTTATTTTTCTCGAGAATAAGCATCTCAATCTCTCTATCCACTTCATCAATTTCTTCATTTTTAACTGAAAAAACAATGCTGGAAAATGTTTCTTTATCTTTTTTGAAATTTTTATTAGCTAATAATTTTCTAATTAATTTTTTTTCTTCTTTATCAACAACAATTTTTTCGCTTGCTTCGATACCAATTTCTTTACATATTTTTTTCACAATTTTCTCTCTCAATTTTTTAAGATTCAGTATACGTTTCCTTATTCTACTAATTTTCTTTGAATACTCATCATATATATAAAAATCGTAAGTTTGGAGATTTTTCGGATCTAAAATTTTCCATAAGTTTTTAATCATTTTAAAATGCCAAAGTTCTGCTATTTTATTATAATGGTATAAAAAGTATTTCAATTCAAACACATCAATTTCATCCAGCACTTCGTCATTTCTCAATTTTGTAAATGTATTCTTGAGTGTTTTCAAATTTTTTAATAATTGCTTTGTGCATAGTATTTTTGCCTCCTCTTTTTTAAGTACATTAATCATTTTCGAAAGTTCAGAATATTCCAAATTAAGCCTTTTCTTTTCTTTTTTGTATTCCAAATTTTCCAAATACTCTCTACCCAACTGTCCAGAAATTGGCAAGGATTTCCATACCTTATCCAAACCCAATGCCTTTTCTGTGTTATCGTCTATGAACATTTTAACATGACATCAAAAACATATATGGAAGGAAATTCTTTTTTAAACATTTTAAATATTTTCTTTGGGTTGATATAATTTGAAAAAGAAAATGAGTTAACAGCGATGCCGCAGATATCTGTTTTGTTTAGCACCTCAATTTTGCCTCCTAGCTCTTTTAGCAATCGATATTCTTTATAGCTTAAAAGACAATCGCAACAATTATTTAACACAATTTTAATTTTCTTAAAATCGAATCCAAATTTAATAAATTTTTTTAAAGTATTCGAAGTAAATGCTCCTGAAAAAACGACGTGTGTTGTTACGTTATCTAATTTCTCAATAACTTTATCTTCTTTTCCAAGTATAGAGTCTATTCCTAAACCTATTTCTTTTCCATTTTTGTATATGCAGGGTGTTTTTTTCGGCCTTAAATTTGATTTTTTAAAACCCATGAATTCCACCATTTTTTTTGTTTCATTTATTGCGTACTCGTAATCTTTTCCTTCTATCACGCCTGCCACCAAAATTGTTCCTGCTGAAATTTTTGTATGGGATACTCTATTAAAACTCCCGTCTATAAGTACCTTTTTTGCTCCGCGAGAAATCATTTTAAAAATCACTTTTTCCGTATCTGCTATTGAACCACAGCCATAAATTTGAGCATAGTCCGGTATTTCAGTTTTTGCTATTATAATATTACCATATGGTGTGATTATATCTGTGTTTTCAACTATTTTAACTGAAATATCTCTTTTTCTTACTTCTACATCTGTTGTGGTAAAAAATGTGCCTGCAGGAAGATAAATTGTTTGTTTTTCCTTTCCAGTTAAAGAGCATATTTCATCCCCATCTATCCCAATTGTCGTTACACCAAGATTTTTATAATTTTTGAGAAAGCTGGATAGTGCGGTAGTTTTCCCAACATTTTTAGCAATACCTATAAAAGAAATTATTTTGTGTTTGTCAATTCTCTTCTTCAGCATTCTCTTTTCTGCAGAATTCGCAATTACATTTAAGTTTTTCGTAATTTGGTTCAGGATATTCAGCAATTTCCCACTTATAGTTTCTTATTATAACTTTGCCATCTTTTTTAGTAAGCAGATAATTTGGCGTTATTGGTATTTTTCCACCGCCACCTGGAGCATCTATAACATAAGTTGGAATAGCCAAGCCTGAAATATGTCCTCTCAGTGATTCAATTATTTCTATCCCTACGTCAACTTTGGTTCTGAAATGCTCTATCCCCTCTGATAAATCGCATTGATATATATAATAGGGCCTAATTCTATTTTTGATTAATTTATAAACCAATTCTCTCATTACATTTTTACAATCGTTCACCCTTCTTAAAAGAACAGTTTGATTTCCAACTGGTATGCCAGCATCGACTAACCTTTTAACAGCCCTTTCTGAATCAGGGGTAAATTCTTTCGGATGGTTGAAATGCGTATTCACATATAGGGGATGATATTTTCTTAACATCCTAGTCAATTTTCTTGTAATTCTTTGTGGTAATGTGACTGGAGTTCTTGTGCCCACCCTTATTATTTCTACATGTGGTATTTTATAAACATCCTCGATTATTTCCTCCAGTTCATCATTTTCCATCACAAAAGGGTCTCCACCAGAAATCAGAACATCTTTTATTTTTTCATTCCTTTTAATGTATTTTATTCCTTCTTTTATTGCTTTCTCACTTTTATGGGCGTCTGTTTGTCCAACCATCCTTCTCCTAGTACAATGTCTGCAATACATGCCACATTTATCGGTTACTAAAAACAAAACTCTATCAGGATACCTATGCACTATGCATTCGTTTTTTGAGTCTCTAACCTCTCCTAAGGGGTCCTTCAAATCAAATTTAGAAATCAGCGTTTCTTCTTTCCTTGGAATTGCCTGTAGCCTTATTGGACAATTTTCATCATAGGGGTCAATAAGAGAAGCGTAATATGGGGTAATCGCCATCCTGAATTTTTTTAAAACTTCACTAACACCAATTTTCTCGTTTTCTGTTAAATTAACATGCTGCTCCAATTTTTCAAGTGATGTTATTCTATTTTCAATTTGCCATTTCCAACTATTCCATTCTTTTCTAGTCACTCCCCATTCTTTCCAAGGTCTCAATAAAACCACCTCTTTCAACAAATTTAAAATTAATTTCCGTATAGTTTCTTAAAAACTTTCATTAATGGTTTGCTTTCCCTTAGTATATTTAATGTATACTCGGCATGCCCCTTTGAATAACCATTACCAATCAACATATAAACATCCTTTCCTATTCCTTCAGCCCCTAATGCTGCTTTTTGAAAGCTTGTTGCCATTGAAAAAAAGCATATCTTTCCTCCATCCTTTGCCGAAACTATACTCGCCATTTCTGTATTAGAGGCATTAACGGCATTTATAACAACATCGCATAATTCACCTTTTGTTACTTTTTCAATTTTATCTAAAACTTCTAAAGGATTTGTTGCATCAGCTCTGAAAACATAATCAGCATAACCCAAAGATTTAATCCTACCAGCACTTTTTTTAGATCTTGTCATAACAATTACCTTTCCATTCTTTGTTCTTTTTCTGGCTTCATATGTACACAGCATTCCTGATTTTCCGGCACCTAAAATCAAAACTGTATCTCCTTCTTTAACAAGCTTTCCAACTAAAGGCGCTGCACCTGCCACATCTAAAGCAGCCAATGCAACTTTAGCATCAATGTCTTCAGGAAGTTTTGCAAATATGCTACTCTCAAATAATATGGCATATGCATCGACATCAATCTGCTCACCTTTAATTTTTTTAATTCTGTACAATTTTAATGGTGTAAGAGTCAAAGATACTAATGTAGCGATCCTATCACCAACCTTTGCATCTATTTTTCCTTCTAAACTTTTTCCAATTTCTTTTATTTTCCCAATTAGCATTCCTCCAGAATTCGTTACTGGGTTGTGCATTTTTCCTCTTTCTTCAACAATTTCCATGATTCTTTTTGCTATACCTTTCTCCCCAACTTCATCTTTAATTTGCTTAAAACTTGCCGAATCTATATTCAAGGTTTCAACTTGGATAAGAATTTCATCATCGTAAGCTTTTGGTGTATTATCAAGTTTATAAGCAGCTTGAGGAAAAACTCCTTTTGGTTTTATTACTCTATGGCAACCATACTTCATTTTTCTAAAATTTAGAGAAATTCGAAATTTTAAAAAACTTTCTGAGAAAATTACTTAGTGATGAAAAAAATTCATTATTTTTACGTAATCTTAACAGGAATCCTCTTTGGAACACTCACAACTGGTGGAAAATTCTTGATGGACAAAGGTTTATCTGCTTATGGAGTAGCAATCTTTCCATTAATCATAGCGACTATTCTTCTTCTCCCTTACACAATAATTTTAATTATAAAAGAGAGAATTAGATTTTCTAAAAGGATGCTGCTATATTTTTTATTCTTGAGTTTATTTGGAGGCATCGTAAGGCTAGCAATGCTTATCCCAATAGAGTTAGGAATTCCTATTGCAATAGTTATTCTTCTTATTTACACACAGCCTTTGTGGGCAATTTTATTAGAAAAGGCTGTGCTTAAACAGAGTGTAACAAAAACAAAAATTTTTTCTATCTTTATTGTTTTGTTAGGCGCAACTATTTTGGTAGGGCCAACAAATTTAAAAAAGTTTAATCTCTTAGGATTATCTATTTCGCTTATAGGTGCAATGGCTATGGGAGCTTGGCTTCTTTATGGTAGATTAAATGGATTAGAAAAACACCCTCCTATATTAACAACATTTTTTTATTGCTTTTTTAACTGCAGTTTCATATTAATCTTCTATCTTTTAACTCGTTCTGCTTTTAAAACAAATTTAACTTTCAATTTTTTTTACGGGAACATTTGGTTTTATTTGGTTATTTATGCCATCGTATCCAGCCTAATTCCTTATCTATGCCTTTATAAAGGTCTAGAAAACGTTTCTGCTTCAACAAGTGGAATTATTTTATTGCTTGAACCTGTGTGTGCATCATTAATTGCTGCATTTTTCCTAAATCAACCTTTAACCACAAACATAATAATTGGTGGAATTCTAATTTTACTTTCAAACTATTTTGTTATAAAATACGAAATGAAGGTTTCTAAGTAAAATTTATAAATCATTTTCCAAGATAATTATGTGGCATGGAAAAATTAATTATAACTGCGGCAATTTGTGGAGCTGAAATTTTCAAAGAACAAACAAAATATATTCCGTACACTATTGAAGAAATAGCAAATGAAGCAAAAAAGTGTGTGGAAAATGGTGCATCAGTAATTCATTTGCATGTAAGAAAAGATAATGGAGAACCAACACAAGACATAGAAATTTTCAAAGAAGCAATAAGTGCAATAAATTCTGTCTGCAAAGAAAAACCAATAATTAATGTTTCAACAGGAGGAGCAATAGGAATGTCTATTGAAGAAAGAATCCAACCAGTTTATCTAAAGCCCGAAATAGCAACTCTTGATATAGGAACAATGAATTTTGGGGAAGAAATATTTGTTAATGATTTGGAAACAATGGTGGAATTTGCAAAAATAATGAAAAAGGAAGGTGTTAAAGCTGAATTTGAAATTTTTGATACATCTGGGATAGAGCAATCGAAATATTTAATAAAGAAAAAATTGGTCAAGAAGCCCTACTTATATAATCTCGTCTTCGGAGTTTTTGGTGGCATGCCTGCTTCTTTAAAACAACTTATACATATAGTTGATTTACTTCCGAAAAATTCTGTCTGGACTGCAAGTGGAATTGGAAAAAATCAATTAAAAATAAATATTGGTGCATTGATAATGGGAGGGCACGTAAGAACTGGATTAGAAGATAATATTTATTATTCAAAAGGAAGATTGGCAAAAGGAAGTTACGAACTTGTTAAAAGAATTTTTAGACTAGCAAAAGAATATGGAAGAGAGGTTGCAACACCGGATGAAGCAAGAAAAATCATGGGGTTGGAAAATGGGAAAGAAAAAACTTAAGCTTTTGCTTGTTCAAAGGATTGCATTTAACGAAGCACATTACGCTGGAAATTTAGTTGATGGAAGTAGAATAGATCAGTTGATAGGCGATGCTGCAACAAGACTTTTGATAGAGTATGATGGAGATGAAGGACTTTTTAGGGCTAGAAAAACAGAATACTTAAAGCCTGTTTATGGTGGTGATTATTTGGAAGTTTATGGAAGAATTACTAAAGTAGGGAATACATCAAGACATATGGAATTTGAAGTGTATAAAATCATAACAAATGCAAAAATACCGAATCAACCATCTGCATTTGATGCCCTTGAAAAAAAAGTTCTCGTTGCAAAGTGCGAAGGAGTCTGTGTTACTCCAAAAGAATGCCAGAGGAAGAAGAAAAAATAACGCTGGAAAAAATTTTTAAAAATGTTGAAAAGCCCTCTCTAGAGAAAAAACCAATAATTGTCGAAACAGAACAGGGCTGTATTGATGAAATTATCGGATTTTTTGAAAAAAATAGAATAGAAAAAAACAAATTGTTTCCGAATTTAAAAAGATTTGAAAATTATATTGAAGAGTACACAAAGTTTCTAAGAAACAAAAAGATTACACCTAAAATTATAGAGGAGTATATCAATTTCTCAAAAAGAAAAGAATATAGTATTACTAACTATGATATTGGTCTTGCAATATCTTCTTTATTAAAAGTTTGTTATGAAAATGGATACAGATTTTTTGACTTAAGGAAGTTTGGAAAGATAGAAATTGATGGTTTTGGAATCTCCTTAAAATGTAATGATGCAGTGGTTTTTTTAGCAGACGAATTTTGTGGTTCTAACTTATTTTGGGGATCAAAAAATATTATTGTTAGTTGCGAAAAGATTAGTGGAGAATCTAATTTTGCTGCAACAGAGAATTGTTTCATAGATGTAAAATTTTTAGAAGGAAAATGTTTTTTAGCATATTCGAAAAATGCCTTCTTGATTTCAGATTACATCAATTCTTTTGAGCTTGGTGTTTTACTTAATAAAGGAATTGTAGTAGGAAAAAAGCTTGGTGGGAATTATAACTTTACAATGGCAGAGAATTTGGCAGTAACAATTGAGGAAATTGAAGGAGATGGCAATTTTTATATGGCCAAACATTGTGTGGTTAATGCTGCTAATGTAAATGGAAATGATAATTTTTATGCAACAAAGAATGTAATTGGTAGGTTAAACGAAGTATGCGGCGAGGGATGTTTTATTGATTCAAAGAATACCTATATTGAAATGGAAAATTATATAGCAAAAAGAAAGCAAAATCTTGAAGATTGTGTATTAATTTGTAAAGGTAAACTTATTTAAAATAAAAGTAAATCTTAAAAATAAAAAAATTCTCTTAAAAGTGTGCCCCGCGTAGCTCAGTGGTTAGAGCATCCGGCTGTAGATTCCATTTGGACCAAGCAACCAGCTGTGAATGACAAATGGACAGCTGGACCCGGAAGGTCGCTGGTTCGAATCCGGCCGCGGGGACTTTTTATTTTTTAGAATTAGATTATTTCTTGTGTTGTTTTTTGTAAAGATTGCGAATTTCTCCTATTGTTGTTATATCATTAACAGTTCTGTCTGTTCTTAACCTAACAACCCTTGGAAATCTTAAAGCATAGCCGGAAGAATAACTTGGACTTTTTTGAATTTCTCCATACGTTACTTCAACAACAATTTCAGGTTTAACTCTAACCTCTCTTCCTTTCTGTCCAATTATAAGCGGTTTTAGTATTTTTGTCAACTGCTCAAAACTTACACCCTCTTCAGCTTTTTCCTTTATCCCAGTACCTACTTTCCCAACCTCCAAAAGATTTCCTTCTTCATCTCTGCAGGCCAAAACAAAACTGCTGAGCCAAGTAGCCCTCTTTCCTCTTCCCCACTCTGCTCCCGTAATTACTAAATCTAAACTTTCCAAAACAGGCTTTACTTTAACCCCGTATCCGACTCTGCTTCCTGGCTTATAAATTGCATTCAGATTTTTCATCATTATTCCTTCATTTCCTAAAGAAAGTGCCTTTTGGAAAAACTTTTTTGCCTCTTTTTCACTTGAAGTAATTATTTGTTCTGCTAAGCCAATTTTATCTTTTATCGGTTTAACAATCTTTTCCAGAATTTTTCTTCTTTCTTTAAATGGAACGTTAAGTAAATTTTTTCCATCCACCTCCATCGCATCGAAGATATTCACCATTACTGGAATTTCCTTTACCATCTTTTGAATATCGTATTTTCTTTTAATTCTTTGTGATATATTCTGGAATGGAAGCCATCTCCCTGTTTTCGGATCAATTCCTATGGTTTCACAATCTAAAATAAAATCTTTTGACTTTATTGCTTTTTTAATATAGCTCACAACATCCGGAAATTGTTTTGTAACATCCTCAAGCCTTCTTGTAAACAACCATATTTTTTCTCCTTTTCTATGTAGCTCCAATCTAAAACCATCGTATTTAAATTCGAGTGCTGCTGGCTTTCCAACTGTTTCAAATCCATCCTTTATGTCCTCTGCTTTTTGGTATAGCATAACTTTTATTGGCTTTCCCGGGACAAGAGAAATTTCTTTCAGGCCTTCTAATCCCTTTTCAATCAATTTTATAGCAACAACACCAAAGTCTGTTGTTAAATCATATGCATGTTGCAGTTCTTCAATTATGTAGTTATATACATCTCTAGCAAGCCTTTCATCTTTACAAATAATAAGATCGTATTTCTTCAAATTTTTCAAGTCCGAGATTTTTTTAACTTTTAGTATTTTGAGACCCTTAAATTTTTTTTCAACTTCTTTTTTAAAATTTAATTCTATCTGTGAATTGCAGTTTAAACATTTTTTAACTGCCGGAACAAATTCTTTGCACTCATTACATTGGTAAAAAATTCCGATGATTTTTGGTAAGAATGCCCATGCTATTGCATCTCTTAAAGTTCCCTCGCCAACACCTGTCCTTAGATCTTCAAGAACAGTTCTAACAATAAATTTTGCCTCTAATGGCTTAGCAGACGTAAGCAATTCAGAAACCAAACTTATTTTTTTGTCAACTGTTCCAACACCAGTTATTTCAGCCAATTTTCTTATGTTATCAACTACTTTCTTAACAGTAACGTGTTTTGTAAATAAAGTAGATTGCTTCTTCTTTCCTATCAAATTTTCAGCAACGTTTCCCAAGTCTCCAATTCTCCTCCATAAATCTTCAACCTTTCTGATGCTTATTCCTGTACTTTTGCTGATTGCCCTAAGCATCAATTGAGAACTAAAACCTATAACTCTTTCATCCCACGGCGGAAAAACCCTTCCTTGCAACAAATAAATAACATAATCGAGTACTTCTTTTTTTGTTTTCTCTAAAAATTTTGATAGAAGATAAGTTTTCTCCAACCTTTTTGTTGTACTTTCTAATTTTTCGTATAACTCAGCTAGCTTAATATAATCCATAGAAAATTATAAATATCATATTCTTTTAAATTTTTTTATGGAACTGGTTGATGCAATTAAAGAAAGAAGATCTATAAGAAGATACCAAAACAAGAAGGTTCCATTAGAGGTTGTTGGTGAAATACTAGCTATAGCAAAACATGCGCCATCTTCTGGAAATGTTCAAAATTGGAGGTTTGTTGTTGTTTTTGACAAAGAAAAGAGAGAAAAATTGGCAGAAGCAGCATTTGGGCAGATGTGGATGGCTACTGCTCCAGTACATATAGTTATATGCAACAAAATAGGTGATGTTGAAGCAATATACGGTGAGAGAGGAAGAAATTTATATAGCATACAAAATTGTGCAATATTTGGGGCGTATATTTTACTGATGGCAAAAGAGCTTGGTTTAGACACTTGTTGGGTTGGTGCATTTGATGAGGAAGAAGTAAGAATAATTTTAAACATTCCAGATGATGTTAGGCCTGAAGCTATAATAACATTGGGTTATTCTGCTGAAAGAAAAATAACCAAGATGAAAAGGAGGGAGATAGAAACATTAACTTACATAGATTCTTGGGGAAACAGGCCTTAAATTTTAGTGTATAGTTTTATAGTTTTTAAATCCAAGAATATCCGCTAAAGTTATTCCATTTCTTACAAGCTCCTCGTATATCTCCATTGGTTTTTTTCCTTTCTTAATTTTTTCCAATACAAATTCGAAAGCAGAATCATGAATTCCATTTTTTGCTGGGTTTGGGAACAATTTAATTGCTTTGCTAAGAAATGCTATATCATGCTCCACAATTATTCTTGCCCAAGCTAATTCAAAAGCAAAAGCCTTAGCTTCTTCAAGTTTCTTATCTAAATCATTTTCCATGATATAGATTTTATTTAGTATTTGATTATTGATGGAAAAACCTAAAATGCCTTCACTCCACTTCTCATTCGAAATTTTTTCAAATATAGATTTCAATTCTTCTTTTGAACAAATCTTGATTATGATATTCTTTGGAAACTCAAACCCCATAAGTAATCTGAATGTTCTCTTAACATAATGTTCAATTTTTTCTGTTTTACCAATGAATTGTTTTAGCACATATGAAGGAAGCAAAAATGTATGATGGATGCTTTCCTCGTGTTGTGTTATGAAATTCGAACTTTCGTACTCTTTCTTATCACATTTTTCATAAGAAATTTCTATGTTTCTAGAAATTTTTGAATATTCAGGGATAAATCCTTTTTCCAAACTCGAAAGATAATTATTTTGAAATGATGAGTAAATCCTTTTTTCTAAGGGAAGATATCTGAAAGTGTACATTCTAAAAAATTCATCACTTATTAATATATAACTTTTGTGTTTGAAAGAAAAAAGATGTTAGAAGAAAAGGCCAACACCAAAAAGGTGTTGGCCTATGACGCTGGAGGGGGGGAAGGTTTTCTTCCACCCAAGGGAGGTGAACTTGCTTGCAACCTCCTCCACCCGGCTGTTCTTGATCCCTTTAAAGCATGAAATTTAAAATAAAAAATAAAAAATTAAGTAATTAAATCGATTCCTAATTCTTCACTTACCTTTGCCGTTTCTTTTCCCATATCTCTGGACATAGATTTTCCTAAAACATACGGTGAATTAACTCCTGTTATAATAGTCATCACCCTAAGTTTTCCTGCCATATCGTTGCTTATCCTTGCACCCCAGATTACATTTGCATCTGGGTCTAAAGCTTCTGTAACCATTTCTCCAACTTTATTTACTTCATCTAATGTTAAATCTGGTCCGCCTGTTATGTGGATTAATGCACCATTTGCTCCTTCGTAACTTACATCTAGCAATGGGTTAGTAAGTGCCCTTTTAACTGCTTCGTCAACCCTATTTTCAGTGTCACTTTCCCCAACACCAATGACAGAAACTCCTCCATTAGACATTATTGCTTTAACGTCTGCATAATCTAAATTTACTAAGCTAGGAACCGCTATAATTTCAACAATCCCCTTTATCATTGTTGCTATTAATTCATTAGCAACAGCAAAGGCCTGTTGTATCGGCAAGTTGCCTGCTATTTGAACAAGTCTGTTATTATCGATGACAATAACTGTGTCCGAAACTTCTCTAAGCTGTTGTAAACCGAATTCAGCCTTATCTATTCTTGCTCTTTCTATATCAAATGGCATAGTAACGCATCCAATAACAATAGCGCCTGCTTCTTTTGCTAGCTGAGCAATTATAGGTGCTGCACCAGTTCCAGTCCCCCCACCCAGTCCAGCTGTAACAAAGACCATGTCCGTATCTTTGACCAAATTTCTTAGTTCGTTTATGTTTTCTTTAGCAGCTTCTCTACCTTTTTCGGGATATCCTCCGCAACCTAAGCCCTTTGTTAATTCCTTACCAATCAAGATCTTCATGTCCGATTCTACTGTGTCTAAGTGTTGCTTATCTGTATTGACACTTATAACTTCAGCTCCCTGTACTCCTTTTTTATACAACCAATTTGTTGCATTAGTCCCTGCACCACCGACACCAATCACTTTTATGTTTGCGCAACCCACTTTGAGTCCTTCGTTTTCTTTTTCGTAGTCTTTTTGTTTTTCAATTGCGTCTTTCACGATAAAGTCCATTTCTTTTACCTCCTTCTTTTTTGTGCCAAAACCGTAAAATTTATTAACAGGTTTTGACACTCTATTTCTATACATCAGAAAAAGATAATTGTTTAGAATTAAGAAACATACACTCAACTGGGAGAATTCGATACCGAGCAATTAAAAAATTATAATTCTGAATAAAATTAATATCAAGAAGTATATAAATTTTACGTTTTCAATCTTTCTCATTTTCGAATAAGAAATTTTCTTTTTCATATAATTTGGAAAAAAAATATTTTATACGAACAACCAATAAACTTCTTGAAGAAAAAAGACATATTTTTATATATAAGAAAAAAATTTAATCTAATAATGGTGAAGCCAAATTTCGGAGACGTTATCGAGCTTGTTACTAAAGAAAAAAAATATGTAGGGCGATTTGTCCCGTCTCCAAAAAAAGAGATAATTTTAATCAAACTTGACTCTGGGTATAATATCGGAATTCTAAAAAAGAAAGTTAAAGGAATAAAGATAATAAAAAAGTTTGAAAAGAAAAAAAGAGAGTTAAAAAAAATAGTTTACAAAAGCGATCTTCCAACTGTTATGATTCTTCATACTGGTGGAACTTTGGCTTCTAAAGTAAGCTATGAAACAGGAGGTGTTGTTGCTAAATTTAAGCCTGAAGAAATAATCGAGATGTTCCCAGAGTTGTGCAACATAGTAAACATTAAATCAAAATTCATTAGCAATATGTGGTCCCAAGATATGAGATTTGAGCATTATAACATAATTGCCAAAGAGATAAAGAAGGAATTAGACAATGGAAATGTTGACGGAATCATAATTACGCATGGAACAGACACAATGCATTATACTTCAGCTGCCCTCTCTTTTATTCTCGACGGACTCAATGTTCCTGTTTTGCTTGTTGGTTCCCAAAGAAGTTCGGACAGAGGGAGTTCAGATGCTGCAATGAATTTAATATGTGCGTGCCATTTTATTTCAAAAGTAAAAGATTTTGCAGATGTAGCAATATGTATGCATGCAACAATAAGTGATGACAAATGTTATATTTTACCGGGGTGCAGGTCGAGAAAAATGCACACAAGTAGGAGAGATGCATTTAAATCAATAAATTGTGAACCATTTGCAGAGGTTTCATATCCTGATGGAAAGGTCAAAATTATTAACAACAAATATAATAAAAAAGACCCGAATAAAAAATTGAAATTGATGCTGTTTAATGAAAAAATTAAAGTTGGGATTGTAAAGGCCCACACCAATATGTATGTTGAACAATTTTACCCCTACAAAAAATACGATGGGCTTGTTATCGAAGCAACCGGTCTTGGGAATTTGCCAACGACTAAAATAGATAAATATACAAAAGAAAATGCGAAAATATTTGATTTTTTGAAAGAGCTATCAAAAAAAACAGTAATAGTTCTAGCCCCGCAAACAATCTATGGAAGGCTTAATTTAAATGTGTATGAGAACCAAAGAAAAATGAAAAAAATTGGGATAATTGGTGATTATCTAGATATGACTCCTGAAACAGCTTTTATAAAACTGGCATGGGCTCTAAGCAATTTCCCAAAAAAGAAAGCAATAGAAATATTTCAAAAGGATATAAGAGGTGAGCTTTCTTAATGATAGATTATAAAAAAATAGGATTCAAATGCGGCCTAGAACTTCATCAAGAATTAAGTGGGAGGAAACTATTTTGTGAATGCTCTACTGAGAACAAAGAAGAAAAATTAATGTTGGAGTTTAAAAGAAAATTGCGGGCCGTTGCTGGTGAATCTGGAGAAATTGATGTTGCTGCTGCCTATGAACAATTAAGGAATAGAATATTTATTTATCATGGTTACGAAGGTGAGTTTTGTTTAGTGGATATGGATTCTGAACCACCTCATAGAGTGAATAAAGATGCATTAGAGACTGCGCTTGCTTTGGCATTGTTATTAAAAATGGATATTCCAGATGCTATTCAAGTAATGAGAAAAACTGTAGCTGATGGAAGTGCATGCAGTGGTTTTCAGAGAACCATGGTTGTTGGGTTGGGGAGTAAAGATTCTTTTATAGAAACATCAAGGGGAGTTGTAAGGTTGTCACAATTAAATTTAGAAGAAGATGCATGCAAGATAGAGAAACGTGAAGGTAACAAAGTATATTACTCCTTAAGCAGACAAGGAATTCCTTTACTCGAATTAGGAACAGAAGCAGATATTAAGGATCCGTTGCATGCAAAAGAGGTTGCAGAAAAGATCGGGATGATTTTTAGAAGTTTTCCGTCGGTTAAAAGAGGAATAGGAACAATAAGGCAGGACATAAATATAAGTATTAAAGGTGGCCCAAGAATAGAGATCAAGGGATGGCAAGATTTAAGGACACTTCATAAACTCATTGAGAATGAAACTTTAAGACATGTAAACTTGCTCAAAATAAGAGACGAGTTGAAAAATGTAAGAAAATTAAAAAGGATAGAAACTGAAATTAAGGAAGTTACCTATGTATTTAAAAATACCAAATCTGCTGTAATTTCTAAAATCGTTAATAAAGGAGGAAAGGTATTTGCTGCTGTTGCAAGAGGATTTAGTGGTTTGGCGAAAAAGGAATTGTGTCCTGGAAAAACATTTGGGAAAGAGTTAGCAGAATACGCTATGGCTTATGGCGCAAATGGAATAATACATTCAGACGAGAATTTAGAAAAATATAAGTTGGTTGAGGAATTCAAGAATTTAGAAAAAATATTTAATGCAGCGGAGGAAGATTTAATTTTCATCGTTGCAGAAAAAGAATTTATAGCGAAGAATGCAATAAATGCTGTTGTTAAAAGGATTAAATATTCTTTAAATGGGATACCTGAAGAGACAAGAGTCCCTGATCATCAAAACATATACACAAGGTATGCAAGGCCATTGCCGGGTGCAAATAGACTTTATCCAGAAACTGATGTAGAACTTATTATTATAACGGATAAAATTTTAAAGAAAATTAGAATTCCTGAATTAATAAGTGAGAAGGCCATCAGATTCGAAAAAGAATATGGCTTAAGTCCCGAATATTCACTTCAGGTGGCAAAGGAAGATTCAGAATTTTTTGAAGAACTTGTTAAGGAATTTAAAAATTTAGATTCTAATTTCATAGCCAATTCGATATTGAATGTTCCAAAAGAAATTAAAAAAAGATACAATGCAAACATTGAAAATATAAAAAAGAAGGACATTAAAAAAGTCCTTTCCTATATTAATAATAAAATTTTGCCAAAAGATGCTATTACTGAACTAATGCTAAAAGTAGCCAATAGAGAAGAAATAAATTTGGAAGAATTCAAAATTTCTGAAGAGAAACTTGAGAAAGATATAAAAAATATTGTGGAAAAATATCCAAATCTAAGTTTTAATGCTTTGATGGGGGAAGTGATGAAAAAATACAGAGGAAAGGTTAGTGGGAAAAAAGTTGCTGAAATACTTAAGAAATATTTAAAAAAGATTTAAATTTTCTCATTGTTCCAAGAAAACGTCCTCTAAATAAACGAAATAGTATAATTATAAAATATTTTAGAGGTAGTGGTTTACTTACTAATGATACTCTATTTTCTTTTATAGCTTTTATAATGGAATTTATGTCTTTTTTTGAATCAATTAATGTATATGTATGGTTAAGCTGTAAAAACATGTGCGCATCTGATGTACCAAGGAGGGTCTTTGAGTATTTTTTTGCTATTTTAACAGCCTTTTTATTAAAATTAAAAAATCTTGTGTAAAAATGACAATATTCGATTGCATCAAAAACGTCGATATTCTTTTCCAATTCTTTTCCAATACAAACTTTATCTTTGAAGAAAGGATGCGGGGCAACAATAAGTACATTTTTATTTTTCTTTTTTAGTTTTCTCAAATCCTGAAACGTCCTATATTTTCTTACATCTTCAAGTATATTGAGCAGTAATACTTCTTTTCCTTCTATTAAAATTTCGGCACCTGGTAAAACTAAAATCCCCTTCTTATCTGCATACTTTTTGATATGATAATAAGTTTTCAAAGGATTTTCCATGTATTCTTTTAATTTATAATCTGGTCTATAATGTTCTGTAATGGCTATAACATCGAAACCAAGTTCCTTTGCTTTATCAATCAATTCCTTGGGTGTATACTTTCCTTCATATTTTTGAATAAAATTTGTATGAATATGGAAGTCTGCTTTTAGCATGAAAAGATTAAACTGGATTCAATTTTTAAATTTATTGTTTTCATCGATAATCTTATAAGAAGGAAAAAATTCTTTAAAAAAAGATGTTTTTTAAGAAAGAATTCGAAGAAATTGAAAAGGACTTAAATGAAATAGAAAGCAGAAGAGAAAAGGCAACAAAAATTGGAAAAGAAATTGTAAAGCTTTCGAAAATTATAATAAATTTTCTCCATAGAAACAAAATTAAAGAAGCGAAAAAATATATAACAAAGATAAAAAAGAAAATCAAAAAGTTAAAAGATGAAAATTTAGATAAGGAATCAAAAATTGCATTTCAGGAATATGCCGAAGCAATGTTTTTTTATGAATTTAAACTCAACAACAAAATTCCGACAAGAAAAGAAATAGAGGTAGGAACTGAAGAATATTTATTGGGCTTATGCGATTTTATTGGAGAACTTGTTAGAGAAGCAGTAAATTGTGCAATAAATAATAGATATGAAGATGTTGTTAAGATAAAAAATTTCGTTGAAAATCTTTATGGTGAATTTTTAAAGTTTTGTTTTACAACTGGTGAGCTTAGAAAAAAATTTGACAGTATAAAATGGAACCTAAATAAACTCAACGATCTTGTTTTACAAATGAAATTCAAAATGAGGTGAGACGATGAAAAATTTCGTATCGATTCAAGAAGCTATGGATGCTGGCAAAGGAAAATTCAACATAAGAGGATGGGTTTATAGGGAAAGAAAAGGGAAGAACAATATTTTTATAATACTTAGAGACTCGACAAACATAATTCAATGCGTTGTGAAAAAAGAAAAGGTGAATAAGGACGTTTGGGAAAAGGCGGAAAAAGTAACAATAGAATCTTCTTTAGAAATAAGTGGGAATATTAAAAAAGACAAAAGGGCGACAGGAGGTTATGAAATTGAGGTTGAAGAATTGAACATTGTAAATCTTGCTCAACCATTTCCAATAACAAAAGATTATAGTCCTGAATTTCTGCTTGAGAAGAGGCATTTATGGTTGAGGAGCAGGAAACTTACAGCTGTTATGAAAGTAAAAGAAACTATCCTTGATGCAAGCAGAGAATTTTTTAAAATGAATGGTTGGCATGAGGTAACACCTCCAATAATAACGTCAACCGCTTGTGAAGGAGGCTCTACCCTTTTTCAGCTTAAGTATTTCAATGATATAGCATATTTATCCCAATCTGCCCAACTTTATTTAGAGGCCCTAATTTTCTCTTTAGAAAAGGTATGGTCTCTAACACCATCCTTCAGGGCTGAAAAGAGTAAAACATCAAGGCATCTTGCTGAATACTGGCATTTGGAAGGTGAGGCTGCTTGGTTGGATTTTGAAGGTTTGCTAAAATTCATGGAAGGTCTAATATCGCATATATGCCAAAGGGTTGCTGAAAAAAATGAAAAAGAGCTAAAGTTTCTAGGTAGAGATATTGAGACGCTAAAGAAGATTAAACCACCATTCCCAAGGATAACATACGATGAGGCACTTAAAATACTTGAAAAAGACGGAATTAAAATTAAGTGGGGAAAGGATTTGAGAACTATTGAAGAGGATACATTAATGAAGCATTATGAAAAGCCCCTCATCGTAACAAAATATCCAAAGGAAGTAAAAGCATTTTATATGAAAGAAGACCCAAATAATCCAAAAGTTGTTCTTTGCTGTGACATTATTGCTCCTGAAGGGTATGGCGAAATAATTGGAAGTTCGGAAAGAGAAACAGACATAAATAAGTTAATTAAAAGGTTAAAAGAGAGCGGTGAAGATATTAAAAACTATGAATGGTATTTAGATTTAAGAAGATATGGTAGTGTACCACATTCTGGATTCGGAATGGGTGTAGAAAGGGTAGTTTCATGGATATGCAAACTGGATAATATAAAAGATGCAATACCATTTCCAAGGACGATGTTGAGAAAATATCCTTAAATTTTTAAACCGAAAGATTTATATATAAGTTGTCACTACTAATTAGTAACAAAGATGTGGTTAAAATGGTAAGTCAATATTTTAACCCAACTTTGGAATCGAAATTAAAAGTCTACTGTGGAATAGGTTTCAATCGCGATTTAGGCAAAGAAAATAAGCCAGAAATTGTTTTAGATCTAGGAGATCTAGGATTTATTAAATTATCGATTCCAAAATCGCCTATACCAAAAACAAAAAGAAGAGCCATTGGATTCAACAGAGAGAATGAATTCATAAAATATGAAGAAAAAATGGAAAAATATAAAATAGGATTCAGCATAAATGGTTTAGAAAAAGTTGAAGAGGAAAATGAAGCAAGCGCACCATGTGAATTTTGGTACCATCCCCTTAGGATTGTAAAATGAAACTCGAAGAAATATTAAATCACATCGAATCTTCAGGTCTTGATAAAATTGCAGGATCTGAAAAAGTTATAGATAGAGCAAAGAATGGAAGCAAAGGAGAACAACAAGGATTCCAATATGAATTGCTTGTTGCATATACTTTAATTTCAGAAGGTTATAGTATAATTGCAATGGATACAAAGTTTGGAAAAAAAGAAATTGATATACTGGCAGAGAAAGATGGAAAAAAATACGCCTTTGACATAAAAAGTAGTTGTTGGTATAGATTAAGTGAGCCAATTATGGAAGAAAAAAAGAAGAACATATGCAGCTTGCTTAAATACCTAAACAAGGAAAAAAGGAAAGGTAAATTCGATTCTTTGATTTTTGTATGTGCCTACCCATTGCCAAAGAATATGGAAAGCGAAATTTCAAAATTCGCTGAAATAAGAATTATTCCATATGAATAAAATGTACTCAATCTATGAAAATAAAGTTTTGGAAAAATTGAGTAGGCTGGAGAAAAAGAGAGTTGGAACTATTTTTGAATTATGCAAGACAGAATTTGGACCTATATACGGATTTATTAAAGGAAAAAAACCAAAGTTGTTGCTTACCTCCTGCCAGCATGCAAATGAGTTATATGGTACTTATAGAACATTGCTTGAATATGCAGAACATGGCAATAAAGATGCAATAATAATTCCTGTTGTAGATGTTGCAAACTTTTGTTCAAATATTAATTCCCTAAATATTTTAAAGAATGAAAAAGGAAATGAATTTCCCTATTTCGTTTATGTTTCGCTAACTTTTCCAGAATACACGACAATAGCCAAAAAACCTTATTCCTTTTTTGGTGAAGAAAACCCTCCTAAAGAGGTTAAAGCTCTAGAAGATCTCATTAAGGACAATCTTTCAATAAGTTGTGTCATAGACTTTCATAATAGTTCACTATGCAATTATATTTTTGTGAGTGCAATGGAAAAAGATAAAATTAAGAAAATAGATAAACCATTGAGAAAGGTAATGAAAAAAGGAAGGTTTAAAATTGATCAGTTACCATTTATTTTAGGGCTTGAAAAAGTAAATGATGGATTCTTCCAAATTTGGCTTTTGGGAAAGAAAACACTAATCAATTATGCCCAAAAATGCGGGATTAAAAATTTGGCAATAGAGGTACCACCATTTAAATCAAAATATCCTTTCAGATTTTGGAAAGAGGAACAACTTATTAAAACAAATATTGAAATAATAGAAAAATTTTCATCACTTTAAATCTGATTTTCTCTTCCACCTGTTTATATCTCTTTTATTATATTTTTCAATTGTTTTTTTCAATGCCTTTTCCAAATCTATACCATATTTGTTCGCTATACAACACAAGGTAAAAAGCAAATCCCCTAATTCGATTTCCAAATTTTTAATTGATTTTTTAGAACTTCTCTTTTTTCTTTTCTCGCCGAATAAATGATTTATCTCTCTTGCCAACTCACCAACCTCTTCTGTCAAAGCTGCCAAGATTGATAAAGGACTCCAGTACCCTTCTTCAAATTGTTTTATATATTTATCAACTTCCTTTTGAAAGAAATTTTCCATGGAAATCAATTAAACGTATTTTCTTAAAAATTTTTCTACAATTTTTTCAAGAATTCTATTTTTCTCCTTTAATTCGTATTTTACCTGTATTATTGGCTTTTTTGTTTTGATTATAAGGCTAAGGTTAACAGGTGTTGCTGATACAATAAAATCACAATCAACTCTGTTTACTGTTTTTTCCAATTCTTTTATTTGTTTTTCTCCATAACCAAGAGCAGGCAAAACATCCTTTAAATGCGGATATTTTTTGTAAGTTTCTTTAATACTGCCAACTGCATATTTTTTTGCATTTACTATTTTCCATCCATATTTTTTTGCTGCAACATAACCTGCACCATAACTCATTTCACCATGTGTTAGTGTTGGCCCATCCTCTATCACTAATACTTTTTTACCTTTTATCTTGTTTTTTTTCAATATTATTTCTGAATCTGCCTCAATTATCTTTGCTTTTTTATTAACTCTCTTAATATTTTCTTTAAGTTTTTGAATATTATTTTTGTCAGCTGTATTGACCTTATTGATTATAACAATATCTGCTCTTCTAAGATTTACCTCTCCAGGATAATATTTTAATTCGTGACCAACTCTATGCGGGTCTGCAACAACGATTTCTAAATTGGGTTTGAAGAAAGGTGTATCGTTATTTCCACCATCCCATATTATTACATCAGCTTCTTTTTCAACTGAGGAAAGTATTTTTTGATAATCTACACCAGCGTAAACAACTATTCCTTTTTCAACAAGGTGTGAATACTCTTCCAGTTCCTCTATAGTACATTTATGTTTTTTAAAATCTCCAAAATGTTGAAACCTCTGGCATATTTGTTTTTCTAGATTTCCATATGGCATTGGATGCCTAACAACAACAACTTTAAATCCATACGATTTTATGATTTCACATAATCTTCTTGTTGTTTGACTTTTTCCACAACCTGTTCTCACAGCACAAATAGAAATTACAGGTTTGGTAGATTTAAGCATTGTTTTTTCAGGAGATATAAGCTTGAAATCAGCTCCAGCTGCATTTACTAAGGATGCTAGATGCATAACATACTCGTGACTTACATCTGAATAAGAAAACACAACTTCGTCTACATGTAATTTTTTAATGAGTTTTTCCAATTTTTCTTCTGGGTATATTTTAATTCCTTTTTTATAGTATTTACCTGCTAAAACAGAAGGATATTTTCTTCCAACTATATTAGGTATTTGGGTTGCTGTAAAACCGATGACCTCATACTCTATTTTATCCCTGTATAAAACATTAAAGTTATGAAAGTCTCTTCCTGCTGCTCCCAGAATTAGAATTTTCTTTCTTTTCATTTTCCTCCTTTAATAAATTTTCATCAAATACAAATTGTTTTCCACAATAAGGGCACCAATGAACTCCTCTAAATATGTTATTGAAATCATTTCCACATCTGTTGCAGTGTGTCACTTTGATCACCTCGCATTGAAAAAAAATGCATAGGCCATAGTTGAATTCGAGCTATTGGGAGCTGCAAGCTGAACACCTCGCCGAAGCTCGGTGCTTACACTCCAGCCCCATTAAACCCGTGTTTTACGGGCGCTCTGGGTCTATTTTTGAGAGGAGCTTCGTCCTTAGATGCTTTCAGGACTTATCTCCTGTGGCGTAGCTGCCCGGCCTACCTTGTCAGATAACCGGTACACCAGAGGCCACGAACCACCGTTCCTCTCGTACTAGGTGGTCCTTCCTCTCAGACCCTCATACACCCCCAGTAGATATCACACAAACTGTCTCACGACGTTCTCAACCCAGCTCACGAACCCTTTTAATGGGTGAACACCCCCACCCTTGGTTGCTTCTGCACAACCAGGATAGGGTGAGCCGACAACGGAGTAGCAAACCGCGCCGTCGATTTGGGCTCTCTGGCGCGACGACCCAGTTATCCCCGAGATAGCTTTTCTGTCATACCTAGCCCCCATCAAGGAGGCATAGGGGTTCGCTAGACCCAACTTTCGTTCCTGCACCCCTTGCTGTTCAGGGTACAGTCAGTCCGGCTTTTGCTCTTGCACTCTCCCCCCAATTTCTGAATGGGGTGAGCCGAACTTTGGGCCCTGCTGATATCTTTTCAGCAGGATGCCGCCCCAGCTAAACTGTCCGCCAGCCGTTGTCCCGAAAGCCAAGCTTTCGGTTAGTGATGCAGGTTCCGAAGGGTGGTGTTTCACTTTCGTCTAAGATCCAACCTTGCGATTGGATCCTCAGGCAACTCCCACCTACTCTACACAACGAAACCCACACCACAGCAGCAAGCTACAGTAAAGTTCTACGGGGTCTTCGCGTCCCACTGGGGGTCTCTGGACTTTACACCAGAATGTGGGGTTCGGGGGCCTCCTCCTAGGGACAATGAGGATCTCGTTACGCCATTCATGCACGTCGCCATTTAAGCGACAAGGTATTTCGCTACCTTAAGAGAATCATAGTTATTCCCGCCGTTTACCGGCTCTTAGCTCCCTTGAAAGGGAGTTTGAAGTACCGGCACTGGGCAGACGTGGCGTCCCATACACACCATTTCTGGCTAGCGGGACGCGGCGTTTTTATTAAACAGTCGGACCCTCCTAGTCACTGCGCCCTGTACTCGCAGACATAAGTCTACAAGCGCAGGGACTCCTTCTGCCGAAGTCACGGAGCCAATTTGTCGATTTCCCTTAGGAGGATTACACCCTCATACCTTAGGCTACTCACCTAGGGGCACCTGTGCTGGTTCTAGGTATAGTTACCCAGGATCCTTTTGAACACCCTTTTCACGGGCTCCTGGCATCAGCTGAACAGGCACAAGGCCTGCTATTCTTAGCTTTGGCTAGATTCTCGTCTTTACGACACTCCTCTAGCCTATGCTAATTAACATGAGCGACGGCTCATGTCAGCCTAGCCAGAAGCGTCGGATGTTCAACTTGCGTTGCCGCACGTACCTGGGTAGTAAAGGAATATTAACCTTTTTCCCTTTCCCTGAATACCAGTTAGGTTTCAGGTTAGGACTAACTAACTCTTAGCTGACCTGCATTGCTAAGAAACCCTGGCCCTTCCGGTATTGAAGATTCTCACTTCATTTAGATCCTACTACCACCAGGATTCTCATTCCTGCTAGGTCCACTAAGCTTTACAGCTTAGCTTCTACCCTAACAGGACGCCTGCCTACCACTAGAAAACGATTTCGTTTTCTAGTCTGCAGTATCGGTGGCCAATTTAGCCCCGTATATCTTCAGGGCACGCCGCCTTGACAGGTGAGCTGTTACGCTTTCTTTAAAGGATGGCTGCCTCTAAGCCAACCTCCCTGCTGTCTTAGACGGCGTACACCTTTCACCCTTTCACACTTAATTGGCCTTTGGGACCTTAACTGCAGTCTGGGTTGTTCCCCTCTCGGAGTACAGGTTTACCCCGCACCCCTGTTTCCCTGATTCTTTGGAGTCGAAAAGGTTCGGAGTTGGACTGGGAACTGAAGGGTTTCCCCTCCTAAATTCCCAATCCGTAGCTCTACCCTTTCGACATCCTCCTCAGAGACTAGACTGCGGCCTATTTCGGCAGGAACCAGCTACCACCGGGCTCGATTGGCTTTTCACCCCTAGCCCAGGGTTAGAAGAGCACGTGCCCGTAGCACCTCTGCAGGCCTCCACGAGGTCTCAACCCCGCTTCACCTTACCCTGGACTAGATCGCCCGGTATCGGGTCGTACCCAAGTGACTAGGGGCACTTTCATACCCACCGTTCTCGCCACAAAAGTGGCTGCAACGGTTTCGGTTTCCCTTTGGATACAGGCCGAAAAGCCCTTATCCTCGCCACTTAGGTACACTCCCTGGCCCGTTATTCGAAACGTACGATACAACACATAAGCAAAAGCTTATGTGCCGTATCCCACTGTAGCCGTCAGGTTTCAGGCTCTTTTAACTCCCTGTCAAGGGTTCTTTTCAACGTTCCCTCACGGTACTATTCGCTATCGGATTTGGGAGATATTTAGGGTTGGAAGTTGATGTCTCCCAGATTCGTGTCCAATTTCCAATGGACACTACTCAAGGAACCTGCAATACCAACCCAGACTTCCTCTACGGGGCTATCACCCTCTATGGCGCTTTTTTCCAAAAGACTTCGAGTCGTCTGGGGAAGGTATTATAATGCAGGTCCTTACAACACCACATCCCTCCATAATTTCTTATGGAGATTCGGTTTGCCCTGTGCTGCTTTCTCTCGCCGATACTCACAGCATCTCGTTTGATTTCTTTTCCTCGGGGTACTGAGATGTTTCACTTCCCCCGGTTCCCGACCATCTCTGGTCGCCCTTTAACAGGGCTGGAAGACCAATTCGGGAACCCTCGGTTCCAAGGCTGCATGCGCCTCGCCGAGGCATTCTGTAGCTTGCCACACCCTTCGTCGGTCTCCCAAACCCAGTCCTCCACCTGACGGCTTCTGGGTTCAACTATGGCCTATGCACGATACTCATGATAAACATGAGTATCCTTAGCCCTCAAATATTCATTTAGAGAGCCGCAGCTATTCTTTGAGTTTTTTAATTTAACATAAATGGACCCGTCGGGACGTTCAATAAGTTTAGCAACGCTAAACTTATTTTTGAACCCGAGGCCTCCGCCTTGCAAGGGCGATGCTCTACCAGGCTGAGCTACGGGCCCATAAAAAAAATTAAGCCATAGCCACTTACATAAAAAAATTAAAGGAGGTGATCCAGCCGCAGGTTCCCCTACGGCTACCTTGTGACGACTTAACCCTTCTTACCGAGCTTGGGTTCGATTTGAACCTGTGGTCCAAACCTCACCCAAACCCAGCTCGAATGGTTTGACGGGCGGTGTGTGCAAGGCGCAGGGACATATTCACCGTCCGTTGATGACGGACGATTACTAGGGATTCCGACGTCACGAGGATGAGTTGCAATCCTCGATCTGAACTAAGGTAGAGTTTAGAGATTAGCTTCTCCTTTCGGAGTCGCATCCCGTTGTCTCTACCATTGTTGCGCGCGTGTAGCCCAGGAAATTCGGGGCATACCACCTACCGTCGCCTGCACCTTCCTCCTCGTTTCCGAGGCAGTCTCCATAGTGTGCCCGGTTTCCGGAGAAACCGGTAGCAACTATGGATGCAGGTCTCGCTCGTTAACAGACTTAACTGAACACCTCACGGCACGAGCTGACGGCGGCCATGCACCTCCTCTCGGCTCGTCAGGTAAGACCTTCAATCTGACCTTCATTCTGCCGTCGTTCCTGGTAAGGTTCACGGTGTAGAATCTGATTGAACCGCACGCCGCACCCCTTGTAGTGCGCCCCCGCCAATTCCTTTAAGTTTCAGTCTTGCGGCCGTACTTCCCAGGCGGCGAACTTAACGCCTTCGCTACGGCACTGCATATTCACGAGGAATATGCAATACCTAGTTCGCAGCGTTTACGGCTAGGACTACAGGGGTATCTAATCCCTTTCGCTCCCCTAGCTTTCATTCCTCACCGTCGGACCCGTTCTCGGCAGGTGCCTTCGCCATCGGTAGTCTTCCAAGGATTATCGCATTTTACCGCTACCCAAGGAATACTCCTGCCGTCTCCCGGTCCCTAACCTGGTGGTTTCTCTTGCACGCCGTTAGGTTAACCCTAACGATTTCACAAGAGACTACCCAGGTCGGCTACGAATGCTTTAGGCCCAATAAAGCCGGTCCCCACTCGTGGCGCCGGGATTACCGCGGCGGCTGGCACCGGTCTTGCCCACCACTTATTCGCCAAGCTTTTTAGGCTTGGCAAAAGTTCGCTCAGAGAGCGAACACTTGGGATCCCCTTATCACACTTTCGTGCATTGTAAAGGTTTCCTGCCTGCTGCACCCCTTAGGGCTAGGGCCCTTATCTCAGTGCCCTTCTCGGGGTTAGGACTCCCATCCCCCCTACGGATCTTAGGTTTGGTGAGCCTTTACCTCACCAACAGCCTAATCCGCCGCCGACTCATCCTTAGGCGCCCGAAGGCTTTCAGGAAAAGGACATCCCAGTACCAATTCCCTATCCCGGTTTAGCCACAGTTTCCCGTGGTTATCCAGGACCTAAGGGCAGATTGTCGACGTGTTACTGAGCCTTTCGCCGGTAGGTCCCCGAAGGAACCTCCCTGACTTGCATGGCTAAGTGGGATCCCAATAGCGGCGACCTCCCGCAGGATCAACGGGAATTATTGGGACCGCAAGACTAATATGGTAGTGGCTATGGCCTTTAATCATACTTAAATTTAATTTAAGTACTCATTGTGAGCACTATGAGTGCTCAGTTAAAGAGTATATTAATAACCAATATTTAAATTTTTCTCTCTTTTTCTACAAATTAAACAGGGATTACTACCCTATTTGATTTTATGTGACATACTTTATTTCTAATATTTTTATATTTTAAAGTAGCTTGTGGAAGTGATAATCTCCCTATAAACTTAGTTTCTATTTCTCCTTTATAAGAAATTATCCTCTCTTCCCCTTTAACCAATTCCCCTATGTTCCAAATCATCCTAGTTAAATTTTTTCCCTTCTCTGTTTGGATTGGTTTTAATGTTTCAAATGAAACAACTTTAACGTAATTCGGAACAAATTCTGTTAACTGAATGTTTTTGATTGAAGACCTAGTATTATTTTTAATAAACAATAAAATTTTAAATTCGATTTTATCTCCTGTTTTCCTTATTTTAATTAACTCTTTACTTATTCTTACTTTATGAGTTATTATGAAATAAAATGTTATCGTTGCAATAATAGCCAACATTATAATGTACAAAATTGGCCTAAAGTCTGTTTTCACATGCAATATAAATGTTTCTCCTGGATTTATTACAAAAACATAAGTTAATTCGTTGTCTTTAACTTTTGGTTCGACATTAGATTTTGTGAACATTTTTTCAAAAAAAGAAAAGTTCATTTTGTATTCACTCTGCGCTATTTGGTTTCCTATGTTTGTTCTTTTCAATACCAATTCCTTTTTGAAAAAACTTTGTTTGATTTCTATACTCTCCACTATGCGAGCTTGACTTGTAACGTAAAATTTGCTAGTTGCCTTACCACTTAATTCACCATCAACAAATGCTCTAACACTAAGCTGGTATTCTCCAGGCTTCGCATCCTTTATAGGAAAGGAAAAACTTTCTTTTCTTTCTTGGAATGGGAAAAGGTGTATTACTTTCTTCTCCTTGAATAATTCGCTATCAATTAGCAATTCTATATTACTTATATGTGTATTTAAATTGTTTAGCAAGGCAAATTCAACCATCAAATTCTCTCCAGGGCTTACTTTTCCGAGGTCTTTCTTGATATTAATACTTATAATTTCATCAGGAGAAAGTGCTCTTATTGTAAACTGATGATTTATTGCTTCGCCTGTTCTTTTTGACTTTATGGAGAATGCTTGTCTATGAGTAGAGTAAAATTTTTTTGTTTCAACTTTTCTTCCCAATTTAACCTCAACACCTATTGTTGCAGTTTTTCCAGCACCAACATAAATTTCTTTTGGAGTTGCTCTTATATCAGCTATATTCTCGTCAAAAGGAAAAATATACAACGGATTAATTTCTGCTATAAAAGTATCTGAGAAAGATTGATTGTTGACAATTGTTAGGTTAAATTTAGCAAAATCTCCTGGTTTAACATTATCAATTATTGGTGTTTCAACAATATAAAATTCAGCACCCCTAGCAGAAGCAAAACAGAAAAAAAGTAGTAACAAAATTAGCATACATTTAAATAATTTCATATTCAAAATAGAAAATTTAGAACTATTTAACTCTTTCGAAAGATGGGACCGGTGGGATTTGAACCCACGATCGCCACCGCCCCAGGGTGGAATACTAGTCCAGGCTATACTACGGTCCCATGGGGCTGCGAGGATTTGAACCCCGATTGCGAGCTCCCGAAGCTCGAGTCATAACCAAGTTAGACCACAGCCCCTTAATAAAAAACCTTACTGACATTTTCCTCTTTTTTAAATCTTATTATGTTATCAACAAAACTTTCAATTTTTGTTTCGTGACTTACAAGAATTATTTGGGCAATTTTAAGCTCATCCAAAACCATTTTCATCCTGTCCAATTGCTCAGAGCTAAACCCGTCTGTTGGTTCATCAAGAATTAAAATATCGTTTGTTTTTATCCCACTCATCAAATTGTTTATTACCTGGTTTAAAGCTAACCTATAGGCGAGAGCAGCTGCTGTTTTTTCACCTCCTGAAAGAAAATTGTACTCAATATCATACCCATTTTGTATTATTTTTGGAGTAAATTCCTCATCAAGGGATATTTCAAGATTCTCATTTTCTATAAGCATGTTAAACCATTTCTCAAAGAGAGCATTAAAATCTTCATGAACTTTCAGCATAACATTCTTTTCTATCTCTTCCATCAATTTAATAAAATGCTTCTCAAGCCAATGATAAAACTCGGAAATTTCATTAACCTTTCTTTTTATCGCTATTTTTTCCTCGATTTCTATCTGTAACTTTTTAATCTTTTCCTTTATTTCTTTAATACTGTACTCATACCTATATTTTTCATTCCTCATATCCAATACGACTTCCTTTTTCGCATCGACCTTCTTTTTTATTTCTGTGTATTCATTTTCTGCCTCTTCTTTCGTTTCTAGTTTTTTAAGCAATGCAATCCTTTCTTTGTTTAATTCGGCAATTTCTTCTTTTATCCTTTTTTCTTCTTTAATAAGGTCTTCAATATGTTTTTCCTTTAATTCCAATTCTTCCAATTTAGCTTTAATTCTTTCAGCATCAACTTTTTCAATGTCTAAATGTACTAGCTCTTCTTCAATTTTTGAAATTTCATCAGCCATTTCTTTCATTTCTTTCTCTATCAGTTTTAATTTTTCCCTCTGCTCCATAATTTTCTTTTCCTCTTCTTCTGCTATCTTTCTTTTATGTTCTTCGCTTACTTTTTGATGGCATGTCGGACAAACATCCATCTTCTTTATTTTTCCAATAAGTTTTGTCGAATAATCTATTTTTGAATTAACTTCACCAATTGCTTTATGAAGTTTAACCTTTTTTTCATTTAGATCTTTGAGAAGGTTTTTCTTTTCTTCAATTTTTTTCTTTATTTTTTCAGCATCTTTAACTTTTAATTTCAGCAATTCACTTACTTCATTTTCTAATTTTTCTTTAGTTGTTCTGCACCTTTGTAATTCTTTCCTTTTTGAATCCAATAAATTTTCTTTACTTTCGAATTTCGTTCTTAATATTTTTATCTCCTCTACCTTTTTTTGTGCTTCTTCAAATTTTTTTTCTAGGCTTTCTAGGTTTTTTAATTCAAGATTGAGTTTTGTAACAATTTCTTTGTATTTTATCTCTAATTCTTTAAGCTCTTTCTCATAGCTCTCTTTCTCCTTTGTTTTTTCGTCTAAGTCTTTAATCTCCAATTCAAGCTCGTTTTTTTTCAATTTCAAAGCTTGAAGAAATGAGCCACAATTTTCCACAATTCTTTTGTATTTATCTATACCAAAGACTTTTCTTAACGTATTTAATCTTACATCTCTAGACCCGAGAAGTATTTGTTTCATTTCCTCTTGTGGTGTATAAACTGTATATCTAAAAATGAGATATTTGCTTTGTGTTAGCGATTCTTTAGGGTAATTCAAAAGTTCTATGATTTTTTGTTTTAGTTCTATAGGTGTACATTCTTTTTTAAAACCATCAATAATTATATAACCATGATCTTGGGATACTCCAGATTTTGTTCTTTTCAATGTTCTCTTAACAGTAATTTCCTTACCGTCAACAACAAATTTTAACTCAACAGAGCCCCTATTCTTATCATTTCTTAAAAGTGAGGCTCCTGACAAATCTCCCTTTCTTATTCCAAACAAAGCAAAATCAATGGCCAAAAGTATCGTCGATTTACCACTACCAACATCTCCAGACAACAGCAATGTGCCTCTTGGGAAATTTATTTTTTCTTTGAGGTAACTTCTTATGTTTTCCAATTCAATGCTCTTCAGTATCATTTTTTAAAATTTCAGGTACGATTTTTTCAATTGTTTCATATATCCTTCTTTCAAAATCCTTCTTCAATTCTCCTTCGGCTTTTTCCATATTAAAGCCCTGCATCAATGCCCTTATGAGTTCAATTTTCTTATAACTTTCAAACCCCTCAGCCTTTTTTATATAATCTTTTATTAGAGAATCCTCAATATCTTTTGCAGTCGAGTATTCTTTCTTTTTTATTTTTGACAATTCTTTTGTTGTTAGCTTTGCTGTATTTTTCATTATAAAATATGCATCCTTGAATTTACTAAATATATCCCTAAAATTTATATCGGACGGCTTTCCACTTATAAGCTCGCCTTCTATCCTAATGGTAACTATCTTGTCTTTTAAATCGGCCTCTTCAAACATTTTTAATAATTCCTCCTCTACATCCCTTGGTGTTTTTGAATTAGCATCTATCTTAAAGCTTACCACATCTTTAATTTTAATAGGAATATATTCAGGATATAGCTTGTTATCTTTAAAATTAAGCAAAAAAAAGCCCCCATTTTTAATCTCTTCCAGCTCTTTAAAATTATTAGGAAACAATGGTCCTGGATACACAAGAAGTCCGTTTCCAAATTCTTTTTTAATGACCTTGTGCAAATGGCCTGCTGCATAGTAATTAAAATTTTTTGGAAGAAGTTCGGCTATTCTTTTTTCTCGCTCAGCAAATTCATTCTCCATTGTTTCTTTATCAATTCCTACAGCTGAATGAAGCATAAAGATTTTAAAGCCGCTTTCTTTTTCTACCTCACTCATATCGATTCTTTCATAATCTTTAACTTCTAAACCTCCTCTCCTCCCATAAATGCCTGTTATTTTAACTCCTGTTTTGTCCTCTATCAATTTTAATTTGTCGTTTTCCAATTTGAATGCATTAATACATAAACCAGCTTTTTCAAAAACATCCAGCATAGTTTTTCCTGAAGGTGAAAAATCGTGGCTCCCAGGTATGATGTAAATTGTTATATCTTTTTCTCTTGCCCTATTTAGAATTTTAGCTGTTTCTCTAATTAAATCTATTGAGGGGATTGCTGTATTAAATAAATCGCCTGAGATCAAAATAAATGCTGTCTTTTCTTTTATACATATATCAATAGCTTTTTCGAAAGCCTTTATACTTAATTCTTTAAGCTTTGGGTCTGGCCAACCACCTATATGGCAATCTGCTAAGTGCGCGAATTTCATACTAAAAGATTAATCTAGTTTTTGTTTATAAAAATTTGGTTTAATGTTTTGGGTCCATTTTGGTCCAGAAAAAATATTTATAGTATCTAATCTACTTTGGAAATATAAGAAATATAGGAAAAGGAGGTGAAAACGTGAAAAAATTGCTTTTAGGAATTTTTATTATGATTTTTCTAGCAACTACATTAGTGTCGGCAGAGAATATAACAATTACAAAAGTTTGGACTGACAAACCAAAATATGAAGTAGGGGAAGAAGTAACTGTTTATGCAAAAGTTATCAATCCAGATAGTACGCCGTTTATAGCAACTCCTGGTAAAAGTCGTGTTGCATTTACATTTACTAATGTAGAAGGAGAATGGAAGGAACTAATTCCTTTTACAGACATGAAGTACGACGAAGAAGGCAAGTATTATGTAGGCAGAGCTAAAGCACCAGAATTAGAAAATGTAAGAATTTTAGTAGACGCAATTACATGGGATCCATATTACTCAACTAGGCATTATACGACAACGTTTCAAACTTATACCATGCAACCAGTTGAGGAAGAAATGCAAGAACAAGAAGAAACAGCATACCCAGAACATTGTTACAATGCAATATTGGACGGAGATGAAGAAGGAGTTGACTGTGGAGGAAGTTGTGTACCATGTGGAATAACAAAAGAAGTGTACATTGCAGATGTGTGGACAGATAAACCGTATTACGAACCTGGAGAAAAAGTTAAAGTTTATGCAAAAGTAGTTGATCACAAAGGACCTACAATAGCAGCAACACCAGAAGAAGGCTATTCTGTAGAATTCGGTGCATGGGATTTTTCTGGAAACAGAATACCAATTGTTTTTACTGTTAAATTCAATGAAGAAACAGGCTATTGGGAAGCTGAAACTACAGCTCCAGAAATTTCACCTGTAAGAATACTAGTTAACGTTGTGGAATCTGCAACAAGGGAAGTTATAGCAAGCAACAAAGAATTTTATTTTAAAGTTTTAGGAGTGGAAACAGTTAGACCAATTGAAAAAGTTGAAGAAATACCACCTTTAAAACCAATTAAAAGACCAACAAGTGCGTGGGAAAGATGTGAGCTTGAAAGGATAAAATGTGAAGTTGCAGTGTTGAAAAGGTTAGGGTATACTGTGTTAGACTATTCAATAGGAACATGGACAATTGCGGAAACATTAACTCCTAAAGAACATGCCAAAATAAGAGAAGCTTTTGAAGAAGAAGGATGTTATGAAATCTATCAAAAATGTAGAGAAGCTAATTGTGTACCAAAAGAAACCTTTGAGAAATGCATAGAAGAACTTAAAGAAGAAGAAGTTATTGATGAAAGAATTTACAACATAAAATGTGGAATCCCTTGCCCTGTTAGAAGAACAGTTGCAGCTGTAATAACAGAAGCAGATGCAGATTACATAATTGAAGATTGTGTAGCACCAATAATTGAAAAATATTATGGAGAAAGTGAACTTCGCAGAGCAGAGGATATTTTGGAAGAGTGTAATAGAAAAATGCCAGAAGAGTTTAAAAAAGAACAAGCAAAAGGTGAATATGCAAGTTCAGTGAAATATATACTTTCTTGCTTGGCAGAAAATTATCCAGAACGCAGTGCAGAAATTAAAAACTGCATCTATGTAAGAGGACGTCTTAGAGAAGTAGAAAGAAAGAGAGTAGAAAAGACGGAAATAAAAATCCCAGAGCCTCAAAGAAAAGCAAAGGAATTTTTAGATTGTATCGGTAAAGTCATAAAAAGGAGGCTTAGCGAAGAAGAAATCAAAGAGCTTGGAAGGAAAGGAGAGCTTATATGTGAAGAATGGAGCAAAAGCCTAGGAACAGCAGTAAGTTGTACTGTGAGGTTGTTGAATGATTACCCAGAAGTTAAAAAAGAAGCATTAAAAGAGTGTGCTCCATATTTTGCTGAAAAAAGAGAAATAATTGAAAGGGCAACAGGGATAGAAACTCCAAAAGAATACGAAATTGGAAAAATATTCTGCCAAGGATGTAGGCGTGATGGTCAGTGCCTGCCTTATGGAACAAGGATAAAAATGAAACCAGCTGCGAAAATAGAATGTTATATTACGGAAACTGGAGAGAAAGTTTGTAAAGAAGTTGCCACGGAAGAGAAAATAAAAGAAACCCCAATGTACTGTGATATTGACGGCAGCTTTAAACCTCAAAAAGAAGAAGGTAGTGAATGTCAGAACAATTGGGAATGTTTAAGCAATGAATGCGGCGATGGAAAGTGTATTAGCACCTATGGCTTACTGAAAAAGATTTTAATGTGGCTCAAAAAACTTTTCGGATTTGGAGAATGAAAAATTTTTTTCTTTTTTTATTTCTAATTTTACTTCTTCCTTACACCTATGCTTTTAATGCAATTTTAGAATTAAGGGATTCTATAAATAATTCCCTTATTAGTGATGTCTTAGCAAATGTAAAAATAGACGGCTATGCTGAAAAATATGTGATTAAAAACGGAAAATTAAATCTAAGTTTGGAAGGGAAGCATCAAATCGAAATAATGATTAATTATCCTGAAACAGAAGGAAACGATTATTATGAAAAATTCGAACTCGATGTAAATGACAATGTTAAAAAAGATGTTTATTTGATGAGGACAGCAACAATAGAAGGTTTTGTTAAAGACGAATTCGATAACCTTATTAAAGGAGCAAAATTAAAGTTTGAATGTAGAAAAGAAATTCTCTATCCCGTAGAAACTGACAATGTTGGATTTTTCTCTGCTGAATTTGTTCCTGTCGGAAAATGTAAAATTTTTGCAACACGTGGCAATAAGGCAGGATTTACCCAAATAGTGGTCGAGCATGGAAAATTGTACGAAAATGTCGAAATCATTTTAAACAAAAAAATTTATTCAACACATACCAAAATTATAATTTTTATAGCTACTGTATTGTTTTTAGTTTTTGTTTTTTATGAAAGAAGAAGGGTTAAAAAAAGCAAATTAAAAGCTATGATTTCTGCATTAAATGAAAGAGAGAAAAAAATTATACAGTATTTAATTAAAAAAGGTTCCGTTTCTCAGGCAAAGTTATGTAAAGAGCTCTTAATACCAAAAACAAGCATGATAAGAATACTTAGAAATCTAGAAGAAAAAGGGTTTGTTAAGATTGAGAAATTTGGAAGAAAGCATAAAAGAATTGAGTTGGATAAAAAAATTTTCAAATAATTTCCATTTTTTGGCCATCCCTTGTTATATGTACTGTTTCTCCAAGAACATAACCGAGTTCAGTTGCAAGTTCAGCCATTGCAGTGAGCTTTGTCACATCACCATGAGCAGGAATTATGTGTTGTGGTTTGAGCAAATGAATAAAATCCCTATGATCTTCCCTTGCCGCATGTCCACTAACATGTATATCTTTAAATATCCTTACATTTTGTTTTTCAAGCTTATCTTCAAGCATTGCCCTATTTGCTGTATTTACAGGGTCTGGTATTGTTTTGCATGAAAAAATTACCTGATCCTCTATTCCAAATTTAAATGGAGTCTCGTTATAGGCAACTCTGCACAATGTCGAATTTGGTTCTCCTTGGTTTCCTGTACAAACAACAACATATTTTTCCCTGTTTCTGTTTATATCTTTTAATTTTTCATCAACTTTTCTTCTTCCTGAATAAATTTCCACTTCTCTCCCGAATGAGATGAGATTTAGTTTTTGTGCAACATTTGTGTACTTACCCAAACTCCTTCCAAGAAATACAATCTTTCTATTCATCATCTTTGCAAAATCTACAATAGACTTTAGCCTTGCAATATGGGAGGCAAATGTTGTAACAAAAACAGCTTTTCCAGTATTGTTGGTTCCAAGCATGACATCTTTCAGCATTTCCCTAGCAACTTTTTCCGAAGGAGTTTTCATTCTTTTATCGGAATACAAAGAGTCTGTTATTAAAGCAATCACGCCTCTTTTAGAAATCTCTCCAAGTCTTTTATAGTTGGGTCTTTTACCAACTATTGGGTGGTTGTCAAATTTGTAATCATTTGCGTAAATTATAGACCCAATTTTAGTATGGAGTGCTATAACAACCGTTTGCAAAGTAGAGTGTGTTATATTAATAAACTCCAAAACTATATTATTGCTTATTCTTATTCTCGAATTTGGATTTATCTGTTTTAAATGGTTTCTTATTTTAATTCCTTCATCAAAAAATAAACTCTTAAGTACTCCTATAGTGTACGGTGTAGCAAAAATTGGACACCTGTATTTTGAAGCAAGGTAAGGAACTGCACCTATATGATCGAGGTGTGCATGACTTAAAATTATTGCTCTAACACAGCCCTCCCATTCAGAAATTACACTATCGTCCGGTGCTGCGCCAATACCTATAAGCTCGTCCCTGGAAAATTCACTTACAGCAGTTTCTTCCTCACTTAAAGAAACAACCTTAGGCATATAAAAACCCATATCTAAAATTACAACATCATTATCTATTTTGATCGCTGTCATATTTTTTCCAACTTCGCTATAGCCACCAATTGTACATATTTCAATTTTCATGTTTCTTCACAAACTATAAAAATACAATCACATATATTTAATTTATGTTTAATTTAGAAAATTCGATTGATAGGTTGGAAAAAACATTGAAGGATGCTAAAGAGAGGGGAATTAAAATAAATGAAGAAATTAGGAGTGGAATTAGTTTAAATTTTGAAAGTCAGAGAAAAGAAGTCTGTAAAAGATTAATTTACTCTAGCATAAAAGCCATTAACGACGGGATTTGGAAAATTACCATCAAAGAAAAAGAAAAGGTAAATGAATTAGTTAAAGATTTAAACAGATTTTATAAGGAAGGAAAAATCGATGAAATGCTCAAAATTTTGGATTTATTAAAGCTTTTTATCCCAAAAAATGAAGAAGAGCTCAAAATAGCTATACCACCAGTTCCACAAGAAATAAAAGAAGAAATTAGTTTAGACATAGAAGAGTTAAAAAAATGTTACCAAAATGGTTGCTACAGAAGTGCTATTATATTATGTGGAAGATTACTAGAAATTGCACTTCATAAAAAATATTACGATTTAACTGGTGTTGATTATTTAGAAAAAAATCCAGGAATAGGCTTAGGAAAAATTGTTGCAAAACTTTCCGAATTAAATGTTAATATCGACCCTGCAATAACACAGCAGATTCATTTAATAAACCAAGTAAGAATAAGCTCTGTTCACAAAAAGAAAGTACCATTTAAGCCAACAAAAGAGCAAACAAAAGCCATAATAATTTATACAATTGAAATCATAAAAAATCTATTTTCTTAGCTTTTTCTTCTTTTCAATTAATTTTTTTATTTTTTTTGCTTCTATTTCAAAACCAAATTCTTTACTTAAATGAAGGATTTTATAAGATGTAAAAACAAACAAGATATATGCGATAGTTATGAAAAGATACTTAGCGAAACCAATAATTTTCGTTGAGTAAAAAAGATTTTCCACAAGAGAGAGAACAGAAAAAATTAATATAAATAATAAGCTGAACAGGAAATGGGTAGTATACGATTTTAATGTTGAACCTTTCGATAAGGCCTTTCTTGCCCTCGCTGTCCATATAACAGCTAATATACCGAAAGATATAGAAATTAGACCAACTGCAAATTCGACATTGCCTGCAAATTTCACTATTAAATACAGCCCTAGAAGAATACCCATAGTACTGAAGATTTCTTTTAAAATTAATTTCATTCATTCACCCCCAGTTCTATTGTTAAATCACAAATCTGAGAAAGAAAGTCTATTAATTCTTTATCTTCCTCTTTTTGTAAAGATATTATTATGCCTTTAACTTTCCAAACCCTCATTTTGCTAGCTAGAAAATGAATAAATTTTGCAACTGTTTGCGGTTTGTTGTAAACTAACAAGGTACTTAAAGAATCAAAAAAAACAAATTTTTTTTCGCCAGGCAAAGCTGTAACTGCTTGGTCCATTGCAACTGAGATATCACTTAAATTTTCCGGATTACCTATAAATAAACAATTTTCTTCTTTTTTAATTTCTCCACCAGCAACCTTAGTCACAGCATCAATAAAAATTATCATATTTGGGTCTATTCCATTTTTTTTGAGTTCTTCTTTAATTGTAGCATATGGTTTATTTAGCGTAACGTAAACACCTGGTATATTTTCGTCCTCAACTAAATGCTTTATTATTTTCATATTTGTTTCTGCATATTTTTTAGCTTCGACAGTAGCCAGAATAACACACTCTTTAAATTTTTTTAAAGCCTCAGAAAGTTCTTTTAGGCTATCTTCCATAAAATTAAGTTTAAATTTAGAAGTTTATAAATTTTTTATTTTCTCACACATAATCTAGTACTTTTCTAAATTCTTCCTCTATATCTCTGTAATCCTCAATTCCAACAGATACTCTAATTAAGCTATCTGTTATTCCTTTAGCAAGTTTATCTTTCTTTGGTATTTTTGCATGAGTCATAGATGCTGGATGCTGCACCAATGTGTCTGTACAACCCAAACTTACAGCCAATTTTATAAAGGAATTTCGAGCAAGATAATTCATAAATTTTTTTCCTTTTCCAAACCCTCCATATAATTCAAAACTGAGCATTCCTCCAAATCCTCTTCCATAAGGCGTTTTCATTTGTTTTTTCGCCAGCTTGTGTTGTGGAAAGCTCTTTAATCCTGGATAATAAACCTTCTTTACTTTTTCGTGCCTTTCCAAGAATTTAGCAAGCTTCATTGCATTTTCATTGTGCCTTTCCATCCTTAAAACAAAAGTAGCAAGCCCCCTTATTACCCTATAACAATCTTCTGGCCCTAAAATTCCTCCAAAGTCTATTAGCTTTTCCCTAACTTTTTCTATGTCTTCTTTTTTACCAATCGCTGCTCCTGCAATAACATCACCATGACCATTTATATATTTGGTTAGACTATGAACAACTATATCTACTCCAAGGGTAATTGGCAATTGATTATATGGAGTTGCAAATGTATTATCAACTATAATTTTGAGATTGTACTTTTTTGCTAGTTTTGAAACTTTTTTTATGTCAACTATTTCCATTGTTGGATTTGCAGGTGTTTCAAAATACACAATTTTAGTATTTTCCCTTATGTATTTTTCAAGATTTGATGCATCTCTTAAATCAACAAAACTAATCTCCATACCTAAGTTTTTAAGCTGTTTAGAAAACAAACTATCTGTACATCCGTAAAGTGTCCTCCCGCATATTATATGGTCTCCACTTTTGGCAAATGTAACTATAACTGTTGAAATTGCTGCCATGCCTGAAGCAAAGACTATAGCATCTTCTCCATGCTCCAGCAACGCAAGTTTTTCTTCAAGAATTTTTCTAGTAGGGTTTCCTATTCTTGTATAAACATAACCTTCTTTTTCACCACTAATCTTTTTTGCTCCGTCATCAACGCTATCATATGTAAATGTTGAAGTTTGAAATATAGGAATTGTGTGCGAATTCTCTGGATTTTTCTTCTTTGGCAAATGCAAAAGCTTTGTAATTAATCCGTAATCTTTTTTCTTCATTTTACCTCCTTCAAACACCTTGGGGCAATTACTTTATCTAAAAGGATTTCAGTTGCTCCTTCACCAATCGTTGCCATTTTTGCATCCCTAAGCAATCTTTCAACTTCTGTATCAACCATATAACCCATCCCGCCGTGTATTTGAATTGCATCCAGACAAATTTTAACGGCTTCCTCTGATGCAAAAAGTTTGGCCTGTGCCGCCTCTTTCTCAAAATTGAGTCCTTTATCTTTTAAGTTAGCTGCATGATAAACAAGTTGCCTTGCTGCACTTATTTTGATTGACATATTGGCTAATTTTTCTCTAATAAGTTGATAATTGGCCAAGTAATCACCAAATTGTTTTCTTTCTTTGCTGTACCTTAAAGATTTTTCGTATGCAGCCTGTGCAATTCCAAGGGAGTATGCACCAACAGTAATCCTTCCGCTATTCAGCATTGTTAAAGCATACTTCAACCCCTTTCCTTCACTTCCAACTAAATTTTCTTTTGGAACTTTACAATCGTTAAAAATTAGTTCTCCGGTTTTTGAAGCCCTAATACCCATTTTCTCAAGCAACTGGCCAACTTCAAAACCTTCAAAATCTTTTTCGACTATAAAGGAGCTTATTCCCTTTGATGTTCTCGCCATAACAAAATAAATGTCTGCCTCTCCTGCATTTGTTATAAACATTTTTCTGCCATTTAATACATAATGATCTCCTTTTAGAACTGCACTTGTTTTTAGACTTCCAGCGTCGCTACCAGAATCAGGCTCGGTTAGTGCAAAAGCTGCTAATTTTTTTCCTTTTACTAGGTCGCTTAAATATTTACCTTTTAATTCATTGCTTGCAAATTTTTCTATCCCATCACAAACTGTTCCGTGTATTGCAACAGTAATCCCCAAACTTGCAGAAGCTTCGCATAGCATTTCTATAAACACCGTGTAAACTAAAAATGGCAAATCACTTCCCCCGTATTTTGATGGGAAAGGAATTGAAATATAACCCAAATTTGCTAACTCCTCCAATTTATCTCTAGGAAATATTTTCTTCTCGTCCCTTTCTTTTTCACCAGGCACAATTTCTTTATCGATATATTTAGCAATCATTTCCAAAATATCATCGTAACCATTTCCAATTCTTTCATGAACAGCTCTTTTTCTTTGTTCATTATAACTAACCATCTTTTTTCACCTCCGCAATTACATCAATTTCAATTTTCACACCTTTTGGCAGTTTTCCTACTTCTATAGTGCTTCTCGCCGGCCTATTTAAAAAATATTTAGCATAAACAGAATTCATTTCTTCAAAATCTTCCATGCTTGCTAAATAAACATTAACTTTAACAACATCCTCAATATTTGAACCTGCTGCCTTTAAGATTTCAATTATATTCCTAATTACAATTTCGGTTTGCTCTTTTATTCCACCATTCACTATTTTACCAGTTTCCGGATTAATTGGTATCTGACCCGATAAAAAAATGTAGTTTCCAGATTTGATTGCCTGGGAGTATGGTCCAATTGCTTTAGGCGCTTTTTCAGCACTTATTTTTTCCATTGCAATACTACTCTCTCATGAATAACTTTTAAAATTTGCGAAAAAAGTAAAGGATAACTGAAAAATTATAAATATACAAAAAGATTTTAAATTTTTATGAAAAAGGGAGGTTTATTATTTGTATTGCTTATATTTGTAACATCTTTCTTCTATATGGAAAACCAATTAAATCAATTTCAAAATTTCTTTTATGGAGAGGAAAAAATTTTAACAAAACAATGTGAGGAATGTATTTCTTTAGCAATTGAAAAAAAAGTGGAAGGTTTCGATGTTAAATTTGAAAAAGGAGAAATCAAGCTCAAAGGTGGGAATATTGAACTCCAAATTAAAAATCCACAAAATGTCGGGTATGTCAAGAAAGAAGGAAATTTAATTTATGTAAAAGAAAGAAATAAACATGTTAAGGGATTGATTAGAGTTTTTTATGAGGGGATTGCAGCCATTCCAAGAATTTATTTTTGTAGCGATGAAGAATTTGACGAGAATAAATTTTTTTGCAAAGGGTGGAAAGAAATAAAGAACATTAAGTTAGGGAAAAACTTTGTCTCATTCTACGCACCACATTTCTCAGCTTATAAGATAGGAGGAAACACTTACGAAACATTAACCTCTTGTCTTTTTGATGTAAATGGGACGCAAAACTATTGTGTAATTTCCGACCCTTATGTACACGCAAAAATCGAATCTTGGTATTCTATTGCTAAATATAACCAAAGTGGGCTTGAATTGGGTCTTGATTTTGATGAAGGTTCTGGAAATATTACTGAAGATTTAAGTATAAACAAGAACAACGGGACTTTAGGATTGGGAAATGGAACATTTTCTCCTAGTTGGACTCAAGGAAAATTTGGCTATGGGTTAGAATTTAACGGCAACGAATTTATTAACTTGTCATCTATTTCTAGTTTGTCGAATTCGTTAAATTTTTCATTTGGCGGATGGGTTTACATAAAAAATAAAAATTCTTCGATTATTGTTCAGCAGAAAAATGCATCTGGCTATGGTTATTATTTGGTATTCAATGCAACAAACAATGAAAGCTGTTGCGTTTCTCCTTTAGGAAATTCTTCATGTTCTGATGTTAAAACAAATACATGGATTCATATCGTTTGTTCCCATAATTCAACCTCTTTTTCTATATATGTAAATGGAGTATTTAAAAATTCCACAAATTCATCCCTTCTTGGTGTTGATGAAAATTTCTACATCGGTGGGGACCCAATAAATAAAACACTTTGGTTTAAAGGTGTAATAGATAACCTTTTTGTTTACAATATAACCTTACCTGAAAAAAAGATAGAGGAAATTTATAAAAATCAAAAACTGGCAAAATACTATTTCTTCGGTGATTACGGACTTGTTTTGAGGAATGCAAACCAAACAATTAATTGCAGCGGAAGCGTTTTTATTGGAAGTGAAAACACAACATCAATTTACGGCAATTATTCAGGTTTGAAAATAGAAAATTGCAACATCACATCTGGAATAGCTATAAATTTGAGGAATAGCGAGAGAAGTGTAGTAAAAAACAATTTTTTATATGGTAATAACAATGGGAGAATTGGAATATTACTTGAGTCGTCAAAAAATCTAGAAAATATCTCAATTGTAAATAATATAATCTCGAATTTTAATATTGGTGGAATGTATATCAATGCAAGCGATTTTTTAATCAATGTCACATTAACAAATAATACTTTTAAAAATAAATACGACCTTATTTTAAGAAATAAAAGTTGTGGTCTTGCTTGGTTAAACGATTTTTATGGAGGAGGAGTTTCTGGAAACAGCAATTTAAGTTTTTGCAAACCAATAAATTTTTCATACTTAAATGTTGCTTTGGATAAGGATACATATTCTAGTAGCTATTATGAAAACAATTATCCTTCTTTAGTGGCAGATAATGACTTGGAAACAACATGGGTATCGAATAGGACAGACTCTATAGATCAATGGCTTGAAATCGATTTGGGTGAGGAAATTAACGTTTCAAAAATTGTTATTGTGTGGTATTATGGTAGTAGAAGCAAAAATAGGACACTGCAATATTCAAACGATGGAATTAATTGGGTTAATTATTCTTGGAGAAATGTAACTCAATTAGACATAAATTCAACATATTGCCAAAATTGTGTCCCGGATGTAGAAGAAAACATATACGTAAAAGCAAGATATTGGAGAGTATTTCAAGAGGGAGGATTGAATTATTCAGAAGATCAAAACTATTATAGCATAGCAATAAACGAGTTTCAAATTTTCAATGAAACAAAAGTTTGGAGTAGCGAAGGGAATTTTTATCAGGAGAATATAACAAAAGAGTTTATTGGAAAGAATGAATGTGGTTTGGTTAATATAACACATCCATTAAACAATACTGTATACTCAGGGCGTTATCTAAGTATAACTTGGAAGAAGCAAAGTAGCAATCGTCAAATCTCTTATAGACTTGATTATAAAAAGAAAAACGGAAATTGGAGTTATATTGCAACAACCACTTCTACTTCTTATTTATGGAATATTTATGGACTAGAATTTGGAAATTATACATTAAGGATTGTCCCAAATAATGGACTTCTTAATGGGACAAATGCATTTGTTGATTTTGGGCTTTATGATTACGAAAATCCTCTACTTGAAATAATTACTCCAGAAAACAATTGGAATCAAACATATCACACAATAAGTTTTACATTTAATTTGACAGAACTTTATCCTGAAAAATGTGAGCTAAGGGGAAATTGGACAAAATGGACCCAAACAATGAAACAATGATTGCTGGAGGTGAAGGCTATACACCTGATGCTATGGGAATAGAAATAGTAGACTTTGATGGAAAAAATGGAAAGGATGCAGTTATAGCGACAAGTGGTGGGGTAATCTACTATTTGTTGAAAATTCTAAATTTACCAGGCTATGAATTTAAGCAAACAGGTCCAAGCAAATTGATGTTGTTTGAAAATAGTGGCGATAATACAACATTTATTCCGCATGTAATTGCTTCAGGAGTTATTGTCAATCAAACCTTCATTACCAAGACAGCAGATTTTAATGGTGATAACTACCTTGATGTTTTAACTGCCACGGCACTAGGCAAATTAATCTGG
>JAFCFS010000036.1 GCA_017608525.1 Candidatus Woesearchaeota archaeon | reverse complement strand
AGACTTTTCATTTGAAAATACCTCCTGTTTCTCTATACCAAAGTACAAAATCAAGATGTTCTATAGGTATATTAATCTTTTTAGAAAATTCTAGCATCTTTTTTTCTATTTTTAGGTACTCTTTTTTCGATAAGTTTTTAGGTATCTTCTTTATTAAACCAAAAAATTTGAGACTTTTAAGAATGTGTCTATCAAGTATTGCAAATCTTTTGCCTAAACCTATATTCCTCAAAAAATGGCTTGCCTCTTTGTAACCAATTCCTTTTAAATTTTTAACTAGCCATTCTCTTATTTTTTCAGGGTTCTCATTTTTAAGTTTTGTTTTTAAAAAATTTTTTTCAATAAAAATTTTCCTAGCTTCGAGAATATATTTTGCTTTTTTCCTTTTAAAACGAATCCCCTTCAAGTAATTTATTATTGTATTTTTATCCCCTTTAAATAAAAGTCCGTTTTTCGACAGATTCTCTACAGCTGACCAACACACTCTTGCCTTTGATTGAGGTGTTAATATGCAAAAAACAAGTTCAGAAAAAATTCTTTCTTCTTTTTTACGATTCTTATTAAACTCGTTAATCCTTCTTATAATTTCTCTTTTGATTTTTTTATATACAATATGAAGAGAAGAGTAATTTTTAACCATTTATAAACACCGATAAATTTATAAATAAATTTTTTTTAGTAAACATACGTGGACGGCCATAGTGGCCTGGTAACACCCGATCCCATTTCGAACTCGGAAGTTAAGCAGGCCAACGTTTCCCGTTGTACTGCTCTTTTGAGCGGGAAGCGGGGAAAGCTGTCCACACTTAATTTTTATCATAAATTCTTTCTTCAGCTATTATATTTGCTATAACGTTTGTTGGTAAATTTTCTTTCTTTGATCTTTCCAAAATTTCAGTTATTGTGTTGCCTATGTTTTTAACTCTTTCAAGAATTTTTTCATCAGATTCGTTTGTTATTTCTCTTGAAACACTGATTACGCCACCCGCATTAATTACATAATCAGGTGCATAAATTATTCCATAATTTTTAAGAATATATCCGATAATATCTATGCTTAATTGATTATTAGCAGAGCCAGCTATTACCTTACAACCAACATTATACAGTTTTTTAACGCTTTTTTTGTTTATTACCTTACCCAAAGCACAAGGCGAAAATACGTCAAATTTACATTCAAAAATATTTTTTGGATCGCATGTTTTCGCTTTTAAATTTTTTGCAGCATCATTCATCTTTTCTTCCTTGAGGTCACATAATAATAACTCTTTACACTCCTGGGCTATTCTTTTGGCGAGATTTCCACCTGTATTGCCCACACCTTGGATTAATATTTTTGTTTTTTCCATTGGTAATCCTATAAAATCCAAACAAGCCTTCATTCCATAATAAACTCCAATTGAAGTTAATACTGAAGGATCTCCACTTTTATCTTTAACTCCAACAATATACTTAGATTTTTGTCGCATAATTTCCACATCGTCCATAGTGAGGCCAACGTCTTCTCCAGTATAAATTTGCCCAACTTTATTAACGAATTCAGCCATGGCCTCTAACAATTTCTTTGTTTTTTCTTTTTGTTTGGCTTTGATAACACACTTCCCACCACCAAATGGGAGACCAGCCATTGCGCATTTATAAGTCATTGCTTTACTCAATCTTAATACATCATTGAGCATATCCTCTTCGGTTTTATAATTCCATACTCTGCAACCACCAATTGCAGGCCCTAAATTCGTGTTGTGTATTGCAATTATAGCGTTTAATCCAGAACTTTCATCTTCGCATTTAACAACTCTTTCGTAACCAGGAATCTTTAAATCTTTTAGTCTCATAAATTTAATTTAAATAATTTTTTTTATAAATTTTTTCAATTTTATACTCCATTTTTATAAATAAAATGAATGGATGGTATTTAGCTTTCTTAGATAACTTTTTTATTTTAAGTTTTTGCAATAAGTTTATATTTAAGTAGCCACAAGTGACATATAATGCCTAAGTGCATGTAACTTTTAAAATGAGAAAGTACAAAATTAAACAAAAAATAATAGCAAAAGAAAGAATAGCCAAACTATTTAAACTTGCTGAAGAAGCTTTTCCTAAAAATCCCGAGAGAAGCAATAGGTATGTTGAACTAGCAAGGAAAATAGCAATGAAATATAACATAAGGATACCAAAAGAGTTGAAAAGAAGGTTCTGTAAACATTGCTATACTTATCTTGTTCCAGGAGTTAATTGCAGGGTAAGAACAAAAAAGGGGAAAGTTGTTTATTATTGCTTTAATTGCAAAAAATATATGAGATTTCCCTATATAAAAGAAAAGAAATTAAAACTTTCGAGTAAGTAACTTGTAAAGCTTTATCCATCTTTTTTCAAATATTTTTTCCTTTCTCAACAAATGCTCAAACCCTCTCTTTTTTAGTTCTTTTTCAACAATTCCTCCGGCATGTGGGTATTTGTATTTTCTTTTTAGCGGAGAGCAAAAACCATGCAAATAGTGAACCAGCTCATGGGCTAGTGTTACATCTATTATATATTCAGGAACTCTGTCATCCTTAAAAAGAGAATTAATCGCTATTTCAGTCGTTCCGTCTTTTAGAAGTTTTATATGGCCGAATTTGTTTTTCCACTTTCCTTTGAATTTTACTGTAATAAAATTTTTTTTAGGGACATCAGGAAAAAGTAGCTCCCAAATTTGCTCCAGCCTATTTTTTAGCCACAAATCATCTCTCATAAATAGAAATTATTAAAGGGCAATTAAAAATTTATCTACTTGCATCAGCCTGCCTTTCAAGTTCCATTTTTTTTGCAATTGCATTAGAACTTGGGTCAAGATTATATGCTTTGATTATTTCTTCAGCTAGGCATTCTTCGATTTTTCTTTTGCTTTTAAAACTTTTTGTATAAGCTCCCTGAACAAACATTCTCAACGCAATATCAACTCTTCTTTGTGGGCTGCACTCAACTGCTTTTGGGTATTTTGCACCGCCGTATTGTATTGTTGTTATTTCATCTCTGGGGGCTGCATTTTCTATTGCCCTAACAAAAACTTCAATAGGATTTTTCTTTGTTTTTTCTTCGATGATTAAGAATGTCTTTTCTACAACTTTGTACTTGTGAAGCATTTTTCCACAACAATGACCAGAAGTTAATGTATGTTTTTTTCCTCTATGTCCCGGAACCATAAGTCTTCTTATTAGTCTTTCAACAATATGATCTTTAGATTTATAGAACATATATTTAGCATTCCTTCCTCCAGTTTTTGGTACTATTATTGGTTTTAAATTTATATACGGTCTTAGCCCAGGATCCTCAACTTTTATTTTATCGGTTTCCCACCTATTAAATAGCTTTATCATCTTCTACCTTTTTCTATTTTACCTTGAACAAGAGATTTTAAAGATTGATCATTAACTTTGATAACTTGCCATCTTACTGTTGGGATGTCACCCTTTGATCTTCCCATTCTTCCTCCAATGCACTCAACAATAACTTCATCGTGCTCGTCTATAAATTTGATTGCATTATATCCAGGAACAAATGCAGTAATCTTTTTACCGTTCTTTATTAATTGACATTTTACACATTTTCTCATAGCTGAGTTTGGCTGCTTAGCTTCTAATTGAACTTTTTCCAAAACTATTGCTCTTGCCTGAGAACATCCTTCCAATGGGTCTGATTTCTCTTTTAATTTTAACACTCTTTTTATATACTCCCTGCTATGCCACCTTCCTTTTTTCCTTCTTTCAATCAACTTTTTTGCTGCAAATAAACCTCTTGTCTTTTTTGCCATTTTTAAACTATTTTCAATCCAAGCCCATAATATTTTTGGGCGAGGGTTTTTAGCTTTTTTAATCTACTTTTTTCCCTTCCTATTAATAAACCTTTCTCTTTTATGTTTCTGCTTTTGATTATAATTTCTTTGTCATTTATGGTTACTTCTGCATTAATAGGTTTGATGCAATTCTTTATAAAAATTTTTGGGTCTTCGTTAAATTCGATTATTGAAATTTTTTTATTCAGTATTTTCATAACCATTTTAATGTTGTTTCCACTTTTTCCAATAGCCTTCCCAATATCTCCTGGGTAAATAACAAAAACTACAATTCCATTTTCATCAACAAAACAATCCTTTACCTTAGCTCCTGTTATATCCTCTAGGATTCTTACATAATTTAAAGTTTGTGCATCAAAAACTCTCATTTTAACAACTAAGAACAGCAATAGAAAATTTCTTTTTGCAAGCCATCCCTATTTCTTCACCAGTCATCTTTAAATGATTTACTTCTATCTTGCCTATTTTTGAATAGTACTCGATGATTTTCCTTGTATCTTCTGGGCAATTCGAAGCAAGAAATACTTTAGTTACTCTTCCTTGCTTTATTGCTTTTATTGTTCTCTTCGTCCCTATTATTACGTTCTTCTCCTTCAATAACTTTTTAAAGTCTATTTTTTTCATTTTTCTTCAGTTTTTGTCTTAGTTTTCATTCTAACTGATAAATCTGGTAGTCCTGTACCTAGCGGTATTGGTTGGTTAAGCATAACGTTCTCCACTACAGAATTTAATGGATCAACTTCACCAATTAAACTTGCTTTAATTATATGGGCTACTGGTGTTTCGAAGCTTGCTCTTGCCAAAACACTTTGCTTTTCTCCTGTTATACCACTTCTTGTTACCCCTTTAATTTCTCCTGTAGAAGTCATTAAATCAGCCATAAACATAACATGCCTGGTATCTATTTCCAATCCTTGGTCTCTTATTACTTTAGATGCTTCCTCAATAATACTTTGTCTTGCAGCCTCAATGCCAAGAACCTCTGCAATTTCAAAAATATCGTTTGTAACGGTTCTGGTTTCATCGACTTCTTTAATCTGAAGTACCTTTTTTAAATTTGATCCAGAAGTAAGAAGAACAATTTCATTTTTTCTTTTTACGGGTAATACTTGAGTTATATTTTCTATTCCTTTTACTATTATATTTTTAACTTTTTCCTTGAGAGCATATATAGTTGAGAGATTTGCTTTGTCTTTATTTTTTGGATTTATTATAAGCAATTCTTTGAGGTTTACATCTACACCCTTTAGGGAATTTTTCAAACTTTTTATAAGCGTGGTTGTGGTTATACCTAACTCACTCATCCTTTTTTTATTTAATTTTATTTCTATTTGTAATTTAAATATATTTAGAGTCAATTCAGTTATTATTTCTGAAAATTTTATCTCTTTTATTGAAGCAATAATTTTTTCAAGATATTTTTCATCTTTATTGTATGGTGGTTTTAAATATATTTCCATAGCAGGAGTACTTGGTTCTTTTTTCGCATCAAAAATTTCTATGAGCCTTGGTAATCCTAAAGTAATATTGGCTTCGGCAACTCCTGCAAAGTGGAATGTTCTCAATGTCATCTGTGTACCTGGTTCTCCGAAACTTTCTGCAGTAACTATCCCAATAGATTCTCCAGGAGATATTTTTGCATAATTGTATTTGCTAACTAATGTTTCAGCAGCTTCTATAATTTGTTTTTTAGTCATTTTTCTCTTTTTTATTGACTCCTTTAACTCTAGAAAAAGCTTCTTTGGAACTTTCTTCTCGTATGGTTTTAGTATTTCATCAACATTTGTCATTTTTCAATAACCTCTTCGACTATTTTTTCCGTATCTATTGTTCCTTTTTCGCTTTTTGACACATCTATATTGTCTTCTCCATATTTGAATTGTATTATTGTTCCTGAAGCATCTCTTACTGTGTAATCATACTCTACTTTAAGATCTTGTGTTGCATTTGCTAACCTCCTGTATAAATAACCTGACCTCGGAGTTCTTAAAGCAGTATCCATTAATGAGTCTCTTCCAGTCATAGCGTGGAAGAAAAATTCTGGTGGGTTGATTCCTTTTTTAAAGTTATGTCTTACAAATCCTCTTGCTGCAGGGCTTATATCTCCTTTCTTGAATAATGGCAATGTTCTATCTTTGTATCCAATTTTAATTCTTTCGCCCCTTAATGCTTGCTGCCCAATTAATGCAGAGATTTGTACTAAGTGTAAAATATTTCCTTTTGCACCGCATTGTGACATAATTAATATATTGTTATTTTCGCTTGGTCTTTTTAGTATCATTAATCCTATTTTATTTCTGGCTTCATTTAGTCTTTTGAGAATCATAAATTCTAAAGTTTCTTCAACAGTTTTACTTGGGTAAGCTTCTAACTTTCCTTTTTCTTTCTTCTCTATCAATTTATCTACATCTTTTAAGCTTTGTTCTATTTCTTCTTTAGTTCTTTTGACAACATCTTCAGGTAAATCAGCATCTGCAATCGTTATTGTGAATCCTCTTTTTTCTAGTACAGCTATCCCAAGTTTGAATATTTTATCAATAAAATCAGCAGTAAAGTCTGCACCATAAACTCTAAATAGGTCCCTTATTAATGTACCCCCTCCTTCACCAATTATTTTATCGTCAATTGCACCGGATACAAGTTTACCATTTTTAATGACGACTTTTTCTCCAGCTTTATTTTGTCCTATAAAACTGAAATCTTCTGGCAAAGCAACACTAAATATTTCTTTCCCTTCAACGACGTTTTTAAACTTCTTAAATTTCTTTTTGTCTTCTATTCCAACACTCACCAATAAAGATATAGCTTCCTCTTTTGAAAAGCTCATTTCTTTTGTTAGAAGATAATTGCCTGTTATTGCATCTTCAATACAGCCAATAACATTAACACCATGTTTTGGGCTCATTATCTGTGTTGGAATTTCCATCAATACTTCAGCCTCAGCTCTAGCTTCTTCAGTTTGAGGAATATGAAGATTCATTTCATCACCATCAAAATCAGCATTATAAGGAGCACATACAGCAGGGTTCATTCTAAAAGACTTACCTGGAAGAACCCTAACTCTATGCCCCATTATTGACATTCTGTGAAGAGAAGGTTGCCTGTTAAATATGGAAATATCTCCATTAATTATGTGTCTTTCAACAATATAACCGGGTTTTAATTCCTTTAACAATTGTTCTTTTGTTTCAGGAGATATCTTTCTCTTTTTTCCTGTATCGTCAATTACATAATTTGCGCCAGGATAATTTTCTGGCCCTCTTTTAATAAATCCTTTTAACCATTCAATATTCCATTCAGTAACCTTTTCAGGGATTGTTAGTTCTTTTGCAACTTCAATTGGTACGCCTACTTCGTTAATCTTTATCATTGGATCAGGGCTTATGACAGTTCTCGCTGCATAATTTACTCTTTTTCCTGCTAAATTATGCCTGAATCTTCCTTCCTTGCTTTTTATTCTTTCAGATATTGTTTTGAGGGGTTGACCGCTTCTATGTCTTGCAGGAGGTAATTGCGATATTTCATTATCAAAATATGTTGTGATATGATACTGCAATAAATCCCAAAGGTCTTCTATAATTACTTCAGGAGCACCAGCATTGATATTTTCAAAAAGTCTTTGGTTTATTCTTACTATATCTCCCAGCTTATGTGTTAAATCATCTTCTGCTCTTTCTCCACTCTCCAAAGTTATTGATGGTCTCATAGTTACCGGAGGAATTGGAAATACAGTAAGAATCATCCACTCTGGTCTTGCATATTCTGCTTTTAACCCAAGAATATAAAGATCTCTATCAGGAATCTTTTCTAGCCTTGCTCTTACTTCCATAGGATTTAGCCTCTTATTGTTCTCTATTATTGTAGTTGGCTTTTCCAATTTTATTTGGTATTGGGGTTTTTTACAGTGTGGGCATTTTTTTGCCTTTATAGAGTTTCTTATTGCTTTAACAACCTTCCTATAAAATTCAGCACCCCTTTTGTCTGCTTTTCTAACTTTGGTTTCTAATTTTTGTATTTCTTCTTCACTTAGTAAAACTCTCCCACAACTACTACACGTACATTGAAGAAGTTTTGTTACAACACTGATGTATTTAACATGAAAAACAGGTCTTGCTAATTCTATATATCCAAAATGACCCAAGCATTCTTTTAACTTCCCGCCACATGTTTTGCATCTTAATCCTGGATCTATAACACCCAACCTTACATCCATTAGTCCACCATCAACAGGATAACCTTCTTTATCATATAATTCAGGAGTTACTATTTTAACACAGGCCATCTTTTTAATCATTTTAGGTGATAGCAAACCAAATATTATTTTGTCCACGTATTTGTCAAAGTATTGGACGGCTGCCATTTTAGTATTTGCTCTTTAAAATTAATCTTGGATGTATGCCCAAAGCCTTTAATTCGTCGAGTAAAAGTTTAAAAGCATAACTGATTTCGACAGGACTAACAGGAGCATTTTCCCCGCACTTCAGACAATATGCTCTATTTTTGTAATGGTTATATACAGCTAATAAACCACAATTTTCACAAACATGTACTACTGTTTTATCGCTGTCGAATCTTTCCTTGAGGAGTAAAGAGGCACCATGTGCAACAAAGCAATCTTTTTCCATTTCACCAAGCCTTAGACCACCTCCTTTACTTCTCCCTTCAATTGGCTGTCTTGTTAAAAGTTGTATTCTCCCAGAAGCTCTGGCATGAATCTTGTTTGCTACCATGTGTTTTAATTTCATATAGTACATATTTCCTATGAATATGTTTGCTTTGAACTCTTCACCTGTAATTCCGTTATACATTTTCTCTGTTCCATTTTCTCTGAAACCAAGACTCAATAATTCTTTCCTTAAATCAGCTTCGGATTCGGCGGAGAATGTTGTTCCTTCTATGTATCTTCCATTCAATGCACCTACTTTTCCTCCAATCATCTCTATTAAATAATTA
>JAFCFS010000035.1 GCA_017608525.1 Candidatus Woesearchaeota archaeon | reverse complement strand
CCAATATTGAACCAAGAAGATAGAGCCATTTTATTAGCTTCGCTTTATTTTGTTGATTATGTGTGTATTTTCGATGAAGAAACACCAAATAAATTTATTTCAGTAATCAAACCCGATTTTCATGTTAAAGGTGGAGATTACAAGCCAGAAGATTTGCCAGAAAAAAGTACTGTTGAGAAACATGGTGGAAAAATTAAAATAGTAGACTATATTGATAATATTTCAACAACAAAAATAATAGAGAGAATAAAAAATGATATCGATAATAATAACAGCATTTAAAGAGCCTAAAACGATTGGAAGAGCAATTGAAGCTTTCTTAAAACAAAAAATTAGGGAAGAATATGAGCTAATTGTTGCGTGTCCAGACAAAGAAACAGAAGATGTTGTTAAGAAGTACATGAAAAAATATAAGCAAATCAAGCATTTCAAAGACCCAGGAAAAGGGAAAAGTTATGCTTTAAATCTTTTGTTTAAAATTGCTAAGGGAAGAATATTAACACTAACTGATGGCGATGTATATGTTGGTGAAAACTCTGTTAATGAAATACTTAAATTGTTTGAGGACCCAAAAATTGGATGTGTTACAGGAAGGCCAGTTTCTACAAATCCAAGAAATGAGATGCTCGGTTACTGGAGCCATTTGCTTTATGATGCTGGAGCTCACAGAATCAGAAAAGAAAAGTTTGAAAGAGGAGAATTTTTGGAATGCTCAGGATATTTATTTGCTTTTAGAAATGGTATAATAAAGGAAATTCCATTAGATGTTGCTGAAGATTCGATAATACCTTACTATTTTTGGAAAAAGGGATACAAAATTGGTTATGCTGAAAAGGCAGTTGTTTATGTTAAGAACCCAACAAATTTAAGAGATTTTATAAAGCAAAGAAAAAGAACAGCAGGGGCTCATGTAAAACTTACGAAATATGCTCCAGATTTTCCTAAGGTTAAAAGTTTTTGGAATGAGGTTAAAAAAGGAACTTTCTGGGCACTTAGCTATCCAAAAAACCTAAAAGAATTTTGTTGGACATTACTTTTATTTTTTGTTAGGTTGTATATATGGATTTCCTTATTTATTGATATAAAATTTAAAAAGAAATACTACCATGATGCTTGGGAAAGAATAGAGAGCACCAAATGACTATTTTACTAAAGCCACTACACCAATAAAAAACAATTCTACAAATAGAGACCAAAGTCTAGAACTAATAGCTATGATAGCACCAACAGGAGGTGGGACATTAACAAGTATTTGTAACAATAATGTAATCATTCCTTCTCTTACTCCTAAACCTATTGGGGTTAATAAACTTAAAAATCCTATCTCCCAACTAATTACCCAAATACTTAAAACAGTAAGCCAATTTTTAAAATTCAAAGGAAGAGTATAAACTGAAATTAAAAATAAGTAAAAGGAAGAACCAATGATAACCCATTTAATTATATAAACAAATAAAATTTTTATTGGATAGGCTATTTTAAATTTTATTGTTTTCCTTTTTAGAATTTTTAAAACCAGGTTAAGGAAGAAGTTCCAAACTTTTGGATGTATGGAAATAAAAACTAAAAATAGAAGAAAAGCCATCAGTAGAGGGATTAAAACTAATGGAATTTTTACGTAGAGAATAGCAATATAACAAAGAATATATATTGAAAGAAGTACTGCTGAAACAATGTCAAATAACGTCATAAGAACTGCTGCAGCAGCACCCTTTTTAGCTGATATTTTTTCAGTTTTACATAAATAAATCATTCCTAAAAATGTCCAAACTTTTCCGGGAATATATTTTCCGAGTTGTGACAAACCCCATATTTTCATTGATTTTTTATAAGATAATTTTTCCTTCAAGTTACGCATAATTAAATTCCAACAATATGGGGAAAAGAAATAACTTATTAAAAGAACAAGAATAGAGGCGAATAAGAATGGAAAATTAAAACGCCATTTGAAAGTAGGTAACAAAGACCAACTATCATAAATTTCTTTCCCTAAAAAATAGAAAATTATTAGAATTATAGCAATAGAAATTATTTTTTTTGCTATTTTGTAGCTTTTTTTCTTTTTAAAATCTTTAAGCAACATAATTTTAACATAATTTACCAGATTAAATTTTTTTCCATCAAAAATTTTTTAATATGAAAAATAAAATTGTAAATAAAATGAAAAAATTTCTTGTAACTTGTGATCCAGGTGTAGAGGATATTGCTAAGGAGGAAATTGCGAAAAAAATTAAAAAAGCCAGAATTGAAAATTTTTTTGATTTTCAAGGAAAATTAATCGTGTATTGCAAAAGCCCAAAGAAATTAATAAAATTGCATTCTATCCACCACATAATTGAACTTAAGAAAGTTGTCGGGTTAAAGAAAGTTTCTCTTGCCGAAATTTACAATACACTAAAGAAAGTTAGCATAGGTGAATTAAGAAAGAAAAAGAGTTTTAGGATTACAAGTTATAGATACGGTAGACATAATTTTACTTCAATGCAGATACAAGATGTTGCAGGGAGAGCAATTCAAGAAAAATACAGAAAAAAAGTTGATTTAAAAAATTATGATGTAAACATAAGAGTAGACGTAATAGGAGATCTTTGTCTTATTGGGTTACAGCACACAAAAGAATCTTTATATAAAAGATTTGTAAAAAAATTTAACCATAGGGCAGCAATCAAATCAACTTTAGCATATGCCATGATACGTTTAGCAAACATCAAGAAAGGAGATATTTTGTTAGATCCTATGTGCGGAAGTGGAACTATACCCTTAGAAGCAGCTTCTTTATTCAAAAATAGAATTAAAATTATAGCAGGCGACATTAATGAAAAATGTATTCTTGGTTCAATAGAAAATGCTAGACTTAATAAACTAGACAAATATATAACTTTTCTTAAAATAGATGCTAGAAAATTGGAAAAGTTTGTTAAGAAAGTAAATAAAATTGTTGTTAATCCACCATATGGAGTTAAATCAGGCAAAAAGAAAAATTTGAAATCTTTGTATAGAAAATTTCTTTGTTCAGTTGAAAAAGTGTTAGCAAAAGATGGAAGGTTGGTTGTTATTACACTGAGGGCCAATCTATTTAGAAATTTAATTAATAAAAATAAAGCATTCAAGATAGTTCATGAGAGAGTGGTTGAAAGTGGGGGGCTTTACCCACATATGTTTGTTATTGAAAAAATATAATTGGAAAAAAATATAAACTAAAAAACAAACCTAAAAAGAAATGAATCTTAAAAAAATATTTTCGGATAAGTGGAATATTTTACTTTTGCTTATTATCATATTTGCTTTTATTTTGAGAATCAAATATATGCTTGTTAATTCGGCAGTTTGGTGGGATGAGGCAGATTATTTAAGTCTAGCAAAGCATTATGCATTAGGAACCCCTGAAATAGCTGCTCCTTGGAGAGCAAGAGCAATGAGCATGTTCTATAGTATTTTTTTCTTAATTGGAGGAAGTAAATATGGGGAGATTTTAATTAGATTCTTTGAGCAACTTCTTGCTGTGGGTTCTATTTATCTAACTTATTTAATTGGAAAAAAATTTTATAATAAATATGTTGGACTTATAGCATCATTCTGCTTTTCTGTGTATTGGCTGCATTTATTTTGGTGCGCAAGAATTTCAGGTGGGGTTTTCTCTACATTTTTAGGTTTGTTAGCGATTTATCTTTTTTGGCGTAGCTATGTGGAAAATGATAAAACTAGATATCTTATATTTTCTTTTTGTTTGATAGCTTACGGAATTTTCGCTTACGAAACAACTGTAACAATTGGTGTTCTTCTCGCTTTGTTCCTTCTTGTTGTTTATAAATTTAGTTTTCTTAAAAATAAAAAATTCTGGTATGCTGTTTTGTTTTCTTCGATAATCATTTTAGGTTTTTTCACCTACAATAAACTAGCTTTAGGAAGCATTTATCCAAGGTTAACCCATACAATGGAAGCTGAAAAACCGCAAGAAAACTACATTCCTGATTGGAAAAGACCTACTGGAGAAATTATTAAAGATTTTTTTGCTTATTGGAAAGCTTTCCCTTTGTATTTAAAATGGCCTTACTTCATTTTGTTTTTACTTGGCTTAATTAGTTTTCTTGAACTTTTTTTGGGTTTTGATTTATTACTAAAGGGAAAAAAACAAGAATTGAGAAAAGATTTATTTATAATTATTTGGGTACTAGTTGTTCTTCTATTTGCTAGTTCTTTAATGGCCTTTACAGGATTTTACTTCGAACCTAGATTTTTATTGCCAATGATGCCTGCAGTTTTCATAATAGTCGGAAAAGGAGGAATGAGCTTATTCTCTTGGATCAAGAAATACTCTAATGCTAAAATAGCAGCAATTATTATAATAGGGGTTTTGATTTTAGGAGCTTATTTCCAAATTGATTATGGTGCAAAATTAATAAATTATAAAAAGAATTCATTTGCCATGGAAAAACCAGCAGGTCTTTGGCTTAAAGACCATACTGATAAAGAAGATATAATTTGGGCATGTAGCCAACAAGTTCCACTGCTATATTATTCTGAGAGATTAGTTAAAGGTTTTGGAAATAATTTTACATATAACGATGAGCAACTAAAAAAAGACAAACCAAAATATGTTGTCTTAGACGGTTATTATCCAATATGCTATTATCAGTATGTTGAACAAAGAAAAGATTTGATGCAACCTGTTCAGGCTTTCTATTTAGATCCTGAAGGTAAAAAACCAATTATTATTATTTACGAAGTTAATCAAGCTTTGTTAGAGAAGCTCTAAAATAATTTTTTCAACCAATTTGCCTATCGCTTCAGTGGAAAATAGATTACTAAACAGCTTATGTCCTTCTACAGAAATATACTTTCTTAATTTTTCATTATTTTTAAGTAAAAGAATCGCATTTGCTATAGCTTTTCCACTTCCCATTTTACACAAAATGCAATGTTTTTTATTGACCAATATTTCTCTTGCAGCAGGCGAATTTCCAGTAATCAATGGTAAGCCCACAGCCATAACTTCATAAGCTTTATTTGGTATAACCCTTTTTGCTTTGTCAGTTGTTCCGAAAATTCCTAGTCCGATATGCGCTTTTGAAAGTTCAATTGCTATTTGTTCTTTCTCCATAAACCCAAGAAATTCTACATTTTCTAACTTTAATTTTTTCGAGAAGGAAACCATATCTTCATAAAGTTGTCCATCGCCTATGAGTTTAAAGTTTATATCTTTACAAAATTTGGCAGCATAGAGAATATTGTCAATGCCTTGTAATGGAATAAATTTTCCGTGAAACACGACTGTAAATTTATCATATTTTTTTACTTTCCTAGGATAGAATATTTTTTCATTTGCACCTATCCAAACCCTTCTAAATTTTTCTTTTTTTATATTGAGTTCTCTCGAAAAATATTTTATATGTTCCATTGTATCAAGCAATACAATATCTGCTAACTTGCAAGAATATTTATCTATAAAATAGAGAAATTTTGCAAGCAATGATTTTTTCTTTACAATTTTTCTATCATTAACCATACTATCATACAAAGAAAGAAAAGCATCAAATACGAGAGGCTTTTTCTTCAAAATACTTAACAATTTGGCAATAAAAACATCAATATGTCCAGGATAAGGTACAAATATGATGTCGTGTTTTTCAATTAAAAAATATTTCAGGAACAAATACAAATAAACAAAAGGCAACTTAATTAAAAAATTAATCTTAGAAATTTTGCTTTTATGTTCCTTGCCTTCCCAAATATCCCAGGAGCATTCTATTATCTTAATACCTCTGGAATACAATCCAAGTTTAATTGTTTCATTTCTTGAGTATTTTCTTTCATAAGTACCGAAATAGCAAACTTTTAAATTATTTTTTTTCATGCCAACCCTTTTTCTTTAAGCTCTTTTAAAGCTTTTTCAGACTTGTCAATTGCTCTCACATTCGTAGACCAATTTAAAATATCTCTTAAACATTGGGAGAATTCAATTTTTGCTCTGAATCCAAGTTTTGATTCTATCTTCCTTACATCAGCGAAACAATGCCTAATATCCCCTTTTCTGTATTTTCCAGTTATAATTGGTTTGATTTTAGAATTCGTTAATTTAATTAATTCATTTGCTATTTTTAGTACAGAAAATTTTTTTCCAGTCCCCACATTAAATACTTCATAGTTTGCAGCTTCTTTTTTCATAGCTAGAATATTGGCTTCTACTACATCGTATACAGAAATAAAGTCCCTGCATTGTTTGCCGTCTTCAAAAATAATCGGAGGGTTTCCATTTTTTAACCTGCTCAGAAAGATTGCAACAACACCAGTATAAGGGTTGCTTAAACTTTGTCTTGGCCCAAACACATTAAAATATCTTAAGGCAGTAGTTTTAATCCCGTATGTTTTTCCAATAAGCAAACACATATCCTCTTGATCTTTTTTTGTAATAGCATATATGCTTGTTGGCTCTTGTTTTTTCCATTCTGGAGTTGGTAATGGTTCCAGTGTCCTTTTACACATAGGGCAATGGAGTTCCCACTCTTTTTTTTCCAATTGTTTTTCAGTTCTTAAAGGTGGAGAAATTAGTCCACACTTTTTACATTCGTATAGTCCTTCACCATAAGTACTCATTGAAGAAGCGACTATTAATTTTTTTACACTATTTTCTTCGTTAACTAAAAAATTTAATAGATTTGCTGTTCCCAAACTATTTGAATCGACATATTTTTTAATTTGATACATGCTTTGGCCTACACCTACAGAAGCAGCCAAATGAAAAACTATTTCTACATCTTCCATTGCTTTTTTTACAGCTTCAAGATTTCTTACATCACCAATAACTAATTTGGCATTTTTATTCAAGTAAGCTGGCATGCCTTGGTGTACTTGGGGGTCTAAGTTATCTAATATTACAACATCATGACCAATTTGAATAAGTTTCTCAACAAGATAACTACCTATAAATCCTGCACCTCCCGTAACTAATATTTTGTATTTCATTTTATATACACCTCTATCTCTCTTCTTTCGTCTTTTTTTATACTTTCCCCCATATTAGTTATCATTTCTCCAAGCAACCCAAAAGTTCCAAATTGTATGCCCAAAACCATGAGCAATACAGAAAGTAATAACAAGGGTCTATCACCAATTCCTTTTCCACCCAGCCAAATTATAAATAAATAAAGCCCTAAAAAAAATCCAACCAATGTTAAAAAAATACCTATTGAACCAAATAAATGCAATGGTCTTGTTCTGTAGCTCATTAGATATTTCATTGTAATAAGATCCAAGAAACCTTTAATTAGTCTTTTGCTGCCATATTTTGTTTTACCATATTTTCTAGGGTAATTTGAAATTTTAACTTCAGCAATTTTATAGCCTTTCCAATAAAGAATTGCAGGAATATATCTATGCATTTCTCCATACAAATTTAAATCTTTTAAAACTTCTCTTTTAAATGCCTTCATGGAACAATTGAAATCGTGAACTTTTACTCCTGTTAAAACAGAAGCCATTATGTTATAAATTTTGGATGATATTCTTTTTGCAGACCCTTTATGTTTTTCAACTTTCCAACCGTTGACAAAATCGTATCCTTCAGCCAATTTTTTTAGAAATAATGGAATTTCTCTTGGTTCGTCTTGTAGATCACCATCCATTGTTATTACAATCTTTCCTTCACATTTTTCAAAACCAGCTGCAAGCGCAGTAGCCTTTCCAAAATTTCTTCTTAGTTTAACAATTTTGATAATCCCAGGCTTAAATATTTTTTTGAGTTCTTCGAAAGTATTGTCAGTGCTGCCATCGTCAACAAAAATAATTTCGTAATTTGAAGTTATATTCTCCATTGCTTCTGTTACTTCTTTAAATAAAGGTCTAACATTTTTTTCTTCGTTAAACATTGGAATCACGATAGATATTTCTTTCATTTTAACTCATTGAAACTTATAAGTCGTATATTTAATAATTTTATCATTTTCAAAATGTCTTTATCTATTAGTGCATAAAGCTCTTTTTCTCTTTGCATTTTTAATCTGCTTCTTACGTTCGTATCGTAAAAACCAGGATGGCACATAATTTCTGCTGTCTTGCACCTCTCTTTTTTTAAGCTGGCTAAAATTTTCTTTAAATGGTACTTTGGATTATTAAAATAAGGAATGCCGCAAAATTTTTCGGTCGTAATAAAACCTGCTTTTCTAAATTTTTTTCTTGACAAAATTGCAAGAGAACTTACAATAAAATTTTTAGGAATCCAAAGATATTTTGAAAAAATTGGCATTCTTATTTTTTTAATGCCATATTTTTTTCCTAAATGGATCACAGCTTCCCTGATTTTTGGAAAGATATGTATGTGGTTGTGGCTGTCTATGTGAGAAATTTTTAAATTATACTCCATAAGTTTTTTCATTTGCATTTCCAATTCCTTCACGATATCTTTGTATTTAACCATAGAAATTTTAAGGAGAAAGGATTTCCCAAGAAAATAGCCATGCTTGTTGGTTATTGTATTTGCATTCGACAAAGATTTCCCATCTGTTAAATTTAAATGAATTCCTGTTGGTATCTTAAATTTTTTAATTAGTTTAATTCTATCTTCTAAATTCTCAGAATTAGCTATTATGGTTGTGTTCGTTACGATTCCTTCCTTAAAAGCTTTAATTATTCCTTCATCTATTTTTTTGCTAAGTCCAAAATCGTCGGCATTAACTATCAAATTCAATTTGCTCACCTATATGGTAAAAAAGGCAAATATAACGAAGATAATTTCGAAAAAAAGGATGGAAAAAACAATATCTTTTTCATAAACTTTCCTTTTTAACTTTTTTAAAATATGCAATGCTAGATGTTCAAGACCGTATGCTTTTCTGTATAAAAAATTTAAACTTCCATCT
>JAFCFS010000034.1 GCA_017608525.1 Candidatus Woesearchaeota archaeon | reverse complement strand
CCTTGTTGAGTATGTTCCTTTTAGAAGAAATGTTTTCTCTGTACCTTTGTTCATTTCCCCAAAATATATAATTCCCGGAACCTTTTCTTTCACAAGTTCAAAATATTCCTCAAAACTTCCAAATTTAAATTCGATATCTTTGTATTTAGAGTTTAATTCCTTAACAATCTCGACGATTCCTTCATTAATATCTGTATGATCCGAACCATTCATCAAAACAATTACATCACCGCCTGCTTTAAATTCCTCGTCAATAATCTTTTCAAGGCTAACAAATCTGCCTCCTCTGTAAACAAGAAGCTTTCCTTCCTTTTTAACAACCCTACAAAAATTTCCATAGCCAACATTATATTCTGAATTAAATTTATATCCCTTTACATAACTTCCATCGCTGCCAAACCATCCAATGTACCTTTTTTCTTTCAAACTAGGAACTCCTCTCCATATACAAAAGTTCTCTATCCCAAACTTCTTAAGAATTTGGGGCAATTGACCAATATGCCCGAATGTGTCCGGATAATAGCCAACCTTGTAGCATTTTCCAAATTTCTTTGAAAGTTTTATCCCGTATTCGAGATTCCTAACCAAAGCCTCTCCTGTTGATAAAAATTCATCAGGTAAAACAAAAGATGGTCCGATAAAAAGTCTCCCTTCCCTAACAAATTTTTTTATCTTTTTTTCATTGTGCTTTTTTCTCGACAAATAATCGATTACTGGAGCAACCTGACCATCGAACTGAAATGTAAACTCCTTATATTTTTCTAAGTATTCTAAAACATTATCCATTACCCTAATCAACCTGTCTTTAAACTCCTTTTCAGAAAAATACCATTCTCTATCCCAGTGTGTATGGGGTATTATAATAACTTTTTTCATCTTATTGGATATTTTCCGTATTTTTCTATGGCATTAATCATTGCCAAATAGTTTTCAAATGGTATATAGCTTGGAATAGTGTTGCTTGAACCACAACAATAGCCTCCACCGGGAGCAAGCTTTTCTATTTTTTCCTTCACAGAATTTTCAACATCTTCCTTTTTACCCCTTGTTAGTTCATTTTCAACAGCAACATTACCTAGCAAACAAAGCTTCCTTCCGTATTCTTTTTTTAATTTGTAAATGTCCATGCTTATAGGTTCTATAGGGTGTAAGGCATTAATCCCGCATTCAATTAAATCATCAAGAACAGAGTAAAGCTTTCCGTCAGAATGATAAAGGAATGGCTTTCCATGCTTTTTTGCAATATCCCCAATTTTTTTATAATATGGAAAAAGGAATTCCCTCAAATGCTTTGGCGATATCATAGTTCCTGTTTTATAAGCTATGTCATCGCTCAACCATAATGCTCCAACATGGTCCATTTTGGCAACGTTCTCAAAAATGTAAATAATAATTTCAGCAACCTTCCCAATAACTTTCTTAACTAGCTCCGGATTGTCTATAAGTGAATAGGTAAAATTCCCAAAGCCCATTATCATCCATGTTTCTTCAAAAATTCCTCCTCTTGAACCAGATATAAGCTTCATTCCGTCAGGCAAATATTTTTCAGCTTCAAGAACAGGATCAAAATTAACATCTTCCTTTTTTGGCCATTCGTATCTTTCAAAATCTTCAATCTTCGAAATAAGCCCTGAATCCATCTGGAGCGGATTTTTTCCCTTTTTAAAGTTGTATATTGGTATGACGTGAGCATAATCGTAGCCTGCCTTACTCATAAATTCGATTATTCCCTTTGAATCATAGCACATATCTTTTACCTCTTTACCCAAAAACTTCGACATTATTGAGTTATCTATCCATAATTCGATTTTTGGAACATAATCTGGTTCTCCCTCGAGAAATAGAGCCTTTTTCAGCCTTTCAAAATTTGGCTCTATCATTTGAATTCACCCTTTTCCCTCCAGAGCTTTAACATTACATTTAGATATTTGTCAAGAATTTCTTCGTTTTCTTTCTCTGTCTTTGCTTTGAAAACAACATTTGAAGTTGAATAAACATAACCGCCTACTGGATTATTGCCTTTTTTCGGCATTCCGTATTTTAATGCATATTCACAACTTTTCCTAACATCTTCTCTTGTTCCTCTATGCAACAGAGTACAATCAACATTTCCAATCAGGCAAACTTTATTTCCGTATTTTTCCCTTATTTCCCTTATGTCCACACCAGCTGTTGGATCAAGTGAGTGTATTGCATGCGGTCCTGAATCAATCAAGTATTCAATCACTGGCCTACCATCAACCAAATACATTATGTTTCCGTCCGTATGCTTTATTACATAAGCACCCATTTTTTTATAGCCTTCAACCAATTCGCAGAGGTATGGATAAATAAATTCTTTGAATATCTTTGGGCCTAGAAACAAACCCCTATTATCACAGTAATCAGAGCAAAGGGCAAACCCGTCCAAACCATTTTCAAGCAACTTCTTTCCTTCCTCAAGAGCTTTCTTTACAGCCTTTTTAGCATTCTCCTTCATTTCATCCGGTTTTAAAAGAAAGTTACAGCAATATTCCTCGACATTTCTAAATGGAATTCCGTATGTTGCATCCCCATGTGCCAAGAGAAAGTATTTTTCGCCAGCAATCTTTTTAATCTCTTTTATCGTTTCTATTCTTGTTTCTAAATCTGGAGCATAGGTTTCCATAATTGCATAATACCCCAATTTTTCAGCAACTTCAACATAAAGTTCGGCATTTTCTTTTGCCATTTTTTCCTTTTCTTTTTTTGATTTTCCCAGCCAGTCCTCCCCTTTATGGTATTTTTTCCCGAGAAGCTCTTCAGTTAATTGAAATTCGAGTTCAAATGTAGGAATCAAACCAAAATTCTGTTTCAGCTCTAATGCCGCGATTATATCATTTTTTTTGCTCATCAACCAACCTAATATTGCAGGATTTTTTAAAATTTGTGGAAAAGAAAATTAAAAATTAGATCTAAATTAAGTAAAATGACAGAAAATCTTTTAAAAGGGTAACAAAAATCGAAACTTTATGACCCTCGAAAATGTCTTCAAGGAAATAGAGCTGCCAAATGAAAAAAGAGCCAGCACCATATTTAATAGTTTAGAAGATTTATTTAAAATTTACAAAACTTTGGAAGAGAAAACCAAATATTTTAATGTTTTGACACCTGAGGAAAGCTATAAGGAATGTTTCGATTATTGTGTTTCTGCCTTTCAAACAGTAAAAATAAATAAACAGATTATAAATCAATTTTTGGAAAAGTTATCGGAAAAAATAACGGATAAAGATGCCTTAGGGTTATTTATTTCAGCGATGATACAAACAAGCTACAATCAGGGTTGTAACGATTTTGTTTTTGGAGGTATCGAATTTAATTATTTTTGTGCATACCTGAAGGGAAAACCAGAAGACCCAATAAAAATAAAATGCAAGGATGTAATAGGAAATAATGTTTTGGAATATAGCAATAATGTTAAATTTGTTGGGAAAAGAATAAGGTGCAATGAATTTATGCAGAATGCTTATTGTGTGGAGGCAAATGTTAAAAGAATAGAAGGAAAAAATGACAAATATCCAAGAACATGGGGTGTTATGAAAAATGCTACGAAATGTAAATTAAAAGCTGATTTGGTTATGGCTGAAACCTTTATGTGGTGGGCAAATGAATGTTTAGCTAGAGTTAATTTAGCTGATTCGAAAATACTGTGTTATGCGAAGAACTCCAAATTGTTTGCCCAAGAAATAAAATTCTGGGCTTCTCCTATGTTCGACTCAAGTGGCTGCGAAATTAAGGCAAAAAAAGTAGAAGGCTATATTGATAATTTAAAGTGCAAATCTTTCATAATAAAAAGTTAATTATCTTGTAATTTGAAAGCTTTTTACCTTCTCGTATAGCTCTTTAGCTTTCTTATTCTTTTCAAAGTATTCCCTAACCGGAGATATTAATTTATTCAATGCCTCAACGACTGCATTTTTCAAATCAAGGGGGTGAAGTTCCCCTTTTAGGTATATTTCTCTTAAAGCCTCGTAATCATAAAGCTCAAGATCACCACCGTACTTTTTAGGCCTCTCAATTTTAAACGATTTCATCTCTTTTAGGATTATATATTTACAGTATTCAAGAATCGGGTTTCCCTCTTCAATTTTTTCAGGACAATATGCCGAGAGAATTTTCTTTTTTAAACTTTCATAACTTTCATGCATATAAATACAAGATTTCGGTTTCGATTTTGACATCTTCGATTCAAGTAGCATTTCTTCTTTATTTTGTCCTGGTTTCATCCCCTGTAATCCAAGAATTATGTGGTGGTGGACAGCAATCGGCTTTTTCCAGTGAAGCTTTTCAGCAACATCCCTAGCAAGCATGTTTGCCCTCCTTTGGTCCATTCCTAGTTGACAAATATCTATATCCATGTAAAAAATATCTGCAACTTGCATCGATGGATAAAATAATTGAGCTGTATGTATTGTTTCACTTTGCTTCCTTCCCATAATTGTTAATGCCTTTCTAGTTCTGTTCAAAGTTGTTTCCTTAGCAATCCTCAAAACTTTATCCCAATAATTTATACTGTCCATAATATCCTTTGCCCAGACAATTTCAACCTTCGATGTATCTATGCCACATGCTTTCCATACCTCAACAAAATATTTCCCAACTGTTCTTATGTTTTCTAAATTTCCACCTACTTTGTTATTTATGAATGCAAAATAATCAGCAAGATAGAGCTTGAATTTAACACCAGCTTTTAACATGTTCTTTAAATTTGTTGCTCTAAGAAGTCCAAAGTGTATTGGTGCCAGCCCACTTGGTTCAAAACCATCATAAGCTGTTGGGTGTTGTTTAGTTTCAAATAAATTTTTTAGCTCTTCTTCTGTAACTATTTCCTCAGCAAAATCCTTTATCAAATCGATTTTGGTTAATGTATCCATACAAAAAAAATAATTCATTATGTATATAAATTTTATTAAAAATGGAAATTATAGAAAAGTTTTTAAAATATTATGTGCATATGCTCGTTATGGTTAGACCCGTTAAATTAAGGTTTGTAAGAAAATTGCCGAGTGTATGTTACATAAAACCAAAGGGGATTCCTGTCTCAGCTTTAGAAGAAGTCATTCTTAAAGTTGAGGAATTAGAAGCAATTAGACTAAAGGACTATGAGGGTTTAAGCCAAGAACAATGCGCAAAAAAAATGAAGATTTCAAGAGGAACATTTCAAAGAATAATAAGTTCGGCAAAGAAAAAAATTGCTGATGCCTTAGTAAACGGCAAGGCAATAAGAATTGAAGGAGGTTATTACAAAATGGTAGGTCCAATGGGAAAAGGATTTAGAAGAAGAGCTGGAGGGCCGCCAAATGTTTGTGTGTGTCCGGTTTGTGGTAATCGGCAACAAAAAATTCCAGGCGTCCCGTGTTCCCAAATGAAATGCAAAAAATGTGGTTCCCTAATGGTAAGGGGGGATTAAGGAGGAAAAATGAAAATAGCTGTAAGTTCTGTAGGTAAAGAACTCGATAGCGAAGTTAGCAATGTCTTTGGCAGATGTCAATATTTTGTCATTGTAGAAATCGAAAATAAAAAAATTACAAAAACGGAAGTTATAGAAAATACGAGTGCAAAGCAAATGGGAGGAGCAGGTGTTCAGGCTGCTAAAATTGTTGCAGAAAAGGGTGTTGAAGTAGTGATAACAAAAAATATTGGCCCAAGAGCATCGAGCATTTTGAGACAATTCGAAATCAAAGCATTTAGAGGGAACGGTACTGTAAGGGAAGCTATAGAAAATTTTTTAGAAGGTAAGCTTGAAAAAATTTAAATGATAATAGCTATACCAACAAAAAACAGGAAAGGTTTAAACGATGAAATAGAAGAACATTTTGGTAGATGTAACACTTACACTTTTCTTGATGAAAACGGAAACGTAATAAAAATAGTAGAAAACGTAGGCAAGCACATGGGAGGATTTAAACTTCCACCTGAATTTATAAAAGACCAGGGGGCAGAAATTTTGCTATGTAAAGGAATTGGTCCTAAAGCAGTTAATTTGTGTAAATCATTAGGGATAAAAGTGTACATATCTAATGAAGCAAAGACTGTCAAAGAAATATTTGAATTTTGGAAAAATAAAAAAGTCAAAGATGCCAGCTATGAAAACACCTGCTTGGAAAATTACTAAACTTTTATTAATTATTTTAATTTGTTTTTCAATTTTGGGTTGTGGTATTGAAAAAATGAAGATTGATGAAGAAGATATGGTAGGGAATGTAAGCATTATAGATATTTATGACAATATAGAATTTGATCCTCGTTTTAAAGTTGATTTCGGTTTCGGATGTGTTATAAAATTGGGAAGAGAAACAATTCTTTTTGATAGTGGTTCGGATTCAAAGGTTTTGCTAGAAAATTTAAAATTAGCTGGAATCAAACCTAAAGAAATTAACATTGTTGTTTTATCACACGAACATCAAGACCATACTGGAGGAATTTTAGGTTTTTTGGAGAAAAATCCTTCAATTAAGATTTACGTTCCAGAATCTTTTTCCCCTTACTTAAAAAATGAAATAGCTTCAAAAGGCGCCGAAATTATAGAAGTTTCAAAGCCAATTAAAATCACTAAGGGAGTTTACTCTACTGGACAACTTGGAAGTTTAGTAAAAGAACAATCGCTTGTAATAAACTCAAAAAAAGGTCTCATAATAGTAACCGGTTGTGCACATCCAGGCATTACAAATATCGTAAAAAAGGCAAAAGAATTGTTCAAGAAAGAACCCTATCTAGTTATCGGTGGTTTTCATCATCCACCAATCAGTGTTGTGGAAGAGTTTAGGAAACTCAATGTTAAAAAAGTTGCCCCTAGTCATTGCAGCGGATCTGAAATTATGGAAGCTTTTGAAAGGACTTATCAAAAAGACTTTATAAAAAGCGGTGTTGGAAAAATAATAAAAATATGAAGATTGCTATCACTGGTGGAAAAGGAGGAGTTGGGAAGTCAGTAATTGCTACTTCGTTAGCGGTTGAATTTGCAAAGAAAAGAAAAACTATGTTAGTTGATGCTGACGTTGAATGCCCAAACGATCATTTGTTGCTTTCTATCAAAAGAAAAAAATACGCTACTATATACCAACCAATACCAAAATGGGATTTTAACAAATGCTCAAAATGTGGTAAATGTGCAAGTGTCTGTAAACAAAATGCTATTATTTTCGTTAAAGGAAAATATCCTGCCTTTTTGAAAGATGTCTGTATAGGTTGTAGGGCATGCATCATAGCTTGTCCAAAAAAAGCAATCGAGGAAACGAAAAAGGAAATAGGTGCAGTATATGTTGGGAAAAAATATAGTGTAAATTTAGTTTCAGGGGAACTTAAGCTCGGGGAACTTGCCTCTGGAGAAATCGTTACAAGAGTAAGACAACACTCTGAAATAATAAATAAAAAAATAAAGGCCGATATTATTTTAATAGATTCTGCTGCCGGCGTTGGTTGTCCAGTAATATCTTCTTTGGTTGGTACGGATTATATTATTGCAGTCACTGAACCAACACCATCCTCACTTCACGACTTGAAAAGGGTGCTGTACCTCGCAAGACATTTTAGAATTAATCACGGAATTGTTATAAACAAATTTAACCTCGAGAAAAAATTTTATTTGAAAATCGAAAATTTTGCAAAAGAAAACAATATTCCGATTATTGGAAAAATTCCGTATAAAAAAGATTTTATCGATTCGACAATAAAAATGAAACCTGTCACCAAAATAAATCCAAAATACGCAAGAATGTTCAGAGAAATTATAGACCAAATAAAAGCTATTTAACCAATTTCAAAGTAACTATATCATATGGTCTAATGTTTACCATTATTTTTCTATTATTCATTTTAATTTTTTCATTTTCTACAATATCGCAAAGATAGATTTCTTTGAATTTAAATGGTAATTCAATTTTTACATTTGCATTTTTCCCCATAGTTTCCCTCAATCTGATTATATAGCCCCTGCAATCTTCAGATTTCTTAAAGGTAACCAATTTAACATTTTCATTCTCTATTTTTATAAAGCTAAATTTTTCCCCACCTAAAAAACCATTTTTATTTTTATTTAATTTTATTGGGGTTAATGGTTTAAGGCAGCCTTCCCCAAATTTTCTCGCTTCCTCCTGGGCTATATTTCCGCTTCCAATGTAATACCTAAATATATAGTTCCCCCCTTGCATTGCTTTGAAGTTTGTAAACCAATAATTGTTCATGATATAAGAGTAAATTGTCCCGTCAAAATTTATTTCATCTATCCATAATCCGTTATTGGCATCGGAAAACCTTACAACTGGTGCATCTACAGGAACAAATACAATTCCAAAATCTTTTTCCTTGAGAAGAATAAAATCCTTAACGGCAAACCAGTCTTTGCAAGCACCAGAAATTAAATTCTTCGGTATTTCAATCGTAGCTCCCGGAACTTCAAAATAAATATTTCCATTTATAGAGAAGGGGAATGCAAAATAAACACCCTCCTTTTCATAAGTCGGTACCTTTTTTAATTTGTTAACGATTTCCAATTTCTTAATTTTGTTGTAGGCAATAATTTCAGTTTCTAAAAATGGACAATTCTTTGTTTTTGATCTTAGCTTTATTGAACTGTAAACTTTACCATTTTTAACTTCCACAATTTTATAGTTTTTTGAAACATACCTCTTATAGCTATTTGGCCCCCTTTCCAGAAGTTTAAGAAAATAGTTGGGCAATGGATTTGGCAGCGAGGAAAAGGGCTCTCCATAATCGTAAATAAGTTGAGAAAATACATTTCCCTTTTTAATGAGCTCTCTACAGAATTCTTTATCAACTATGCTTTCTATCCCTTTTTCGCTTACATTTATTTCGTAATGTAAAGGCTTACTCTCCTGCTTTTTTACATTTGAAATCCTGTTCTTTCTATTTATTTTAAGCACTCTCCTTTACTGTTTGATATTCTATAACTTTACCATTCTCTTTATCGATAATTTCAAATTCGCCCTTTGGAAGAACAATATCAACAACATCTGTCCTTTCAAAAGAGCATGGATTGAAAATGGCAACCTCACCACCGGAGGATTTAATCTTTGAAGCTATTTTTCTCAAAGCAGAATAGTACTTCCTATTAATGAGTTTATTCGTTCCAGCAATTGCATTTTTCTTAAAATTCCAGATCTTTTTTTGTTTCTTACTTGAGGGGTTTAATATACTTTCCCTTGCACCAAAAGTAGGATCTGAAACAAGAATTAAATAATCATATAGTTCACCTTTATCTACTTTGTTTTCGAATAAA
>JAFCFS010000033.1 GCA_017608525.1 Candidatus Woesearchaeota archaeon | reverse complement strand
CTCGCCATAAAACCTAAAAGAATAACCCAAGATATCCATGCCGCTGCAATCTTTTTTAGCATTCCATTTCACCTCTCGGATTATAAACTCTTTCGTTTTTACAAATGTATAGTTTATCATTGATTTTAATTACCGGATTTACCAAAACATTTTTAATGCTGACGCCACCAAGATCAAAACTGAATTCTTTCTTTTCTCTTGGGAGTATTTCTTCATCAAATTCTACTTCCTTTTCAGAAATAAATACTTTTAATTTGTGTATTTTTTTCTTCCCCGTATTAACGATTATTAATTTGCATTCCTCCTCATTAAATCCAACATTTAAATTAATACCGCCGCACTCAATTTCGCTTCCTGTTTCGGTAACGTATTCTTTAGTTATAGATTCTGCATGCTTCACGTACCAAGTAACAACTATTGCTCCAATTCCAACACTTAAAGTTAGTATTAAAATCCATGCAACAACCGGAGCAATTCCCTTTTTCATTTTTTCTTTGGTTTTTTCGGTTTCTTGATTTTTCCTTTGAAGTATACAACAGTTTGTTCTCCAACATCCTCCTTGCTTATTATTACAATTTCGGGCCTATTTTCGCTGATTTCAAGATCATACTTGTAATCCCCTATAAGAACTTCAATGCTGTTTCCTGTAAAAGAAGAGTACATTTCATTGCAATCTTCTATCTCTTGCATATCAACACCGAAAAGAAGATTCAACCCTTGAAATTCTATTTTCACTGGAATTTTGTCATAACATCCGTCTATTTCTTTGTTATTAATTTTAATTCGGCTTTTTAAATAATTACCAATGTAAAGGTTATTGTTAAATTTGAAAATGTAAAGCAATTCAAAGTTAGGAGCCTGTGATTTTGCATAACTCGTAAAAAGTGCTGTAAAATTTGCAAAATATTTCTTGATATCATCTTCATTTATTTCACCTTTTGTTTTTTCCCCTATCAACAAATTTAAAAATTTCGTACTTTCTGTTTCATAATTTTTAGCAAGGATTTTGAAATCTTCCCCAATTTTTTTCTCCACAAGTTTGTTAGCTATGGAGAAGAGTCCAAAAATTATAAAGCATAAAATTATTGCAATTAGTAAATAGACTTGCCCTTTCTTTTTCATTTCTTAACCAACCTTTTAATTATTACACCCAGTATAACTAATGCCGCTATGCCAGCAATTATGCAAATTGCCCAGCCAGCTTTGATGAAGCCATAAATAAACTCAAAACCTGGAACATTTCCTTCAATTTGTGATGTTGCCCTTTTTATAGTTATTGCAATAAATGCTCCAATACCTGATGTAAGAAATGCTCCAATCAACCAAGAAAATAATTTTGTTTTTTCCTCTTTTTCCTTCTTTTCCGACATTTCTTCTTTTAGTTTTTTTATTTCCTCAAGTGCCTTCTCAGCCTTTAAATTGATTCCAAGAAGTTTATTAGCTTTGTCAAGATCATAATTTGCTTCTTCTAATTTCTCTGCAATAATTCCAAAATCCAAACCGTCTTCGATTCTTTTTTTAAACCAGTTGAAAAGCTCCTCTTTTTCAATTTTCTCTTCAGATATGGCAAGTTCTTCGATTTTTTTTCTTAGCTCGTCATCAGAAATTTTGGCCATTAAATTATGCTTAGTTTTCTATGTATTTAAATTTTTTTTATTCAGAATTTTACATATTTCCTCAAATACCTTATCGATTGATTGTTCACCGTTAACAGTAAAAAGATTCCCTTTCTTTTTGTAGTAATTTATCAATGGTTTTGTTTTCTCCTCATATTCAACAAGCCTTTTTTTAACAACATCAATCTTGTCGTCCTCCCTCTGAAATAATTTTCCACCACATACGTCACATATCCCCTCTTTTTTTGGCGGCATATCTATTCCATAAATCTTTCCGCATTTCAAACACTGTCTTCTTGATGTCAACCTTCTGATTATCGTTTCTTTTCTCGATTCTATATCTATAACAAAATCTATTTTTGCTATTTTTTCAAGTGCCTCAGCTTGTTTAACAGTTCTTGGAAAACCGTCAAGAATAAACCCATTTTTACAATCTTTTTTTGCCAATCTCTCTTCAACCAATTTTACCGTTATTTCATCAGGGACAAGTTTGCCCTTCCCCCAATATTTTTCTTTCGCCTCAATCCCTATTTTTGAGCCTTCCATTGCAGCTTTCCTAAAAATCTCGCCTGTAGAAATATGAGGGATTCCGTATTTTTTGCTTATAAGCTCAGCTTGTGTCCCTTTTCCTGTTCCTGGAGGTCCCAAAAGTATTATCCTAAGCATCGTCGATTAGTTCTTTTGCTGATAGAAGTCTTGAAAAAGCAGTTTCTTCACCACAATAAGGACAAACCCTCGGCAAATTTTTTCCCTCTTTTATTTCAATTTTATTTCCACATATAGTGCATATATACTTCATAGCTATAAGAAAAACAAATTGATTTAAATCATTTTCCAAATTTTGCAAGCGTTATAGAAATTAAATAAACGAAAAATAAAGAAATAATCAAGATGGAAATTTGTTTAACCCCCAATTGAACAGCCCCGAATAATTTAGCAAGAGGGGTATAAATGATTAAAAACTGAAGTGCAATCGAAATTAGCAAAGCTATCCACAAGTATTTATTTGAAAAAAATCCAAGCTTCTCCCTTTTTCTTATCGCAGCTACAATAACAAGCTCAAATAAAACAAATGAAGTAAAAGCCATAGTCCTTGCGATTTCAAAACCGTATAATTTAAGTGAAGCAAAATATATAAGTAGAATAAAAAGAGTTAGAGTTATACCAATAGATGTTATTGAAAACGCAATTTTTTTGTTGATCACGCCTTCCCCTTTCTTTCTAGGTGGCCTTTCCATAATATCTAGGTTTGGAGGATCAACACCAAGTGCAAGAGCCGGAGCACCATCAGTTATTAAATTTATCCAGAGGATCTGAATTGCGGTTATTGGCAAATATCCAAATAATGAAGCAATAAAAACAACAAATACTTCAGCAAAATTGCAAGAAAGTAAAAAAGTTACAAATTTTCTTATGTTGTCAAAAATTGTTCTCCCTTCCTTTACAGCTGCAACTATTGTCTTAAAATTATCGTCTAATATAACCATATCACTTGCTTCCCTTGCAACTTCAGTTCCTCTTATTCCCATGGAAACCCCAACATCTGCACCCTTTAATGCTGGAGCATCGTTTATTCCATCTCCTGTCATTGCAACTCTATGACCATTAGCCTGTAAAGCTTTCAGTATTTTTAATTTGTGAACAGGGGTTACTCTCGCAAATATTTCTTTCTCTTCAACAATCTTTCTTAATTCTTCATCATCTAACGCTTCAAGATCTTGTCCATTAATTGCATTTGTTCCCAAACCAAGGGCTTTTGAAATTGCAATCGCTGTCAGCATATTATCCCCAGTAACCATTTTTATCTTTATCCCAGCTTTTTTAGCAAGCTCTATCGTAGGCTTAACCTCTTCTCTCGGTGGATCTATCATTCCTTGCAATCCTAAAAAAACCATATCTTTCTCTACCCTTTCCTTTGATTTCGGATCATAGGATTTAATTTCTTTATAAGCAAAACCAAGAACTCTTAATGCGTTAACAGCAAATTTTGCATTAGTTTCTAGTATTTTATTTTTCTCTTTTTTAGTAAGTTTAATTTTTCTTCCATTTAATAGGATAAATTTGCATTTTTCTAAAATAATTTCAGGACTTCCTTTCGTGTAAACAATATAACCATCATTATTTTTACATATTACGCTCATCATTTTTCTTTCAGAGGAAAAAGATATCTCATCAACTTTTGCGGATTTCTCATTTATGCCTGCTTTCTCCGCAACAACTAAAAGTGCAATTTCTGTAGGATCGCCCAAAAAACCATCCTTTGTTTTTTTAGCATTATTACAAAAATAGCCACATTTCAAAATTGGAAATAAATTCTTTGGAGCTATCTTTTTTCCTTCAAATAAGAAATCGCCTTTTGGAGATAAACCCAAACCTGTAACCTCATAAACCTTGCCATTGTAATAAATTTTCTGAACAGTCATTTTATTTTCTGTCAGCGTTCCTGTTTTATCAGTGCATATAACATCAACAGAACCCAAACTTTCAACCACAGGAAGATTTCTTGCTAAGGCTTTTTTCTTCAACATTCTTCTTGTTCCCAAAGCTAAGGCTATAGTTAGGACTGCCGGTAGGCCCTCAGGTATTGCAGCAACAGCAAGGGCAACAGCTGCAAGAAATATCGAAATTGGTGATGCCACATGAACGAAATACTGAATTATGGCGATTATGAAAATTATGAAAATTATAGCTATGCCTATTTTTTTACTTAAGCCCTTAATCTCGATCTGGAATGGTGTTAACCTCTTTTTTGTCTCTTTTAATTTTTCAGCTATTTTTCCAGCTTCTGTTTTTTTTCCTGTCGAAACTACGATGGCTTTTGCCTCACCTTTAACAACAATTGTCTGAGCATAAACCATATTAACCCTTTCTGCAAGTGGGACATTCTCCTTTAAAATGCAAGTTCTTTTTTCAACAGGCATACTCTCGCCGGTAAGCAAAGATTCATCGGTAACTAAATCATAAGCTTCTATTAATCTTGCATCTGCTGGAACTTTATCACCCTCACTCAAAAGTATAATATCACCTGGAACTAAATCTTCAGCATTAACAATTTTAATTTCCCCGCCCCTCAACACCTTTGCTTTTATAGCTTCAAGTTTTTTTAGGGCCTGCAGCGCTTTCTCTGCTTTATAATCCTGAAAAAACCCGAATATTCCATTGGCTAAAACTATAACCAAAATAAGCAAGGCATCAAAATATTGTGGCTTTTCACCTGGAATGAAGCCTATTGCAAAAGAAAAGATTGCTGCAATAATTAAAATTATAATTAAAAAGCTTTTGAACTGGTTAATGAAAATTTTAAACAGGGGTATTTTTTTTTCAACAACAATTGTATTTTTCCCATATATCTTAAGCCTTCTTTTTGCTTCTTTAACATTTAAACCATTTTTTGAGGCATTTAGCTCTTTAAATATCTTCTCCAAACCGAAAGAATGAAATGTCATATTAGAATTGTTAACTAAGCAATATAAAAAATTAATGTTTTTTTGTTTTGAAGGAATAATAAATACCTATTAGCAACAAAACAATAATAAAATTAAATGCACTGAAAGATGGAAATTTTGTTTCAAGAATACAGGATTTTATTTTTGGAAGCATACTTTTATAACTCGGATCACAACAATAATCCATATCTTCAGGAGCAGTGCATGTACAATCATCAATGTTCCTAGTTCTTGTGTTTGTTTCCTCATCACATTCACTCCATTTCGCATTTGTACAATCCCAAAATTGCATACACTCTTTTTGCCGTTTTGAGCATCCGCAATTCTCTCCCTCAATCTCGATCGTTTCCAATTCCCACGGCTTTGTTTCAAAACACCAATCTCCACAAGTTATTCCTTCTTCTGTCTCTGTACAACACACAATACAAAAACCGTCTGCTGATTCTGCGGCATCACAAACACCATCGCAATCCTCATCATTTCTATCACATGCAATAACATCAAAAGATTCCACTATTAACGGACTACCTTCAGCAATGACATAATATCTTTGTATACATTTTATTGGCTCATCCTTACATTCTTGTGTATAATTTGCTTTAGAAAATACAACAGATGCTCTCCCATTTCTAAAAGTTGCCTCAAGTGGTTCTTCAATAACCATATTATTTTTGCAACCTTCAAATCCTTCATTTTCCATTACACTTTTATTGCATATGTAGAATTTTATTGTTTTTCCTTCTTCTTCATCGCAGTTTTCACCGAATAAGGTTATTCTAATTGCTGTTTTTGGTTTAATCAAGCTTCTGTTTATTCTTAATCTAAAAACGCATTCTCCTTCTTCTGGTAGAGCTTCCCCTCTCGAAATACATTTTTGATTTTTAGTATCCCAGCTACAACATCCATTTGCTATGCATTCAAAAAAGTCTAGAACCTCGCAGCTGAATCCTTCACAACTTTCACATTTTTCTAATTCATAATTAAAGTAACATCCGTTTTCTGCATTACATTGTTCGCAAATCTGTTGATTGCAGGTTCCAAATTCAAAATAATCCAACCAAGGGTTATCTTCATTACAAACCATTTCGCATGAAGTACACTCAGGAACACAAATAGAATCGACGCATGTACCACTTACACAATCCTCCCCTGTTATACAACTTCTTCCATTTTCGCATTTTTCACAGTTCCCACCACAATCAACATCGCTCTCGTCTTGGTTTTGCCATCCATCGTTACATGAAGGTGTAGAACACATACCGTCTGGGTTGCAATAATTACTTAAACAATCACTATCCTCGTTACAAATTTTTCCATCTTCACAGGGAGGACAAACTCCACCACAATCGACGTCTGCTTCATTTTCGTCTTTAATACCATTTGAGCATTGACCATACAAGCTACTTTCTTCACGTACTCTAATACTTACTTGAAGTGGATCTGAAACATAGAGGGAAGGTAATACTGTAATATTTTTAGTTGCGTTGTCTTTCCATATTATAGTCGTTTTAAGTACACTAGTTCCATTGTCTAATGATACCCAAGAACTCCAATAATACCCTATTGTATAATATAAAGAATAATTTCCGGGTGTCGTTGGAATAATTTCAACCTTAGCATCTGCATTATCATAGTATTCAACATAAGAAGCTTGGCAAGTCCACCAATAGTAATTTTCAGGTGCTGGAAATGGAGTGGGCAAACTTTCATTTCTTTCACAAACAGTTTTGTTTTCTAAATCTGTATAAATAACAAAGGAAGAAACTTCCCAACCTTCAGGAAGCAATATGGCTGCTGTTCCACTTCCACATATCTGGTAAGATGGGTCATCATCTGACAAATGCAAAATTGTATTAAAAGAAACGTCTATTTTTGAAGATTCTGGTTGCTCAACACCTTCTAACACAGGATAACAACCATTTAAAAAGAAAGCTATCACTATTATTATGCCTAAAATAATTGTATTTCTCTTTTTAAACGGCTTTGCACCTAACATAGTATGTATAATCTCCTATTTGTTGTAGATTTAGAGTTGTTTCATGCTCCAATTTTCCAGTATTTGCAAATTTTTTCATCCAAGAGTAACCAACATTTTGGTCTGAATATCTACATATAGCATTTCTATTCGTTGACACTTTTAAAGTGATTTTTCCTGGCAAAACAGTTCTTCCTTTTGGTTCAATTAGATAAACTTTTGGTTTAAAGCACCCTTCATCTTCTACGCCATAACCTGGATCTCCCGGGCATTGATTATCTTTCATATCTTCACAAAGTTCTGGAGCATTTGGGTAAATTGTAGAATCCTCATCATTACAATCGTAATTTTCACATGCATTACCAACACCATATCCATCACCATCAACATCTATGCAAGTGCCTACATAATATGTAGTTTGTGGATCTTTGAAAACAATTATTTTTATAGCCTCATCAAAATCTTCATCAAATGAAGAAAACTCAACTTCTCCACCTATATACAATGTGAAAGCAAATCCATTAATGAACGTTAGTTTACTATCTGGGCTTACATTTCCTAGAATAGTAATATTGGCTTTTGAAATATAAACCTGCGTATATGTTTTGCTTTCGTCATAATATGCTGGTCCACCATTTTTATCATAAAGCACCAAAGTATAATAAGGATTAGAAGGATTAAAATTATAATACCTACTGTCCCAACAAGTTTTATATTTACAACGACAATTGTACTCTTCCATAACATCTTGTTGAGCTATAGGATTTTTTGGGATTATTATCTCATCTGCATCATCAACCACCCAAGTATCATAGCAATCGTAATAAGTAGAAGATTCTATGTTTTTAACTCTAACATTTAATTCGGAAGGACATGAAGAAAGGCCTTGTAATGAATGACCACCCCCATTACTACAGTTATAAGAAGTTATTAGGTATGCTATATCCCCTATTTTAACATACTCGATATCCACCCCTACAGCTTTATAAGAATAACCTTCTTCCTCCAATTTTTTATTAATCTCGTTTTTTAACGTCTCCTCTAAATTTTCTGGCACTACGGAAAAAGTAGCATTGATAATTATTGAAAAGGTATTGTTTGGGTATATAACATATTTATCTTGGATGAATTCCACATTGGTATATATTCCAGAAGAACCCAAACTAGCAGTAGTTCCGGATATCGTTTCTGCGATTGCATTACTCAGAAGGGCTATAATTATAACTGCAACAGCCATTATTACAGCTTCACTTACTTTCGCAACGACAGTACCAATAACTGAGCCTATTGCATTAGCGAGATTACCTAAAAGACCACCTTTTTTTCCTAATTTCATTTTATACATAATAGTGACATAAGGTGCTATTTTTTTCAACTATGGCTTTACAATAATTTTTTTGTACTAAATTTGGTATCATATTACAATAAGTTGAATTATCTTCAAGTATCGCAATCAATTTATATCCTGTGTAAAGACAACCAATTGTTTTGCAATACTTTTTATCTTTTGAAATAATCATCCTACATTCATCGCTATAAAGCCCATCACCGCACATTTTCATATCTTTATTTTTTATCGCCCTGTAAATCATCTCAAGTTGTGGAAACAACTCCAATTTGCTTTCATCGCCATTTAGCAACTTAAGAAAATCTACTTGTTTTTCGCATCTTTCAAATTTGGTTTGAGGTAAGCCTTCACAATAACTTTTGTCCATATAAACCTCAGCAAAACATATGCCTCGAGGTTTATGAAAAACGATCTTTAATACTGGAACCATAAAAATAATCAGCAAAATAATTATAAATCCACATATTATCGCAATGACCCACTTTTTCTTCATCAATAAATATGAAATTTTCCAAAATTTTTAAATTTTTTTTAAAGCAAAGATTTCAAAATAAATATTATAAATTCTGCCAACTTCTTAATTAATATGAAAATAACAATAAGTGGACTTCCAGGAAGCGGAAAGACAGTTGTTGCAAAAGCCATAGCGAAAAAACTAAATCTAAAATACTATTCCATTGGTG
>JAFCFS010000032.1 GCA_017608525.1 Candidatus Woesearchaeota archaeon | reverse complement strand
TAAACGCAAAATTTTAATAGTTGTATAGACTCCCTTTTTAAGAATGACGAAAGAATTAGGTATAGGTGTAAAAAAGGAAGAAAATTTTTCCGAGTGGTATACGCAAGTTATACAAAAAGCAGAATTGGCAGACTACAGTTTGGTTTCTGGATGCATGATTTTTAGACCGTATTCCTATGCGATGTGGGAAATTCTTCAAAAGGCTGTTGATGAAAGACTAAAAAAAATGGGTGTTCAAAATGCCTATTTTCCACTTTTTATACCAGAAAATCTGTTTAAAAAAGAGCAAGAACATGTTGAGGGCTTTTCTCCTGAAGTAGCATGGGTTACACAAGCAGGAGAGAAGGAACTTGATGAAAGACTTGCTGTAAGACCAACCTCAGAAACAATAATGTATGAAAGCTATTCAAAATGGATACGCTCTTGGAGAGATTTGCCGCTGAAAATTAACCAATGGAATAATGTTGTTAGATGGGAATTTAAGCATCCTGTCGCTTTACTAAGAACAAGGGAATTTTTGTGGAATGAGGGACATACAGTTTACGCAACAAGGGAAGAAGCTGAAAAAGAAAGGGAATTGATTATAGGGATGTATAGAGATATATTAAAAGAGTACATGGCATTACACGGGTTGATTGGCAAAAAAACAGAAAAGGAAAAATTTGCAGGAGCAGTTTATACGGTTTCGATTGAATTTTTATTGCCAAATGGGAGAGTTGTTCAAGGACCAGATTTTCATTTTGATGGTCAAAATTTTGCAAAGGCATTCGATATTAAATTTTTAAACAAGGATGGAAAAATGGAATATGCTTGGCAAAATACATGGGCGATAACAACAAGAATGCTTGGTGTGATGATTGCTGTTCACGGTGATGATAAAGGTCTTGTTTTACCACCGAAAATTGCACCAATACAGATTGTTGTTGTACCTATTCTTTATGAAGGAACAAAAGAGAAAGTGTTGGAAAAAGCAAACGAAATTAAAGAATTACTTAGTGAATACAGAATTAAATTGGACGATAGGGAAGAACATACCCCTGGATGGAAGTTTAATGAATGGGAACTTAAGGGTGTACCAATAAGAATAGAAATAGGTCCAAAAGATGTTGAGCAAAATGAAGTTGTTGTTGTGAGAAGAGATACTTTGGAAAAGATGAAGATTGGATTTGATGTGCTAAAAGAAAAAATTTCTGAAATATTGGAGAAAATGCAGAATGATATGTACGAAAAATCGAAAAAATTTATCGAAGAAAACATAGTAGAAGTTAAATCATGGGATGAATTTATTAAGTATGCAAAAGAGGGAAAAATTTTGTTTGCCCCTTTCTGCGGTGTTCCTGAATGTGAAGAGGAAATAAAAGAAAAAAGTGGAGGCATTACAACAAGGTGCATTCCTTTTAAACAACCAAAATTTGAAGGAAATTGTATAAACTGCAATAGGAAAGCAAAGTTTATGTGTTATTTTGCTAAGACATATTGATTTTGTATGCACTGGTGAGTAATGCCAAAATTTTACAAAAATATTTATATACCTCTTTATTCTTAATTATATTTGACTTCAAGAGCCCTCAAAAGGTAGTTAGTTCTTTTGAGGGTTTTGGCCGACGGGGGTAATGCAAGAAAGGGGAGGCCAAAATGAAAAGATCGAATATGAGAGCAGATATTATAAAAAGTATTTTAGATCTTGTTGTTTTGCATTTGTTGACAAAAGAAGAACTTTGCGGGAATGAAATAATCTCGAAACTTAAGTCAAAATTTAATATCTATATTAGTCCGTCCATGCTGTATGGAACATTAAATAAACTCAAGGAGATGAATTTGGTAAGATTGAAAGAAAATGGGGAAACAATAAAGAAGAAATTTTCAATAACAGATGAGGGAATGAATTACAAAAGAGAAAAATTGAGGCACTATTTTACGTTTGGTGAAATACTAGAAGGATGGTTTAGAACATAAATTTGTTAATTATTGGTAAAAAAATAAATAATCAATGAAAGGATAATAAATTTTATATACCAAGTTTAATTTTTTAAGGTTATGAGAAAGTTTTCAGTCTTTTTAGTTTGTGTATTCTTCGTTCTAATTACTATAGGTATTGCTCAATTGGAAGAGTCAATGGATTTGTTAATGAAGATAAGCAATCCGAAAGGCTTGGTTGAAGAGGTTGTGATTCAAGCGATAAGCGAAAAAGATCCTGAAACAGCAAGGATAATATCTTTCTGCCTCAATCCAAAACAGGAATTAAAAGGATTGATTGAGGAAAGCGTAAAAGAATCTTACCCAAATGAATACAACAACTACCAACAACTTATGGGGATATACTCAACTGTAAGTGATCCTTTAGGTACACTAAAAAATAAGATTCTTGAGGAAGTAATGAAAAGTCTTTCCGAGGAAAATAAGAAAATTGTGGAATCAGCGATGCAGTTTAGAACAATGATGCAACAATTCAAAGCATATGGAGAAATATTTTTTGGGAAGGATGGAGTTGGGGAAAATACTGATGTAACATTCAATGAGGAAAATGCAAAAATTGGTAAGTTTTTCGAAAAAGAGGATGAGTTTGCAAATTTTTATGGAGAGAATTGTAATGTTAAAAAAGAGGAAGGGTTGCTCGTTCTTAAAATGAATTCCGGTTGTTCAGGGCTTAAGGTCGGTAATGTAGAATTCAAAAATTTAGATGAGGGGAGCAATTTGAAGTACAATGGAACGGTTCTTGTAAATGCCGAACTTATAGTTGGAAAAGGTGGTGGCGAGTATGTATTAGGAAAGAAAAAAATTTCTGCCCCTGAAGGCGCAAGAATTATTTACGATCATGGACCCCCAGAAAAGATAGATCTAGATTTGAGAGAAGTTACCGAAAAATCCTTTACAATGTATTTTAAAGATGAAGAGGGAAATTTTGTTAATCCGACGAAAATAAATCTGTTGCCAAACGGAACACTTGGGAAAATACTGGGCAATAGGGTGTATGGTAGCAATATAATGATTAACGACATAAAATTGGTTAGGGGTTCAGCATTAGTCGTTGGAAAAAATGCATTGGAATTGGACAAGGGCTCCGTTGCTTCCGGGTTCGGATTGCTTGTTAACGCAAGGGATGAGGGGGTTTTGTTTGGCTATTGTATTGAAAAGGCAAAAGGAAATTATGTTAATGTTTGCTTTGATAAGGAAAAATTGGCTAAGGGTGTTTTTCCTCTAGAAGCAGAAGGCAAAGGTTTTAGTTTCGAATTGAAAAAGGAAATAGGCGAGAAAATTGGAATAAAAATTGAAGATGGGGATACTTTTAAGTTGGAGATGAAAGATGGCTATGTCGCTTATGATTGGAACAGAAAAATGCTTCTTAAAACTGGAAACTTAAGAGAAATAAATGGAGAACAAATAATTGAATGGAAAACAAGTGATGCTTCAAATGCGGATTTAGTTGTTGATGCAAAAAAAGAAGAAATTTCTATCTCTGTTTGTGGGGAAAAGAAATGCAAACCAAAACCTATGAGAATCCCGGTGAAGAATATAAGAAAGCTTGGGAAAATAGACATAGAAATTTCAAACTATGCGAATGCGGAATCTTCCCCGAAAATACAAGGGAAGTTTTTGATTACAGGCAGGGCTGGAAAAGAAATATGCAACAAAAAGGTTTCTATAAATTCAAGAATGGAGGAGAAAGTTGAAGAGAAAAGAGGACAACTAAAAAATGGAGTTTCATATATTGAAAGAGGAAACTATTTTAAAACAGAAGATGGAAGAGGATTTTTTAAGTTATATAACCAGTATGTTCCTGAAGAACTTCTTGTTCCTGGAACTGTAGTAGTTGTTGACGGGCATGTTTTACTGGTTCACCATACAGACAAAGAAGAAGGAAAAGTATACATTGTTGAAAATTTATTTACAGAAACAGCACGGACTGTAATTCCTTATAATTCTAAAAAGAGAGGGGTAAGTCATCAGGATGGCCAACCCTGGAATGAAGCAACTATTTATGGACTTATTCCTCCACTAAAACCATTAAAACCGGAAGATATAGACAAAGGAATGAAAGAAACTCATGTTATATCGTATTTCCCTGTGAACCTTCCGTTTTTTAGAGATTGTAGAGGTTACGTTAATGAAGTACTGGAAAAAGCAGGAGGAATTCCACCAATCAAACCCAAATTTGGAGAAGATGTTATGGAATGGTGGAACAGGGTAGTAAAGGAAGATAAAAATGTAATCCCATGGAGTGTTCCTGGCCTATACCATGCTTACAAAATAATTTCAGATCTTGAACATTGCAAAAAAGTATTCAAAGGTGAAGAGCGCGTTTGCGAAAAACTCTTTGCTAAGGCAAATGAAACAAAAAATATTATATGAAAGAAAAAGAGGACAAGTTACTTTATTTATTATACTCGGCATAATAATTGTATCACTAATTTTAATTTTTACAATTTTCAGAACAAAAATAAGCGAAAAAATAAGCGAAATTAAAGTAGGTGAAGAATTGGCATTGCCGCCCGAATTGAGAATTGTAAAAAACAACATAGAAGATTGCATCTCTACTCTCGGAATGGCAGCCCTCTATTATTTAGGTATTCAGGGAGGCTATATAGGTGAGATAAATCCGTCATTGGAATACGGGAGTTTAGATGTAGCTTACTATTATTATAAAGGAAACAAAAACATACCGACGAAAAAAAATATGGAAACTGCTGTTGAAAACTACATCAGGAAATATTTGAAAGAGTGCGTCAATGTTCCAAAAGATTTCGAAGTTGAAACAGGTGCAATAAAACCCGAAGTTGAAATTGGAGATGAGGTTGTTGTTATAGATGTTTATTGGCCAGTTAGTATAAAGAAGGGAGATCTCGAAGCAAAAATCAACAAATTCCACAAAAGAATAAACCTAAGAGTTGGAGAATTGCTTACTGTTGCAAATGCTATAGTTATTGACCAATTGTTGCATAAAAATGAAATATGCGTAGATTGTATTGCAAGCATAGCTCTTGATAATGATGTTGATATTAAATTGGAAAACGTGGAAGATGATTTGCTTCTCACAATAGTAGATAATAAATTTAAATTGATGAAAGGCCCCTATTTTTTCAGATTTGCTATGAAGTTTTAGTCCTCTTTATAAATTTATTAAGTTCCCTCTTGAGCAAAATGTTTTCTGCATTTAAACTTTTTATAAGCATATCATACCTGTGCAATCTTGCTTGTAGATCATTTATGAAGTTTGTTAAATCAATCGACTTAATTTTAAGTTCATCTGGCTCTATTATTTCTACGCTAGAAGGCATATAATCAAAACACAAACCGAGAAGTCTTTCTATACTTTCTGCATAAAGTTCTATATCTGCAAAAGTCGACCAAAGTTTATTTTTCTGTTGCTCGGCTTTATATGTTGTTTGCTCGATAAGTTTAATTCCCTTCTCCTTCTCAAGTTTTTCTATAATCTGCTTCATTACGTTTTCTACGTGTTCCTTTGGGCTTCCAAGTACTTCTATTACAATCAATGCTCTTATTTTTTGTTTCAAAGCCTCCGGTGGGATTCGAACCCACGACCTGCTGATTACAAGTCAGCTGCTCTAACCGCTGAGCTACGGAGGCACTTAATTTATATCTGTTTATTCCTTTTTAAATTTTTACCTTTTTAATTTATCGAATCATAAAAAAGATTTATATAAGTGCTTACACTCTTTCTTTTTATGGATGTTTTAAAAGAAAATAAAAAGGTTGTTCTTTTGGGAAATGAGGCAATAGCAAGAGGAGCTTTGGAGGCAGGATTGAAGTTTGCATCCGCCTACCCTGGAACTCCTTCAAGCGAGATTGGGATGACCCTTGCGAAAGTTGCAAATAAGATAGGGATATACTTTGAATTTTCTACAAATGAAAAAGTGGCATTTGAAACTGCTGCTGGCGCTTCTCTATCAGGCCTTCCGAGTCTTGTTTGTATGAAGCATTTTGGATTTAATGTAGCCTCAGATTCTGTTTATCCCATTGTTTACGTTGGCGTTGACGCACCGCTGGTTATTGTTGTGGCCGATGATCCCGAGTGTTTTGGTTCAGCACAATCCGAACAGGATTCTAGGGGTTATGCAAGAATAGCAAATCTTCCAATGCTTGAGCCATCAAATCCACAGGAGGCGTTTGAGCTCACAAAAATTGCATTCGAGATTTCAGGAAAATATGGTATTCCAGTTTTAGTAAGGACTACAACGAAAGTTAATCATTCAATAGGTACTGTTAAGGTTGGCAAGATTGTAAGAGGAAAGAAGAAAGCTTTTTTTAAGAAAAATATCGAGAGATTCTACAATATAAGACCAAATCTTAATATAATGCATAAGAAGGTTCTTGAAAAGCTGGAGAAAATTAAAAAGGGTTATTCAAGATTAAATAAAATAATTGGTGATGGTAAATATGGCATAATATGCTCAGGTGCTGTTTGCGATTTTGTTCTCGAAACAATAAATTCTTTAGAGGAAAATGTTGGAGTTTTAAAACTTAATTTGACATATCCTTTGGATAGAGAAATTATTGCCAAATTCATTAAAAACAAACTGCATGTTCTTGTTCTGGAAGAGCTCGAACCATGGGTGGAAAATTTTGTTGGGAGTGTTGCAAAGGAGGTAAACCCAAAGTTAAAAATTTATGGAAAGGATATCTTACCAAGAGTTGGGCAATACACATTTGATATTGTTTACGATTCAATATTAAAATTTGTTGGGAAGAATGTTAAGAAGGAGAAAGTAAAAATAAACTTAAAAATACCGAAAAGGAAGCCAACATTTTGCCAGGGCTGCCCGCATAGATCAACATTTTATGCAGTAAAAAATTCTGTTCCTGAAGATACGATTTTTGCCGGAGACATAGGCTGTTATATGCTTGGGATTTATAAGCCGTATGAAATGCAGGATTTTATTATTTGCATGGGTGCATCCGAAGGAATTGCACATGGAATAAACAAATCGTCTTCACAAAGACCTGTTGTTTTTATAGGAGATAGTACTTTTTTCCATGCAGGAATGCCGGCTCTCCTTAACATGAAATATAATAAAAGTAATCCGTTAGTTATTGTTCTTGATAACAGAATAACAGCAATGACTGGCCACCAACCATGTCCTTCAACAGGAAAAACCGCTACAGGAAAGGAAAGTGAAGAAATTTATCCAGAGGAAATAGCCAAATCATTCAAAATTAAAAATGTTGAAGTTGTAAACGCATTCAACCAAAGGGAAATTAGAGAGAAAGTTAGGAGGCTTTACGAAAAAAAAGAACTTGGGGTTATTGTTTCTAGAGGGGAGTGCAGATTATTGGCTATGAAGAAGTTGAAGAGGGAAGGCAAACAGCCAACGAAATTTCAAATAGACCAAAATTTATGCCAAAAATGTGGGACGTGCACAAACAAATTTTCTTGCCCGGCAATCGAAAGAAAGTTTGAGAATGGAAAATATGTGTATTCAATAAATCAGGATCTTTGTTGGGGCTGCAGTGTTTGCTCCCAAATTTGTCCGTATAAAGCAATAAAGCCATCAAAATTAATCAAAAAATGAAATTCGAAATTTATTTTGCAGGAGTTGGAGGATTGGGTGGATTAACAACATCTGCTATTGTAGCAAGAGCAGCAAACTATGAGGGACATTTTGTTAGGGGACTACAGCTTCATGGCTTAGCTCAAAGAAGCGGCTCAACAATATCGACGGTAAGATTTGGCTCAAAAAAAGAGGTAATTTCTCCAACAATTAGGCATGGGGAAGCAGACCTAATTATTGCTTTAGAACCGTTAGAGGCTTTAAATGTTCTAAATTTTTCAAGCAAGAGAAAAACAAATTTCATTGTCAACACATACAAAATCATCCCCATTTATTCTTATATAGAAGGAATAGAATATCCTCCTATAGATAAAATATTAGATATCGTGAAAAAATACTCGAAGAATGTCTATAAAATTGATGCCTATAAAATTTCAAGGGAAAAATTTGGAAACATTATATACGGAAACTTGATGATGCTTGGTCTTGCAGTTGGAAAAGGCATAATTCCATTGAAAAAAGAATCTTTAATAAAGGCAATTAAAGAAACTGTTAAATACAACATAGAAAAGAATATTGCGGCCTTTAACTTAGGGCTTGAGATGGATTAAATTAGAAAATAAACTCATTCAAAAATTCTTTCATCTGTATGGGGAATAAATCTTGCAGCCAGATAATTTTCATAAAATTTTTTACTGTTTACCAGATCAACAACTGTCGTGGAGTTAGCTATTTTTTCAGCTCTTTTTAGATTCTTTTCAATAAGACAAAGTTTTGCTCCTTTCAAAGAAGAGTTCCCTACATATTTATATTCCTTTACTTTAGGCAGTAATCCAATTTTACATGCCTTTCTAATATTAAATTTTCCAAAGCCACCTGCAATATAAAGCACATCTAAATCTTTAAAATCCATTTCCAACTCTTGGAGTAGAGTTTGTAACGTTGCAAATATTGCAGCTTTGCTGTCTATAAAGTATTTAATCTCACTTTCGCTTATTGAAATTTTTTTTGTTATAAAGTACTCCTTTCCATTTTCTGTTTTTTTGAAAGAGGTAAGTTCTCCATTTGGTAGCAAAATTCCGTTCTCGTAAAGTTCTGTTATTATGTCGAGCATTCCTGTTCCACAAATTCCTCTCGGTTTTTTTCCACCAATTGTTTTATAACCATTCTTTAAACTGAATTCATAGATTGCTCCGTCCATTGCTGGCATCCCGTACCTAAAACCACCTCCTTCGAAAGCAGGCCCTGCAGAAGCCGATGCAGCAAGCACCACTTTGTAATCTTTGTTAAGCACACAAACTTCACCGTTCGTTCCTAAATCTATCAATGCTTTGTTTTTATCAAATTTGTCAAAGTTTAAAGCAACCAATCCTGCTGTTATATCACCGCCAATAAATTCTCCTATACAAGGAAGGAGTATTTTTCCATACTTCCTTTTTACTTCTCTATAATTTGGTTTTTCTTTTTCATATATCTTTGGGTCCTCATTTAAATAAAAATATGTCATTGCTGTATTCCCTGCAAGAACTATTTTTTCAATCTCCTTTGTTGAGGTTTTCTCCTTTAGTTTTTCAATTAATTTTTCAACGACTTTTGTTACTATTTTGTTTAGATTTTCAACCCCGTGCTTTTTGCTGTATCTTAACCTTTCAGTAACAGTTATTCCATAATTTTTTTGCTTATTTATCGTTTTGGCTCTTCCATAAATTTTTATCTTTTCCAAATCGACAAGAACAGCCTCTATTGTTGTTGTGCCCAAGTCAATAGCAATTGCCCCCTTTCCTTCAAATTTTTTATACTTTCCAACAATTTTTATTTCGGATTGAAGTGCCTTTTCTATAATTCTTTTTTAGTTCCTCGCTTCCTTTTTCTTTACAATTTTTCGAATTACATATCTCAATTTCTAACATCAACAAAAAAGATGAAAGGATTAATTAAAAAATTTTCTGTTAAAATTAAAAGATAATTTAATAAACAAAGAATATTCGATTATTGATATGGAGCCTACAAAATATACTCAATTTACAACTGACGAAAAGAAACTAATCGATTATGCGAAAGAGAAAATTTTAGAATATTGTAAAAAGCGTAAATCAGAGGGTCTTTATGATACAATTTATGCTTTTATACTTTCGGAAAATGATCAAATATACGAAGGAACATTTTTAGAACTTCCATCCGGTGTTGGTTTTTGTTCAGAAAGAGCAGCTATAGCAAATATGATTTTAAAAGAGACTGAAAAAGCTAAGATAAAAGTTTTATTGGTTGCATGCCCTGTTCCTAAATCTCTTGATAAACCTTTAACTCCTTGTGGTGCATGTAGATTGGCCATAGAGAAATTTGGGACTGAAAAAACAACAATACTTTGTAGCGAATTTATAAGAAAAGAAAATGGTTGGGAAATTTTTCCGAAAATATGGAAATTTAAAATTGAAGACTTATATCCTTTTCCATGGAAGGATCCATGGAAAGAATTGTAATTTTTCTTTTTACTTTTAACGAAAGGATTAAAAATAGTAAATCATTCTTCACCAAAAAGGGCCTGTAGTCTAGTGGCTATGACGTCGCCTTGACGAGGCGGAGGTCGAGGGTTCGAATCCCTCCGGGCCCATCAATCGACTTTTTTAATAAATTAATTAAATCAAAGAAAAAATAAAGTTTAAGTTGAACTAAGACTTTATTTTCCTATTTAACAAGTTAGGAAAATAAGAAACTGTGTTCAGTGTATATTCTTTTTAAGTATTTAATCTTTTAAAATCACAAAAACAATGGTAGGAAAACTAGAGAAACAATTGTCATTAATTTGATTAAAATGTTTATTGAAGGACCTGATGTATCTTTATATGGATCACCAACAGTGTCCCCAATAACTGCTGCCTTATGCGCAAAAGATCCTTTCCCTCCATAGACACCAGATTCTATCAATTTCTTAGCATTGTCCCAAACACCACCCGAATTTGCCATTTTTATCGCTAGTAATCCACCAAGTGCTTCAGGCCCAAGTAGAAAACCTATAACAAGAGGAGTTATCACTGCCAAAAGACCTGGGATTATCATTTGTTTTAATGCAGCCTTTGTGCTTATATCAACACATCTCGCATAATCAGGTCTTGCCTTTCCTTCCATCAATCCCTTTATCTTCTTAAACTGCCTTCTTACTTCTTCAATCATTTCAAATGCAGCATTCCCTACAGCTTCCATTGTTAAGGCAGAAAATAAATATGGCAACATTCCGCCAATAAAAAGGCCAATAATTACTTCTGTGTTTATTATGTTTATCGCACTTAAATTTGCTTTTGTGGAATATGTTGAAAATAAAGCCAATGCAGCAAGGGCAGCACTACCAATTGCAAAACCTTTACCAATAGCGGCTGTTGTGTTTCCTGCTGCATCAAGCTTGTCTGTTCTTGATCTTGTTTCTTTTCCCAAACCGGCCATCTCCGCAATACCGCCAGCATTATCCGCAACAGGTCCGTAGGCATCAACAGCCAAACTTATCCCTAGGGTGGCTAGCATTCCAACACCTGCAAGAGCAATTCCGTAAAGGCCTGTTGAATAATAACTAATGTAAATTGCAGTCGAAATAATCAATATTGGTAGTGCTGTGCTTTTTTTACCAACCGCCAACCCAGTTATTATGTTTGTTGCAGCTCCTGTTACAGATGCTTGTGCAACTTTTTTTGCACTGCTTCTTTCTTCAGATGTATAGTACTCAGTTACAAGCCCTATTAGAATTCCAGCAACCAAGCCAGCAGCTATTGAAACAAAATACGAATAGGAATTAAAAAATTCCTTCGATGCAAACAAAGAAAATACGGCAAAAATTACACCAGCAGCGAAAATACCATTCCTCAAAGAAGAAGCGGGAGACCTTCCTCTAACAAATATTGTTCCTGTTATGGAAGCTACTATGCCTAAGGATGCAATAATCAATGGGAAGATTAAACCATTCACTCCAAGTTTTACAAAACCTATAGCCATTGCGGCAATTATAGCACCAACATAGCTTTCAAACAAATCAGCACCCATACCTGCAACATCCCCAACGTTATCGCCAACATTATCTGCAATAACAGCAGGATTTCTTGGGTCGTCTTCTGGAATTCCTGCTTCAACTTTTCCAACAAGGTCTGCACCAACATCAGCTCCTTTTGTAAATATTCCCCCACCAACCCTTGCAAATAGGGCAATAGAAGAGGCTCCGAAACTAAAACCGAATATAGGTGTTGGATCCTTAAAAATAGCATATAGTACAGAAATTCCAATCAAACCCAAACCAACAACTGTTAAACCCATAACTGCGCCCGATGAAAAAGCAATCCTTAAAGCCTTTTTTATGTCTTTTCTTGCCGCTTCTGCAGTTCTCGAATTTGATCTTGTTGCAGTTTTCATTCCAAAAAAGCCAGCAAGACCAGAACAGAATGCTCCTGACACAAAAGATATGGCTGTTTTGTAATCAACGAATATTAGGAGTATAGCACCTACGACAATAACAAAAATCAATAAAACTTTATATTCTCTTTTTAGAAATGCCATAGCACCTTCATGAATAGCTTCAGAAATTTCAATCATTTTTTTGTTTCCCCTGCTTTGTCTTTTTATATTTAAAAATAGAAGCAGAGCAAAAATGATTGAAATTATTCCCCCCAATATAGCGTAACCCAACATTTTTCTATAAAATTAGAAACCTTATTTTTATTTTTTTCGATAATTTTAGAAATAAACAAAAATTTTTTATAAGTTTGGTAAAAAAAGCAATAATGATGGATGTGATTGAAAAGCTTAGGGAAATTGTTAAAAAAGAAATGGAGGGTACTGATCCGAGCCACGATTTTCTTCACGTAACTAGAGTTTATAATTTGTGTCTAGAAATTGCCAAATATGAAAAAAATGTAGATTTAGAAGTTTTGAAGATTTCAGCATTACTTCATGACATTGCCAGATTAAAAGAGTATACAGATAAAACTGGAAAAATAGATCATGCTTTTGAAAGTGCAAAAGTTGCTGAAAGAATCTTGAAAAAAATGAAATACCCAAAAGAAAAGATTGAAAAAATTAAGCATTGTATAGTCTCTCATAGATTTAGAGGGAATAATACACCAAAAACAATAGAAGCCAAAATATTATACGATGCTGATAAATTGGATGTTATAGGTGCTACAGGGATTGCAAGAACATTTGTTTCTGTAGGGGTGCATAAGCAAAAAATATGGAATGATGTTAATATTAAGGAGTATATAAAGAAAAACTTTGTAGATGGTAAAAGAAATGGCAGAATAATTGATTTATCAAAACATTCTCCTAATATAGAATTTGAAACGAAATTTAAGTATGTTTTAAAAAAACTTTATACAAAAAAAGCAAAAGAGATCGGAAAGGGTAGAATAGAGTTTATGAAAAAATTTTTTAAGAGGCTAAAAAAGGAAATTAGTGGAAAACTGTAATTTTTTCTGGAGCAAAATAGGGTAATTTGAAATTTTTTTGTCGTTATTGTATTGGCTTATTTAGAGTATTCTCTTAAGCTCTTCAAATTTTGTTATAGTGTAGCCTGGATTAAATTCTATACCTTTCTTTTCTCTTTTAAACCATATCGTTTTCATTTTAAGCTGAGATGCCAATTTTAATACGCTTAACCTATCATCTATCATACAACATTCCTTGCCATTTAGCTTAAGATTTCTCATCGCTAATAAAAAAAATTCCTTTTGTTTTTTGCACATTTTGTATTTTTCACTAAAGAAGAATTTGCAGAAAATTTTGTCTAGTTTGTATTTCTTTATCAAAAAATTCCCCCAAGTAACTGCTAAATCGGAAAGAACTGCAAGCTGATATTTTCGTTTTAAATAATCTGCAACTTTAAAAAAATCAGGATCTATTTCAAAATTTTCTAAATATTTATTTTCAAAACTTTTCCAATTTTTAATACCCAATGCATTCCAAAAATCTTTCCTTGTTATTGCTCCTTTTTCTACAAATTCTACGTATTTTTTCTTGGTAAAATTGTAATCTTTTGGTTCAGGAAGCATCGGATAGAGTAAATTAGTTATTATATGCGGTTCTTTAAAAACAACTCCCATAAAATCAAATTTATATTTCTAACGTTAACATAAGGCGAAAATATTATTAATTGTAAAATATTTGGAATTTTTATGAGGAAAAGGGGGCAATTCACCATTTTTGTCATTATTGGTTTAATATTGCTTGTTCTTGTTATATTGATTGTTTACTATAGAGAAGCTTTAATACTAAGTAAATGGGAAAAAGAAAGGGCGAAGGCAATAAAAGTACCAGAAGAGATAAGACCAATAAATGACTTTTTTTATGAGTGTATAGGCTCAATTGCTAAGGACTCTATCTGGAGAATTGGTTTGCAAGGAGGTTATTTAGAAATACCAGAAGATAAAATACCGAGGAGCACAATAAACAAATTTTCAAATAATTTAGAAATTTTTCCTGGAACAGATTTAAAGACTGTATACTGGTTTTATGAAACTTTTAATGGAATACAAAAGGAGAATTATCCAAGTCTAGGGGATATGGAGAATGAGCTCGCTATCTACATGAATGAAGAATTTAGTAAATGCATTGATGAAGCAAAAAAAATATTTGATGATTATAAAATTGAAGTCCTTTCCGATATTGTAACAGAGGTGGAAATTAAGGATAAAGCAACATACTATACAATAAAGGCGCCAATTAGAATAAAGAGAAAAAATTTTGTTTTTGATTTTGACAAATTTTACCATAGCGAAGATGTTTGGCTGGGTGAGTTATATAAATTTGCAAAAGATATTATAAAAGAGGAAATAGAAAAAAGCTTTATTGAAAATTTTGCCATAGATACATTGGTTCTTGAAGAAGGCATACCTTATTCTGGAGTTGAATTTAAATGTTCTCCAAAAATATGGACAAAGTCGAGAGTTTTTAATGCATTTAAAAAAGCATTGGAAAAAAATATCCAATACATCAAAATAAAAG
>JAFCFS010000085.1 GCA_017608525.1 Candidatus Woesearchaeota archaeon | reverse complement strand
CTATGTTGTCTAAAATCAATTCAAAAAGAACTAATATAGGCTTGAAATAATATTAAAAATATGTTTTTTATTCTTACTACAGTGGATTCAAATAGATTGACGAGTAGGACTATATTGCCATACAGTGTAAAAAAAGAAAATTGATTTTTCAAATATTTACTCTTAAACTCCTTTTTACCAAATTATTTTCTATTCCTAAATCTTTCGGTCCGAATGCAAGAGGCAATAATTCTTCTATTGAGCTAATTACAATCTTATCCTTTTTAGTCGTTGACATAATTACTTCTAAATTTTGTTCAGAAATTTGTGAGAACTCATACAATACTTGTCTGCAGCTTCCGCATGGGCCAACAACATCCTCTGTATCAAAATCCTGTCCCTTTGCTATTATTGCTATTGCTTTATAAACTCTATAACCCATCGCATTAGCTCTTAAAATAGCTGCTCTTTCTGCACAGATAGTTGAGCCATATGCTGCATTCTCAACATTTGTTCCTGTTATAATCTTATCGTCTTTTGTTAAGATAGCAGCGCCAACAAAAAATTTGGAATATGGGTTATAGGAATTTTTCATAGCCTTTTCAGCAGCGTCCAGCAATTTCTTTTGTGTTTCCGTTAATTCTTCATAAGTTAATTCTTTCATACGCCATAGCAAAAAAAGAGTTAGTTTAAAAGCTTTTCGAAATTTAACTGTTAAATTTATTGTATAATTGCATTAAGAGGGATAATGGATTCTAAGCAAAAAATCTGGCGAAATGAGTAGAATCATTATTGTTTAGTAGGATTGACAACCCTTCCTAAGAATAAAATATTTCCTGTATTTCTTTGTTGTATTATGAATATGAATGGATGATCTGCTCTAAACATCGGTGGCAACGACTCAGAGACGAATCCAACAGCGGTTGCGGCAGCTGCTTCTGTCCCTTTCTCATTCACTTCAACGAATGCTTGATGTACTACGTTTTGAATTGTAAGATTTTTTGTTCCATCCATTCCTGAGAAATCAGCAAGCAGCGCATCAAATGCTGATACCATACCCATTTTCTTCAATGTTTCAACCATAAAATATTGGGTTTTAAATTTGAATTTTGGAATGAAAATATTTACCGTTTGTTTCTTAAGGATACTTTTCCATTCTGATAATTTTTCAGAGGTGATAGATTCTTCTATATTTTCTAAGCTATTTTCTTTTGGGAGAATTATTAGCATAGATAAATCTTCACCTTCATAAAGCATTTCAAGGATCTGCACATCATCTGTTTCAGCATAATTAAATTCTTCATCAATTAATCTCATCATCGGAACTTTTACAATTTGTCCGGTGCTTGTTGTAAAATTTTCATCTCTGGTATCTTTTGGATCAAATTGTAAAACCCATGTTCCTTTGAAATAAATAGCATTTGTTAAAATCAACTTAGTTTTATTGTTAAGAAATCCTTCAGGAATTGCTTTATCAATTTTGTTGTTGGTTTGTTCTTTGACCCAGGCATTAATTGTTTGGCGGGCTTCTTTACGAGCTTCCTCACTTTTAAAATCTAAATTTGTGACTTTTCCACCGTAATATCTTTCAACGATATCTATATAGTTTTCCAAAAACTTGTAATCCTTCTGGACCCACAGGGCATTTCCACTTGAAAGCTTATATTTTTTGTTTGGTTTATTTATTTCATTAATTATTTTTGCAAAATTTGGCCTTCTTAGATTTGCATCTTCTGGAATGTGAAGAACTGATTTCATTTCTTCTGCTGTTTGTCCTCTTGCACCCTCATAAGTCATGGTCAGGGCAACAAAAATACTATAAGGTGAAAAGAAAATATTCTTGTCTTTTGATTCTTCTTTGAACTGTGAATAAAGGTCAAAAGCAAATTGATTATTGGCTTTTACAATAGTATTAACTCCTTCTTGAGTCCATCCTTCATCATCAACTTTTGTAGGTTCTTTTACACAGCCAGAAATAAACAGAACAAAAGCAATTACGATTATTCCGCTTGCTAAAATTTTCTTATACACATTCACAATATACAAAA
>JAFCFS010000031.1 GCA_017608525.1 Candidatus Woesearchaeota archaeon | reverse complement strand
ACAGCCTGCTTGTCCAATTTTTACATGTGTTACGATAGCAACAAAAAATGTTTCTCAAGATCTTAGAAATTTAGTTGTTATCGAGCCAAATTTAAAAGTAAATGTGCTTGGTGTGTGTAGTGCAAAAAAAAGAAGACTTCAGGGCACCCACAAAGCCATAGGAAAGATAATATTAAAGGAGGGTGTCACTGTAAACTATAACCACTTACATAAATGGGGAGAAAAGGATAATGTTGCACCATCCTATATATTCTTTATGGAGAAAAATTCTTCATTAATATACAATTACAAAAATCTATTCCCTCCTAAAAATTTGAAAATAGAAACTCATATTGTTATGAAAGAGAATGCTTCTGCAAATCTAAAAATTGTAACAAATGCGAGGAATTCTAATGTAAATATTACCGATAATATTGAGCTTCTAAGAGAAAATTCGAATGCAATTGTGAGGTTAAGAATTGTAGGGAGGGAAAATAGCAAAGTCAATGCAGTAAGTAGAATCTTAGCGAAGGGTGCAGGTAAGGGGCATTTAGATTGCCAGGGTCTTTTAATAGGTAAAAATGCATCAATAAAACTTACACCAGAATTGATTGATGAAAATAAGAAAGCCATACTAACACATGAAGCCTCGATTGGAAAGGTAGCAGATGAGCAGATAAATTACTTGAGGACTAGGGGCTTGAGCGAAAAAGAGGCAATTGATATGATAGTTAATGGGTTTTTGGGAAAATGAAATTCATAGTAGTGTATACAACAGTTGGAAGCAAAAGAGAGGCTATAAAAATTTCTAAAAGTTGGTTGGAGAAAGTTTGATAGCATGCTCTAATTTTTTTGAGATAAGCTCTATTTATAAATGGAAAGGAAAAATCGAAAGGGGAAAGGAAATTGGAATTCTAATGAAAACTAAAAAGAGTTTAAAGAAAAAAGTTATTGAAAGGGTAAAAGAATTACACCCATATAAGCTGCCATGCATTATAATCTTTGAAATTGATGGTGATAGGGATTTTTTAAAATGGGTTTCTGAAGAAACTATTTAAATCTTTTCAGTGTTGTTTGTTTCCCTTTCATTATGTCATCAAAATTTTTTCCAAAGAAAACCAAAAGCGAATCTGCTATTGGTTTGATTTGCTTTTCTATGTAGTGTTTGTAGTCAATTCTATGTTTAATATTGCTTACCGGCTCAGGTCCTCTTTCTGTCATAACGTATTCTATAAGTTTACTTTCCAATTTTTCAAGCTTTCTTGCAGCTTTAACGTGAGGAGGTGTTGTTGCAACATACTCATCAAGTTCTTTCCTTATGCTTTTTCTGTAAATTAAAAGTTCGTCATATTTTCCATCCAATAAGTTTGAAACAAATTTTTTGATGAATTTTGTAATTTCTTTATTGTGAAATATTCTATCTAACAATTCGAATTGGAATTTTTTAGCCAAATCAGTCCAATCGCCCCTAACAAATTCAAGACCTGTAAATTCTAGTTTTTCCTTTCCATCCTCTATAACAATACCAGCATATCTTTTCTTGGCCCCTCTTTCACCACTCCTTAATTTTGGCATTAAAAATCTCACAAAACATTTATCGTATTCAAGTTCTAGATAGGAAGTAACGCCATAATTTTTCTTAACATAATCTTTGTAGAATTTATTTATGTAGGATGAGATCTTTTTACCTGTATCGTCGGCTTCCTTCTTATTTTTAGCATTGGAAACAACAAAGCAGCTATCCGTATCCATATAAATAACATCATAACCAAGCTGTTCAATTTTTTTTGCTGTCAATTTAATAATATGCTGACCGAAACCAGTTATTGCATTTGCAGTTTTTAAACTATAAAATCTGCAATTTGGATTTGCAAGAACTCCGAAAAATGAATTCATTAATATTTTTATTGCGTGACTTGCCAATTCATCACGTTCAGCTTTTGCTTTAGCCCTCTCTTTCCATAACTCTCCAAGAATTTCTGGGAGTATCCCTTTTTCTTTCCTAAAGAGTGCTCCATTTGGTGCCTTTATAACATTTCGCCCCTTTTGAACTAATGTGATTGGATCGATATTGAAAGTTCTTATTATTGAGGGATATAGCGATTTAAAATCCAGAACAAGAATAAAGTCATATATCCCTGGTTTAGGTTCTTTAACAAATCCTCCTTTAATTTGTTCTTCCTTTAATCTATAATTTCGACATTTAGCAACTAGTTTTCTGTTCCTCAATTTTCTTAAATAGAGTGAATCAAAATTTGCAATTGATGAACCAATTTTATCTAACTGTATGCCACTAAGTAATGATCTATAAATGCTTAATTCCAATACTTTAGTTTTCTTTATTAGTTCAAAAACAAGTTCAGCATCATTTAAGTTGTATTCTATGAGTTTTTGTTTGTCTTTTCTATAAAGTTCATCGATTTCTTTGTGTAAATTTAATTTCTTAACAAGTTTTCCCCTTCCCAAAATTTTTTCTGCCACATCATCAAGCCTATAGCTTTCCAATTTTATATAGGATATTTTTAATAGTTCAATAGCATCTATTACTATTCTGCCTGGAAAATCTGCTTTTGAGGACCTAAGAAAGCTGCTTTCTATCCTCAATTTGCATTGTGCTCTATCTCTACCCAAAGTAAAGCTCATATTGTATTCTTTGAATTTTTTTTGTAGAAATTTTAAATCAAAATCTATTACGTTCCAACCAGTTATTATATCGGGGTCCAATTCCAATATTTTTTCCTTAAATGCTTCGAGAAGTTCTTCCTCTGTTGGAAATGATATTGCATTCTTGTGCATTTTTGTGTCTTTAATTAAAACTTTTTTGAAATTATCAGTTACCAATGCTATGCAGTAAATTTCGTTTGCATCACTATTCGTTTCAATATCTATAGACAAGACTTTAAGTTTTGGTAAAAATTTTGTTGGTTTTATAGATGGCTCCCTATATACTCTATCAAAAATACCTTCACTATTATATTCTCCATCAATTTCTATGCACCTTTTAATCCCCTTATCGATTAAAAATCTCTGAGAAAATTTAATGTCAGCTTCATAACATTCTATTCCGTTTTTTTCAAACTCTCTTCTAAATTTTGAAACATCTTTCGGTATTTTGGTATAAATTTTCACAACCTTATCTCCATTTATAGTTTTAAAATCTGTTTTCTCGTATTCGAAATCTTTTAGCGTTAATGCTTTCTCCAAATCTTTTTCTTTGATATAGAAATATGGTTTATAGTAATTCAGTGTAACGAAGTTCTGACCATTCTCTAGTCTTCCAAATAAAAAAACAAAAGGATTGCCATTTATTATCCTATATGTTTGGTACACTATATAACCTTTCATACTAAATCCTCTAACAAAAAGATTTAAAAATATTATTCTAATTTTTTCCTACATGGAAGATTTTGAAAATTGGATTGAGGCAGGAAAAATAGCGAAAGAAGCTTTAGAGTATGGAAAAAGATTGGCAAAGCCTGGAATTAAACTTTTAGAGTTGGCAAAAGAAATCGAAGGAAAAATAAAGGAACTTGGCGGAAGGCTAGCGTTTCCAGTCAATTTATCCCTAAATAATATTGCTGCTCACTCGATTCCAATGTCAGACGATGAAAGGGTTCTTGAAGAGGATGACATCTTAAAAATAGATGTCGGAGTACACATTAATGGTTGCATTGGCGATACAGCTTGTACAGTAGGAAATAACAAAAAACTCATTATGGCTTCTGAAGATGCGTTAACTTCTGCAATAGAATATGTGAAGAGAAATGCAGATAAGATTGTGCTTTGTGAAATAGGGAGGATTATACAAGAAAAAATTCAGAGTTACGGTTTTAGCCCAATAAGAAATCTTTCAGGCCATTCGATTGATAAATACAATTTACACAGCGGATTAACAATTCCCAATTACGATAATGGTGACACAACCTCAATAGAGGGAGATTTTGTTTTTGCAATAGAACCATTCGCAACAGACGGAAAAGGAATTGTTAAGGATGGTAAATATTCTGGGATTTATAGGTTGGAGGAAAAAAGACCGACAAGAAATCCCATAGCAAGAAAAGTTTTGGAACACATAGAAAAAGAATTTAATGGTTTGCCATTTTCCAAGAGATGGCTTTTGCAATTCAGAGGGATAAATTTCGCTTTAAATACACTGGAAAAAGAAGGAATTTTGCACCATTACCGAGAACTAAAGGAAGAAGGTGATGGTTCGGTAAGTCAGGCAGAGCATACAATATTAATAAAAGATGGAAAGGCAATAGTTACAACTTCTTAACCAAGATAAACAGGAGGTTTTCTTACTATTCCTGCCCTCGCTGGTCTAAGGTATTTTTCCTCGATCTCTTTATATTTCTTCAGATCTTCAAATACAGATTTTTTGATCTTTTCTATGGCTTTCAAGAAATGCTTCATATAAACCTTTTTTGAATTTATGTTTTCCCTCAATGCATTCATCCCTGCTTCCCTGCATATTGCCTCGATGTCCGATCCAACGTAACCTTCAGTCATCTCAACCAATTTTTTTATGTCTACATCTTCTGCAAGCGGCATATTTCTGGTATGAATTTTAAATATCTCTTCCCTTGCTTTTTTATCAGGTGGCGGGATTAAAATTAATCTATCAAATCTTCCAGGCCTTAATAATGCAGGATCAATCAAATCTGGCCTGTTTGTTGCTCCTATAACAACAACATCATTTAATTCCTCCAAGCCATCTATTTCAACCAATATTTGATTCACTACCCTTTCTGTTACATGCGTTCCAAATTCCAGCCCTCTTCTCGGAACAAGGCTGTCTATTTCGTCAAAGAAAATAATTGTTGGTGCACTTTGTCTTGCCTTTTTGAATATTTCTCTTACACCCCTTTCGCTTTCTCCAACAAATTTTGAAAGAAGTTCCGGCCCCCTCACAAGTATGAAATTCGCATCGCTTTCATTCGCTACTGCTTTAGCAAGTAGCGTTTTACCACATCCTGGTGGACCATAAAGAAGTACACCTTTAGGAGGCCTTATTCCCATCCTTTTGAATGCTTTGGAATATTTCAATGGCCATTCAACAGCCTCTTTCAATTGTTGTTTCGCTTCCTTCAATCCGCCAATGTCTTCCCATTTAACAGACGGTTTTTCTATTATAACTTCTCTTAGAGCTGATGGGGTTACCATTTTTAATGCTGCTTCGAAATCTTTTGCTGTAATAACTAATTTTTCCAGCACTTCCTTTGGTATTTTCTCCTCCTCTTTCAAATTTAATTCTGAAACAACCCTCCTTAGTACGTGCATTGCTGCTTCTTTACATAAAGCTGCTAAATCTGCTCCAACAAACCCATAAGTAATTTCTGCTATCTTATTCAAATCGACATCAGGAGCAAGGGGCATATTTCTTGTGTGTATTTTAAGTATCTCCAACCTACCTTTTTTATCAGGAATACCTATTTCTATCTCCCTATCAAATCTTCCTGGTCTTCTCAATGCTGGATCCAAGGCATTTGGCCTATTTGTTGCTCCTATAACAATGACTTTTCCCCTACTTTTCATACCGTCCATTGTTGCCAATAGTTGAGCAACCACCCTTCTTTCAACTTCGCCATAGCTTTCCTCCCTCTTTGGAGCAATCGCATCTATTTCATCAATGAAAATTATGCTAGGTGCACTTTTTTCAGCATCTTCAAATATCCTCCTTATTCTTTTTTCAGCCTCCCCTACAAATTTGGACATACATTCAGGTCCGTTCATAAAGAAAAATGCTGCATCGCTTTCATTTGCTACCGCTTTGGCAAGTAGCGTTTTACCACAGCCAGGTGGACCATAAAGCAATATTCCTTTTGGTGGTTCAACACCAAGTCTTTCAAAAATTTCAGGATGCTTTAAAGGAAGCTCTACCATTTCCCTTACCTTTTTTACAGCCTCATCTAAACCACCAACATCTTCATATGTAACTTCCGGAACTTTCTCCTCAATAACCTCAACGGATTTTGGTATTACTTTTATATTTGTATTTTCAGTAATTATAACCGGTTGTTTAGGTGTCGTATCAACAACAACAAATTTCACTCCGGAAAAACCAAAACCTCCCATAAATGTTTCCTCAATCATTTGGAACATATCTTCAAAAAATGGGGATTCCATCATTGTTTTTCTCCTTCTTTTAGTTCCGCCAAGAACAACAACATCTCCTTTAACAACAGGTCTCCCAAGAAGGCCCCTTTTAAATACTTCTGGATCTGCACGCACAAAAACTCCTTCCTGCGCCGGAGCAATTGTTACCTCTCTTGCTTCCTTAACATCGCATTTTCTTACTGCAACCATTTCACCTATTCCGGTTTTTGCATTTCTCCTTAATATCCCATCCATCCTTATTGTTCCCTGCCCAACATCTAATGGGTAAGCTCTATCAACTATGCCAACAGTTTTTCTATTCCCCTCTATCTCAACAATATCACCTGGTCTAACTCCAATTTCCTTCATCGCTTCAGAGTCTATCCTAACAATTCCTTTGTTTACCTCCTCTTGCCTTGCTTCAAGAACCTTAAGTTTTATTTCTTTTTCTTCAACCATTGTTAATCCTCCAATATCTTTTTTCTTATAAACTTTTCTAGCTCTTCGAAGTTAATTATTAATTTTTTCGGCTCCTCCAACCACAAACTTATAACCTTATTAATTTTCTTTTCAATCTCCTCGAATTCTATAATTTCTTTAGGAATGCTTATAGCCCAACTATTTCCAACGATCCTTAATTTAACCCTATATTTTTTCCTTTTGAGCTCTTTAAATTTCTTATATTTTTCTAAATCGTAAGGATCGTACCATATTTTACCACAAGAAGGACATTTCCAGCATTTTATTTTGAAATGATCTTTAACTATGGTTTTTTCTCTTGTTGCAACATTACATTTCTTGCATACTAGCTTTAAATCTGTTAAGGTAATCATATTCAAGTATATACATAAAGATATATACTTATAAACTTTTCGCTCAACCCAGATACTTTTTATAAATTTTCTTGTAGGTTTCTGAGCTAGTATATTTCCTTATGCTTTGAATAAATTTTGGATTTTTAATCTCATAAGAAATAAATTTTTCTTTTAGTTCTTTTAGACGATTATATAACTCTTTTCTTTTTCTCTTCCTAAAGGCTGACAAAGCATACTGACAAAGCAAAGGAAATGTTATTGAAGCGCAAGAGTAAACGACTACGCTATTAACTTCAGCATTTTTAACTTTTCCCCATGATGTTGCTTCCTGAGGTGTTGCCCCGCTTAAACCACCCCATTGAGGAGAATCTGTTGTTAATTGAATAAAATAGTCGTGACCTCCTTTTGAATTGTCCATAAACATTTGCCATAATGTTGGTTGTGTTTGCAAATAGAAATTTTTAGGGGATCCTCCTCCAACAATTATAACTCCATTCTTTTTTGAATTCCAAACTATTGCTGTTGTTTCAATTATATCCAAAACTGGATCAAAGATTATTTTATGATCAAATACGTAAGGAACAGCCAGATTCATCGCAATAGAAGAGTCTCCAGGAGAAGAGGTATAAACTGGAACTTTAAATTTTGCTGCCATTGCTAAAAACGATTTTTCTGGATGTGGAGCAGTCTTTAAAACATTCTCCCCCAATATTTTGTGAAATTCTGATGTTGATACTGGCCTGTTCGGATCCATTTTTTCAGCTGTTTCTACAATAACTTTATCAGTTGGCGTTAATGTTTCACTATCCTCTATAAAAACGTCATAAATTCTAGCTATCCCATATTTATGTAATTCTTCATCATCTACATTACTGCTTCCTTGAACAACAGGTGCATTGTAAGCCCTATGCAAGTCATGATAGATATTGGCTCCGGTTGAAATTATGAAATCTAAAAATCCATTTTCCATCATTTTAATTATTGGGCCACTCATTCCTATTGGAGTCATTGCTCCCGCCAAAGTCAAACAAATTGTTGCATCTGAATTAACCATCCTTGAAAATATTTCGCAAGCACGACTAAGTTTTCTTGCATTATAACTAGAATTCGCAAAAACTTTATCTATAAATTCTTTAACAGAAATATTCTTTACCAACTTCAAAGGTTCAATCATTTTGCCTTTCATGAATTTCTTTTTCATTTTCAAAAAGAAAATAATAAATTATTATTTATACTTTTCTAAAAAACAAATTTTTTCAAAAAATTTTTAAAAGATTAAGATTGGTGTGGTTTTGTATGAGCTTAAAAAAAGAACTCGCTTCTTTGGTAAAAACAGAATATGACGAATTGATTTTGAGGCATCTAGAAGGGGTAGCTAAGGCAACAAAAAAATATAAGTTCGAAAAAAGAATTTCTGACCTTGCATATGAAGCAGCTCTACTTCACGATGTTGGAAAATTCTATACAATATTCACTAAGATTTATACCAAGGAACAAATGGAAAAATATAGAATTGGTTTATTGCACAGTATAACTGGAGCATATTATTTGAAGTATATGAAAAACAACCTTCTTAAAAATTTAAAATATCCAGAATCAACAATAAAGCTCGTGGCATGCCATTCTGTATTTTACACAAATAAAAAAGATTTAGTAAATTTAGGTCAGAAAAGCATACCAATGCCGCTTCCATTGCCTAGAATAAGAAAGCAACTTTATGTTATAAAAGGAAATAAACCCAATGAAACAAAAATTCTTGAAATAGAGGGTTTTAAAAAATTTGAAAAGATAGCACTTTACATACTGATGCTTGCAGACCATTCCATAATTGAAGGAAAAGAAGTGCCAATAGAAAAAAGATTGGATCAAATATTTGGAAGATATAAAGATGTGATTTCTGAAGAAGGAAGAAAATCGTACAAAATGAGGATTGAAAAAATTAAAAAATACATTAATAAGCTAGAAAATACATAATCTTCTTGGAAAAATTATAATCTCTAGTGTAAGAGTGTGGAAAATCAATAAAATTATAATGATTATAATGATATTAGGTAAAGGAGAAGTTATTGAAAAAAGCTATCAAATTCAAAAATGAATAATGAAATCGCAAGGGTTGAAAAAAAGATTTATTCGAAGCTTTATTCATTAGGAAAAAAGTTATCGGAATCCCAATTCTTGAAGAAGACGTTCACAACCTAAAAAGTTTGGAAAAGGTAAAAGCCATATTAACCCAAAAACTTAAAAATCAAAGCTAAATTTATTTAATGGGCCTGTAGCTCAGCCAGGTAGAGCATCTGGCTCTTAACCAGAGGGTCGCGGGTTCGAATCCCGTCAGGCCCATCAAAATGAAGAAAAGAATACCTTTGACCATAATCTTTGGTTTGTTTCTCTCCCCAATGAAAATAGAGGGAAAAATTTCTTTGGAAGAAAAAATAGAGGAGTTAATTAAAAAAGAATTACCAAAGGATGCAAAAATAGGCATCAAGTTCAAATATTTAAATGGAAAAGAAATTTATTCTTTAAATGAAAAAGAATTGTTTATTCCGGCATCTAATGTTAAATTGGTTACTGTTGCCGCATCTTTAAAATTTCTTGGCCCCGATTATAAATTTAAAACAGAGATATTTGTAGATAAATTACATAAAGGAAAAGTTAATACATTATACGTTAAAACAAAAGGCGATCCGCAATTTACTTCGGAAGATTTATGGCTTCTCACAAATGAGTTAAAAATTCTTGGATTGAAGAAGGTTGAAAAACTTGTCGTTGATAATTCATTTTTCGAAAGTAAATTTTCTCC
>JAFCFS010000003.1 GCA_017608525.1 Candidatus Woesearchaeota archaeon | reverse complement strand
CTGTTGGTTTTTTAACCTTTGTTTCTATTTTTACATTCTTTAATTCTTTGTTTACAAATAGTTTTATTTCTTTAAATGGAATTTCTTCTTTTGTTATTTTTAATGAACCAGCTATGCTATGGTTTATTGAGCTTAAAATTATGGTTTGCCTTGGCGCCCTTTTTATAACTTTCCCGCCAAGTAATTCTGCATGGCTTTGCTCTTCTGAAGTAACTGGTTTTTGAGTTAGTATAAATGAAAGTGTTGAAGATATGCCAGTTCTGTTGTAAGTATCATTACATAAAACATACCAAGTATAGCTTCCATAAGAATGCCAAGCTGTTTCCAAATAAGTGTTTATTCCAGAAGTTGAACTGTAGTTTGTATAAAGCAGATTATCATTCAAATAAATACTGCAAAAAGATAAATTTTTCAAATAAGAAACATTCCAAATAAATTCTATCGGATCACCTTCTTCTATTTTTGAAGATGAATTTGGAGATATTAATTGTATGTAAGGTTCCGATGTTATAGTTACTATTTTGCTTTCAGTTAGGTTTACTTTTTCGGTTGAACTGTTATAAGAAGGATAAGAAGCATTGACATAATAAGGAGTGTAGTATGTTATTGAAGTGGGTGTTTGAGTATACTCTTTTAATGTAAAAGTAGTTTCACCAGATGGATTCGTAATTCCAGAAGTAAGGAAATTTAAGCTATTATCAAAAACGCTAACATTTGCGTTGCTTAAGTAACCAGTTTTTGAATCATGAACCCTGGCAGTTAAATACCAAAAAACATTTAATTTAGAGTTTCTTGTTGTCAAATCCCAGCCTACTTCGGACTTGTTAAAAGAGCAGTTGATTAAATTTACATCACCATTTTTCGAGTAAAAGTAGACATCTTCCGAATTTTTGGCATAAAAGGTACTGTTGTAAAATGTTGCATCAACCCTTTTTCCAGCCTCATTACTAAACAAAGCAAAAGAAAGTGTTGAATCATAAGTAAAAACTGAGTTATTTGTTCCCGAAGTAGTGCAGTTTTCAAGGTGCAAACCAATACCGACATAACCAGAAGTATTAACATAGTTATGAGAAATTGTTATATTTCCATTCCAAGACAAGTGTATTCCATAACCGCATCCGAAAGAAGAAAAATCTGTATAAATGGTATTGTTAATTATGTCATTGAAGTAAGATTTGCCGTAAATAACAACCCCCATACCATAATGAGCATCTATGAAGTTATTGATGATTTTAATATTATTTCCTTGTTTTATGCCTATAGCATCTCCAGGAGGGTCAATAAGAGTTAAGTTATCAATTGTAATGTTATCTGAGTAGAGAACTGCAATATTTGTTTTGTTTAGAACAGCATTATGTACAACAATATTTGAAGAATTAGCAAGGATTATTTCAGAGTAACTTGAAAGGTTAGCTTCATTTAAAACAGCGTCCTTAATAAAAGAGTAGTATTTAATAGGCTTTCCACCTTTTTTATTATCTTCATAAATAGTGTGGTTAAAGTAAGATTTGTCAAAGCTATAACCTCCTGGAACAACAAAGTGGAATGATACAGCATAGTCATAAAAAGAATTATTTTTAAATATATTATTTTTTGTTGCACCCCAAATAGAATAAGTAGAAGATGTACCGTAAGGAATAAAAGTATTATTAGCAACAAAGTTATTATCGGACAATTGTAAAGTGAAAGGATAGGAGAACATCCCATAAGTTATTAATTTATTTCCTATTATTTTGTTGTTATCAGATTCATAAGTATAAATACAATAATCCTTGTTCCTAGACATATAAATTGTATTGTTAATTATTGTGTGGTTGTGTGAAAAATAAGAAAGAACAGCGTAATTGTAAGTGTAAGAAAAGGGGTAACACTTGTCTTGAATGGGGTCCGTATTGTTTATTATACAATTTTTAACTGTACTCTGGTTTGCCCATAAAACAAAAGCTCTTTTATAAGTTCCACTAAAGCTTATTTTATTGCCTAAACAGTCGAAAGTTATATTATTTGCAGTTATATTGAAGCATATTTTTGCATCAGAAACAATATCAGTTGTCAAATGGTAGACTGCATTCTCAACATCCAGAGTTCCACATGAAGAAACATTGATTATACTTGCAAAGGCAACAGTAGAAAAAATTATTACAAAGAGCCCTATAAGAATGATTTTCAAATTCAACCCGAAACACCTCCTTTATAATTCTTTATCCCTTATCTTTATGATAATTAATGGAATTTTTATTTATATTTAAATTTTTTTATCACTAAAATGACAATAATAGAAAATATTATTGCTCCGACGAAAAATAAAATAATTGCGAATTTGTTTAATATTGTTTTTTCTTTTTCTCTGTCGAAAGAAATTGTTTCATTAATTAAGTGTGGTTCTTTTTGTTTAATTTTTTCTAGTAGTTCACCTTTTATTGCCATAACACCAGAGGAATTTAACTCAGCAATATAATAAATATAATTTCCTTTTTTATATAAGTATTTAGTACTAACTGGTTTCCATCCTTTTTCTAAAATGTATAATGTAACAGAAGAATCATTAATAGAATTTTCTTCAATCCATTTGTTTTCCACCTTTAATTTTATCTTTAAAGTATAATTGGTAAGGTTAAAGACTTTAAGTTCGAGATATTTATAGGCATGCTTCAAGAGGGGTTCAAGAGTAGTTTTATTTTTCTCCTCTAAAATGATCCCTGCATTTTTTGTTGATACAGGGGTTGTTATATTAATTTCAGAAATAGGCAAACTTGTATTTTTCAAAATTATTCTTTTTTCTTCATTAGCATTTATTTCCTCTAAAATAATTAACCCTGTTTTTTTCTCTTTCTCTTTTGTTTCTTCAGTTTCGTTAGTTGGGGTGGTAGAAACACTGCTGCCTCCTCCACCTCCACCACCTACATTCACTGTTGTTTCTTGATAATTTTGCGTAAAGTTCCAAGTGGAAGAGATATTATTGTTATTAGAAGTGTCTCTACATGCAATTTTCCAATAGTGAAATCCGTTACCTGGAGAGAATACAAAACTTTGAGTAACTCCTGTTTGAACCTCTTCCTCTGTGGCTATTAGTTGATCGTCTATGTAGAGGGAACAATTGCTTACCCCGAAAGTGTCAAATACTTTATATTCGAAAATTGTATCTTTTTGAATATTTGTTCCACCTTTTGGGGAAATTAACTCTATTTTCGGAGGCAAATCAACAAAAAATGTAATTTCTGTAAAATTTAGATTTGAATATGTATCATTTGCATAGATTCGGATACGATGGCTTCCCTCGCTTGCATTGAAATACGTAAAGTTATTTTTACCATAAAGAGAAATATTTTGTCCATTATCTATGCTATACCATACTTTATCAAAATTGTTCTCTAGAATAGTATAGTTTAACAATAAAGAGATATTTGTAGAATAGGTTTTATTCTCCGGAGAAAGTATTAAAATATTTGGTGGAGTTATATCACCCAAAACACTTAAATTATATTTCGGTGAAGTTTTTTCTTGGTCGTAAGTATTGATGCATTTTATCGCCCACGAGTAAACCCCGTTCTGAAGGAAAACAGTTATATTTGTTTCCTTTGCAACTTGAACGTTTGATATTGTTTTATTTACCGCGTCGTTTATCAATAAACTACAATTTTTGATATCAATTTTATCAAATACACTAAAAATGAAATCTATCGTGTTGGTGGTTTTGTTAGCACTATTGTTTTCAGGATGTAAAAGAAAAACCATTAGTATTTTTGGGTAAGAATTCGTGTTTTTTGTATTGGAGAGATACACGGGCCATTCCTCCTTTCTTGATAAAGTGTGATTCAAGTCCCAAACATACAAATAATTTCTAGTATCATCTTCTATATCTATGACGTTATAAACAATTTCTGCTAAAGAATCGTTGTCTATGTCAGCTATAGCTGGTGGAGATTCTGATGCTTCTATTATATATTTTGGCCATCCGGAGAAATAACTTCCATTGTAATTGAAAATGTAAAATTTTTCTCCACCGCCTCCAAGAATTTCCAATTTGCTATCATTATCCAAATCGGCTAAACTTACAGAGTTTATTCTTGCTTGAAGATTTATTGGCCATCCTGGAAAAACAGAACCATTTGAATAAAATACGTAAATCCCTTCAAATGTATCATTATAACAGCCAACGATAATTTCTTCATTATCTTTATAATCAATATTGCCAATTACAGGCTTCGTTATCATATGCGTAAAAGGGAAGGATTGGTCTGTTATTCTTACAGGCCAACCAGGAAAGATGCTGCCATTGCTATAAAAGACAAAAATTTGTTTTTGGGTTGTTACAATTATCTCTGTTTTCCCATCATAATCCAAATCACTGGCAGCTATTTGTGAGTGTGATTCAAAATTCTTTGGCCATCCTGGGAGAACGGAAGAGTTGTAATAATAAATGCTTACATTTTTTTCGTATGTACTTACGATGATTTCCAAGTTTTTATCACCGTTTAAATCTACAAATATTGGAGAGGATGTAATCTTCAAACTAATCTTTTTTGGCCAACCATAATTAGTTCCGTTGCATGGAAAAATAGATCCATTAGAACAATAAATATACAATCTTCCATCAAGGTAAGCCCCACCAACCCCAACTTCTAAATTACCATCGTTATCTAAATCGCCAATTGCCGGTTTTGTTAAAGAGTTGAATTCTTCAATTGGGGATTTTGGCCAACCCCCCAGATTAGAACCATTATTGAGATATATATACATATAATCCTTTGTTAAATGCACAATTTCTAAATTGGAATCGTTGTCGAAATCTTCAAAATTTGGTGAAGATTGTAAATTTGGGCTACCACCGTAACTTTTTGGCCAATTTGGAAAATTTGAACCATTTTCGTAAAAAACATATAACATTCTCGGGAAATAATACTGAGCTACAACGATCTCTAATTTTCCATCATTATCTAGATCTACTAGTCCATAAGTTTGCCTAAGAGGGGTTCTTATATGTTTGGGCCATCCCGTATGTAATTCTTTGTCTATATAGACAGTTATGTTATAAATTTCAACTTTATCAGTATAACTCGAAACTAGTCTTATCATATATTTCGAACTATTTATGCTTGTTAAATTCCATTCAGCTAATGTTCCATTTTGGATTATATTTGTTGAGAAATTAATTGTTTTCCAATTTTGTAAATCTTCAAAACTTGCGTATTCTACACTATAATTCAGACCAGTGGATGTACCATTGATTTTTACGACTCCTTCAGAAAAAATGCTGTTATTCTTTGGATAATTAATATGAGTTTTGTACAATTTTATTGTGACGTTATTAACATTTGTAAAATTTGCATGTCTGACAACTAGCCTTATCATATAGGTTCCGCTGCTTAGATTTGTAACATTCCAAGAAGCAAGTGCTCCATTATCCACAGGAGTTGTTGAAAAATTTATCTCCTTAAAATTTGTTAAATTTTCATAAGATGCGTAATCGACAGTATAATTTTGAAAATATGTTCCATTCGCCGTTCCATTTATTTGGATAACTAGATCTCCAAAAATTTCTTGATTTTCTTTTGGGTATGTTATATAATTATTGAGTACGTTAATAATAATCCAAGAATAACCATAATAGTTTGAACCATTGTTTACATCGAGCCTTAAAGTATAGATTCCATCTTTTAAAATAGTGGTGTCCAATAGGGATAATGTTTGATTATCTTTTTCTGAATTGTTTTGGGCCAATTTATGCCATCCACTTAAACTTGTATTTCCAATTTGTTTTCCTATTGTGTAGTATAATGTCCAGTTAGAAAAATTTGAATTAATATCGTTTCCTTTCTTAGCTGTTCCAAAAATATTGAATAATTTGCTTATATTGTGCAATTTTAGATATAGTCCCGGCCAACTTTCTTTGTAGACTGACGGCTCTTTTATATAAGCAGTAGGTCTTGTTAAATTTATGGTTAAATTGCAAAGTGGGTCACCAAATAAAAATTGTTCATAAAATTTGTCCAAATTAAAAGTATAATAACCAGCTTCAATAAATCTTTCATAACGAGAATCTTCAAATACTTCACCAAGTAATGTCGAATTGGTCAACAATTTAAAAAATTTTCTTCTATATCCTTCAGTTACAGTAGTTGCACTGGTATAACCAATATAGGCAAATGCTCCACCCTTACTTGATATGAAATGTTCTCCAAATGCTTCACCATCTGTGCCCCCATAATCGTCAAATGCTGATGTATAGCAACTCAAAGTAAAAACCCAGAAATATTTGTCATTTGTTAAAGATTTAATGTCACTTGCATTTAATGCAAGATTACCATTAGAATTGTACCATCCAAAAACGCCTCCGTGGCCAGTATGAATAAGAAGATTAAATCCATTATTCAATTTTTCAATTACTTTAGATTTGTTAAATGTTCCATCTCTTTCGTAAAATTTAAAAGAAGTGAACTGAGGCATTGCTCTTTCTACATCGTCTGAGAAATCACCACCATACCAAGAAAAATCGTAGTCTGCCAATCCAAGGTAGAGTGCTTCACTTATGTAATTACTTTTGTCTGTTTCATAAGCAATTGTTTTATTAACGAAATTCTCTGCTTCTTCAACAGTATCTACGGGCGCTCTTCCAACATACACTTCAGTTGCTAAGTCTATATTGCTTCCATTATACCCGTCATTTAGTTCTCCAAATTTTTCATCTTGATCGTAATTCCATGAGTCATCAAGTTGTCCATAGTATAGGTCACAAGGAAGATACTCATTGGCGTAAACTTCTCTAGCAGGAATGATTTCTGTATCTCCTCCTAATAGAACATATTCTGTTGACCAATTGTAGTATGCATTTTTTATGAAATTTCTTATGTGGGCTTGTGTGTCATTAAACAAGGTTAGATTGCAGTTTTCCGTATACCTGCAATCACCCCATGTTCCATTGGCATCGTAATCTGGATCCGCAAGTATATCTTCCACAAAAACTATTTTTGAACTGATTCCTTGAGTTTTTCTGAAATTCATCAGTCTTGTAAAAGATTGATTAAAACTCTTATTTGTTATAATTAAATATGTATAGTTTTCTGAAGCATTAACCAATGTTTCGAGAGAAAATTGTATTGTGCTTGGGTTGTTGACAAAGTTATTAACAAGTTCTATATCTTTGCTTAATCCTCTAAACATAAATTTTTGCTTCTGCAGTTCAACAGGATTTTTATTCTCTAAATAAAGGTCCAATCTAATTTCTTTATAAAATATTAGTTTTCTTTCAACAGGATTATACTGGATAGGATAAAGATAAATTATCAAAATCTCATGTCCCCTCTTTTTTTGTATAGTAAAATCTTTTTTAAACCCTGGAAAATTTTCGGAAGAATTATAAACAGAAAAATTTATAGGATTTGGATTAAAATCTTTAGGACAATCACATAAGGGCAATGGATTTGGTGCCGGTTTAATCTTAAAAAATCCGTCAATTTCTATTTTTTTTGAAGGACGAATTTCTAATCTTTTTACCTTTTTTCCATAGGGGATTAGTATTTTAGCAGTCTTATAAGGAAGCATTGGCAAACCAGGTATTTCCATCAAATTCAAACCTGAAATTTTAATTAAGTCATATTTGCCATCTTTTTCGAATTGTGGAGAAGGAAAAGAATAATTAAAGCTTATTAAATCTTCGTTAGACGGCTTTGCTATTTCAATAAACATAAACCAGATTAAAAAAAAGAAAAAAATCGAGTATTCAAGCTTTTTCATTACTAAAATTTAAAAATTTTAATTTTTATTAAGTTTTTGATAACAAAATTTATAAAAGCGAAACTTTGATATTGTTTTATGAATCCCACTTTTGTAAATGGTATTGCAGGTCTGATTGGCGGAATACTGAGGTCTGTTATAGGAACATTGAAGGCCTTAAAAAGAGGAGAAAAATTCAGAATCCACTATTTTATATTTAGCGTTGTTGCTTCTGGTTTGTTAGGACTTTTTTGCGGAATTGTTTTCGGAGAGAATTACAAATTCAGTTTGTTAATCGGGTATATGGGCATGGATTTTATAGAGGGCTTATACAAAATCAAATACGGGAAATCAATCCTTTGACTTTTCAACAAATTCTAGAATGGAATAGTTGTTAAAAAGATTTGTTTTTATCAATCCAGCTTCTTCTAAATATTTAACTTTTCTTTGAAATGTTCTGTAACTTTTTCCATACTTTTCTTTGAATATGTTGTAAATTTCCCTGCTTGTTTTACCGCTGTTTTCCTTGATCATATTTAAGAGATCTTCATCCTCTTTTTTTAACTGAACATCTCTTCTAATGCTGAATCCTCCAAGCTTCGAAATTGCTTCAATAGCATGCTCCTTCAATATTCTTCTTGAACTTTTGAATTCTGCAATATTTCCTGCCTCTTTTAACAAAAACAAACCTATTCTAATGTCTTTAAGCTCAAATGTTTTTTTGGCAATTATTTCAAATGCCTCCTCACTAAAAACCCCATTTACAAATGCATAATCTATCCTTTGTTTTAGAATTCCTTTTGTTTGTTCAAAATTGTACGGTTTGAATTCAAGGAATTTCAATGCTAACCTCGATTTTAATCTGTCATCAAGCTTTTTGTAAAATTCTGCATCATTTGTTATAAGAAATATGCACTTCCTGTAAATATCTTCAAGTATTGTGTATATTGGTTGGTGCGATTCCAATTTGTCAACTTCATCAAAAACAAAAACAACTGATTTTTTATTTAGCAATGAAGCAGCTTCCCTAAATAGTTCATCAGCTTTTTTGTTAAAGATATTTGTATAACCTATTTGTTCGCAAATTTCGACAGCAATTTTATATGGGGAATCTCTCTTCCAGCAATTTATGTATACAGGGATTATTTCCTCTGTATTTTCTTCCAATTCATTTAGAACATGCTTTGTCGAAACAGTTTTACCTACACCGCTCGGGCCGAATATAAAGAGGTTTGTTCCGTTTCTTCTGTAAAATAATGGCTTAATGCAATTTGCCATAAAGTGCTGCATATCCTCTCTATAAGGCACAAGCTTTGGTTGGAAATCAAAATCTAGAGCTATTGGATTCTTAAATAGAGATTCTTCACTATGGAGGATGTTGTCGAATAAACCCATTCATATCTTTAAATTAAGGTAATATTTTTATTTTTTTCGATACAACTTCCGAATTATTGGAGAGTTTTTGAAACTTTGAGAAGTTCTTCGAGTTTTTTTATGCAGCATTTTGTTTTGAATTTTGAAGAAAAAGGAAGCATCAGCAAGTCTCCTTTTCTCCAATCGAATATTTCTTTTTCGCTTTCTGCACCCCATGCAATTCTTTTCCCATTTCTTTCTTTATAACATGTAATGCCTTCTTTAGAATCAAATCCTACAATATCTATCTCTGTTTTTAAGAGGTCATCAATGCATTTTAAATTCAAAACATACACCCCATTGATAGTGTTAAATTCCTTAAAAATTGAATGCCACATTTTTTCACAAGAACTATTAACCTTTTTCAATGACGGTTCATTTAAAAAAAGGATAACCTCTTTTGCATCAAGCCCCTCAAGTATGTTAATCAAATACTTTTTAATTTCATATTTAGCCTTTTCTTTTGAATAACCCATCTGCATCAATGTTACTGGTCCAAAAGCTTGAATTTTAACTGTTGAATACTTATTTTGTTTGAATCTTTTTAAACAAGATGGCTTTTTTCCGGCAATATAATCTTTTAATGTATCACCATTCCTTGGGAGTTCGGGAAAAAATGGGATTTCATGTTTCAAACTATAACAAACTGCCCTATTTACATCTCTATAAGGCAAAATCCCAACATTCGTTAATTTCTTCCCTTCTTTTTCATAAAACGATTTCATACTTCCTTTACCCTACTTTCTTCATCTAAATCAACAAATCTAACTCCAACACCAATTTTTAATAACGAAGAGAGCAATGCCATATGCTCTTTCCCACTTCCTGAGATGAGATTTAATGCAATTTCGGTACCTTTTATTCTTCCCTTCAATTTTGAAATTATCTCCTCCCTTAGCTCCTCTAAATTCTTGTTTGTATCGACGACAATCATCTCAACTTTTTTTTCTGGATTAAAGTTTTCGTATCCGAATTCATTAGTAATCAAGAAAATATTATCCCATTCGTAACTTTTGATCAATTTGTTAATGTAGTTCCAGCTACCCTTTCCTGTAGATAAGCAAGCAACCAACTCTGTCATCATTCTCATAAATCAATTACTTATTTATAAGATTTGTCTTTTTTAACAACCAAAAAGATATTAAATCAAAATCACAAACTTCAAATTATGAAATTCATTATCGAACATGTTGGGAAGAGAATTTATAAGTGGTCCCTTCTTGAATATATTCACTGTTCGAAAATCGTCGGAAAAAGCAATATAATCTTTACAAACATTGGCGAAAAATACAGAGACAAATTAAGAAAATACGGAAAGGTTTACAAAGAAAGTGTTGAAAAGCTCCATTTCAAAAGTATTTGTGTTCTTGACCCAAGCGCAAAAAAACAATTAAGTAAAACCGATGGGAAGAGATTTAAGTATTTTGTGATTGGAGGAATTTTAGGTGATTTTCCCAGAAGAAGGAGGACAGCAAAAATTCTAAAAAAAATCAAAGAAAGAAGAAATTTGGGAAAAAGGCAATTTTCAACAGATAATGCTATTTATGTTGCTAAGGAAATATTGAAAGGGAGGTCTTTGGAGGATTTTAAATTCAAAAATGGAATTGAAATCCCGATAGGAAAAAATCTTTCTGTAATACTTCCGTTTAGATTTGTGATTAAGGATGGAAAACCTTTATTGCCTGAAGGCCTAATTGATTACCTGAAAAAGAGAAGGACAATATAGCTATTCTATCATCTTTCTAAGCATTGGGTGCATGTCCATTGCATGCTGCTGTACAAGTACTTCATAGAACCTATAAATGATCATAACTGCAAGCAATATTCCTGTTCCATGTGTAAGGGCACCCATTAAATCAGCACTGGCAGCGAGAATTCCTACAAGTATTGCTCCCATGACTGTTAATGGATAAATATACCTGTTTAAAATTGCTTCAAGAACCCTGACATCTCTTCTAAACCCCGGTATTTGCAAGCCAGATGCTATTATTTGCTTTGCCTGACTTTTTGCATCCATTCCTGCTGTTTGTACCCAAAAAATTGAGAAAATAACAGAACCGCCGATTAGGAATGCTGCATAACTTAAAGCATGAAGTATATCTGAAAATGCAAATGCTCCAGTTATGAGCTTTTCAAAAATTCTTGGTGGGTAAATCCATGCAACGAATCCGGAAACAGGTATTCTTCCTTGAAAGGTCCCGAGTAATGGAAAGCCCCAATTTTGCATTAGTCTTGCCCATAATTGGAGGTTTGCCATTAATGCTGCTATCAAAATTACCGGAATGTTAGATGTGTAAATAAATTTCAATGGCCATCTTATTCCATAACCCCTAACCCTGCCAAATGATAGAGGTATTTCTACCTGCATCGCCTGGCCGTAAACTGAAAGAAGAAAAACTAATATGGTTGCAAATATTGCCCAAAATGCAAGAAAGGCTGCTTTTGGATTTCCCTGCATTAAGGAAGTAAATAATGCCCATACCTTCCCAACTGGTGCTTGCCCAGTCCCAAAAGCAAAGGTTCCAGCTGTTGTTAAAGGACTGAATGCCCTAACCATAATCTCCTTAGAGACACCTGCAGCTATAAAAAGACTTATACCCGAGATAAATCCCCATTTACCAGCAACCTCGTCCATGTAGAGTATTACAATCCCGCCAATAACCAATTGAGCAACCAAAAACAATTGCATCAAAAAATATTTTTGTGGTCCTAGCAATGGATCAGGGGATAAACCGCCCATAAATACATAAATCCCTGCTTCGAAAACAATAAAAAAGAAACCCAAAAGTTTCTGTACTCCTTGGAAATATTTTTTTCCTTCAGCAGTTGTGAGATCAAACTTCAATATCCCAGAACCCGTTAGTAGCTGGAGTACTATTGAGGCTGTAACTAAGGGACCAATACCAAGGCTTATTATAGAACCAAATTTTGCCCCCAGAATTAATGAAAGATACTCAAATTCGGCAAGTGCATTTTTGCTCATTCCGTATAGAGGAATCATACCCAAAACAAAGAAAGCAACAAGAACCATTAATGTCCATTTGAGCTTTTCCTTGAATGGAAGCCTCTTTTGTAGTGGTGGTTTTACTTCTGGTAGATTTGTTATGAAATCTTTAAAGGACATTTTATTCCCCTTTTACTAAAATATCCCCACCTGCATTTAAAATTTTTTCAGCTGCTCTCTTTGAAACTTTTCCTGAAATAATTTTAATTTTTTTGTCCACATTACCAATTGAGAGTAATTTGTCATAACCAATCTTTTTTAAATCCACAACATAAAAATTATTTTCAAGCTTAACCAATTTTTTCTTCACAAGTTCGTCCAAAATTTTATTTAACAAACCAACATTAATGATTTTTGTTTCCTTTTTTACCCTTCTTCTTACAAAACCCTTTTTACCGAAATAATTCTCCAAACCGTATTTTTTTATAACCCATGTTTTCTTTTGGTCTCCTCTTTTTCCAGTTCCTGCCATTCCTTTTCCTCCCCTATTCCCAGAACCCCTGTGCTTTTTCTTACTACCCCATCCATGGGTCTTGGATCCTCTCATTTTTGTTACTTTTTTCCTTTTGAATCTCATTTTTACATCATCCTTTTTATGAGGTCGTTGATTTTATCTTTTCTATAACCTAATGCACCGCCAAGACTGAAAGGTTTTTTAATTCCCTTTCTTCCATAACCCTTTCTTGGAGGACAAAGCCTAAAAAAAAGTTTCAATCCAGGAATATCTTTTAATTCTTTTTTAAAAGAAAAAAAATCTTCAACAAATTCGTCAAATGTCATATTCATTTTTTCTTTTAAATAATCCTCTGTCAAATTTTTTCTTCCAAACAACCTTCCTCTCTTTTGCAACAATTCTTTAAAAGTTTCTTTAGATATTTCTCCCCAAGTAACATAATCCTTTACCTTGTTAAGCATCCCTATATACTGAGGATTATTTGGAATGACAATACATGTATTAACATTATAGAGCCTTAACATCCTGAGTGTTTTAGCTATGTCGTTCCTAACACCAACTTTTCCCCTTACCCTAACAACTGCAATTCTCACCTTGTTCATTTTACTTAAATTTTGCAAGATTTCTTAAAGCATAGAAGCATGCTTTAACGAGATTTATTTTAGTTCTTGTCTTTCCGCTGGCTTTAAAATATATGTCTTTTATTCCCGCCAATCTCAGAATTTTTTGGCACTCTTTTTCAGCAACCAAGCCTGCCCCTTTAGGTGCAGGCATTAGCCTTACTTTAACACTTCCACATTTGCCTTCAACTGCATAAGGAATTGAGTGAGGTTCATTCTCACATGCACATTCCCAACTTCCACAACCTCTTTTTACTTTAATTATATTCAATTTTGCCCTGTAGGTTGCTTTTTCTCTTGCTGGAACAGTTTCTTTTGCCTTTCCATAACCAACTCCAACATAACCGTCTTCATTACCAACCACAACCATTGTTGAAAATTTTGGTTTATTGCCTTCTCTCGTCTTTTTCTGCGTTTGCTTCCATATGCTTCTTTTCCCACCTCCAAACTTTCCTTTTGATTGACCAATTTGCAACAATTCGCTTTTGAGGTTTGGAAGCAGAGTATCAACTATTTGAACTTCCATAATTTTTATACCCTTAGTCAATAATTCATCAATATCTTTTATTTCTCCACTTTTTACCTTTCTCCCTATTTCAGTTTTTGGTTCCCAAATACTTAAATCATAGGCCTTTTCCTTACTAATTCCTGTTTCTTCAGCTTCTTCTTTTGACAATTCGTTACTTTCCTTTCTCAAATCCCTACCTATTGCCATTTTCTTATTTTTCCCTCCACTTCAGCAAAATTCTTTTCTATATCCTCAATATTTAAATTTTTTTCAATATACTCAGAAAACTGCTTTTTAAATTTTTCTTCATTACTTTTTAAAAGCTTAGCATACTCCGCAATATGCTTTCCTTTAATTCTTTCCTCTGGCGGAAACATTTTCTCATCACATGGAATTTTTAAATCGGCATCTATTGCTCCTTTAACAACAGAATAAATTATTGAACCTTTTATTGACGGATGGAAACCTATATCCAGAATGGCCTCTTTTATTTCTTTCTTCTTCGCTTTAACACCACATAACAAACCAACAAGATAAGCAGCCGGAATATTTCTTGTCTTAAATTTCCATCCAAATTTTTCCAATTCTTTTGTATGTGCGGAAACAAGTATTTTATCGCCACCCTGAGAATATTGAACTATTTGGGCAATTATGTGCCTATTTGTTTTTCTCACTACCAATCTTGGCTTTTTGCTCAATAACAGTTTTAATCTTTTCTTGTAGTTTGTTTTCCCTTCCCTTTTTCTCCTATATGGAACATAAATTTTTTTCTTTTTCATTTTTTAACAAAAAGGTTGTGTTCATTTAAATAAAGTTTAATATGTCTTTTACTCCTGAAAAATCCTCCTTTAATTTTTGCATAAATCATTCTGTAAGTTTTTTTCGTTATTAAACCCTTTTCCCTTAGCATTTTTATGAACTCTCTTTGAGGCCTTGCCCTCTGAATCCATGCTCTTTTTTTCGAAAGCCTTGCAGTTCTTTTTCCTTTTCTAGAGCCAGGGCCTTTTCTTCTTCCTTTCCTTTTTTGCTCAAGTTTTTTTCTCGCCCTTCCTCTTGAAATAGATTTGACAGGTTTTGCTTGAATTGCAAAATCCTTAATTAACTTTCTTATGTCAGCTTTTGTTAAAGCATCTTTAATCTCGTCCAATCTATCAGGATCAAACCATACTCTATTTACACCAACTTTCAGTATTTTTGCAGCTATTGCCTTTTTATTTGCAAGGTTCATCTTCTCTTCTCCAAGACCTTTATTTTTTCACTTTTTTCGCCTTTTTTTGTTTCTTCCTTCTTCTCTTCTTTTTTCTCCTCTTTCTCTTTCTTTTCCTCCTCAACTTTCTTTTCCAGCTTTTTCTTCTCCTTCTTTTTCTTTTCCCTTTCTTCTGCCTTTTTCTTTCTTTCTTCCAATTTTGCTTTCGCATCCTCTAAGAATTTTTCAGGATTTTTTACATTCAGCAATTTAATTTTCATCTCAATTGCTTTTTTAACAATTTCAATTTTCTTTTTCAGGCCAATTCTTGCTATAACTGCACCTTCTCCATCTCTTAGCATTTTGAGTTCGTTTAGATTATGAACCAAAACAGGCTTAAGGCCTTCTCTTGTTAGACCTCTCACTTTTTTTGGGGAAGAATATCCTATGCTTGGATGTTTACCTTTTCCCCTAAATTTTCTTCTTAATTTTGAATGGATTCCTCTTGGCCTTCTCCATTTTTCTTCAAGTTTTTTCTTTTTATGAGCATCCTGTCTAACAAAGTCTGGTTTTTTTGCTTTCATTTCATTTCTCAATTCGAGCAATCTTTCTACATTCATTTTATCGGTTTCCCTGCTTTTTCAATAATCCATATACCATCCTGAAAAAGTCTTCTATCATAACCCAATCTTTTTGTGGCAAGCTCGATATTTGCTGCAGTTTGTCCGGCCTTTTCTTTGTCAGGGCTTTCAACAATTACGATGTCTCCATCAACTTTTACTTTTGTACCGGGTAAAATCTTTGCTATCCTTGGAACTTTTTCTCCATAAAAATTTTTTATTACTACCTTATCGTTTTCGACACTAACATTCATTGGGAAGTGGCTTGAAACAATTTTAAGTTTATAAACAAAGGATTCTTGAACACCTTTAATCATATTTTTTATGTGTGCATTAAATGTGTTGATTATTTTCTTTGCCCTCTTAGTAAAGTTTTTCGGTTCTATAATTATCTTTTTGTCCTCCTTTTTAATCTCAGCAAACGGGCTAATCAATTTTTTTTCAACAGTTCCATTTGGACCCTTAACTAATATTTTTTCCCCTATCTCTATTTCCACACCATCAGGAATTTCTATTGCTTTTCTTAGCTTATCTGCGGGTATCATTTTAATATACATATGAAAGCAAGACGCCTCCTAAATTCTTCTCCTTTGCCTCTTCACTTGTCATTATTCCTCTTGAAGTTGAAACAATCAATAAACCAACATTTTTTGCAGGCAGGTATCTTTTTTCAAATTTTTCATAATTGCCCACTTTAACAGGAAATCTTGGTTTTATTGCATTGCATTTGTTAATCGAGCCTGCTAAATGTACTTTAATAACACCTCCCCTTGCTTCTGTTAAAACTTCGTATCCTTTTATATAGTTGTATTTCTTCATAACATCCAGTACTTTTTTAATTACTTTTGATATTGGTTTGATTATACAATAGTCTTTCGCAGCCTTTTCAGCATTTTGAATGTTTGATAATGCAATAGCCAATGTATCGTTCATCATTTTTATCACCTATATTTTTTGAATCCTAATTTAAGAGCATTCTCTCTGAAACATTGCCTGCAAAGATTAATTCCATACTTTCTTATGTGTCCTCCAAGCCTTCCGCAGATTCTACACTTTCTTGTACTTATCCCAAACTTTCTGTCCTTGGGCTTGTTATGTTTTAGGAATTTTTGCAGCTTTGCAGGTTTGTTGATGAGCTGTTTAATCATTTTTCTATAATCGGATGCTGTCATTTTTCCTCCTCCAAAATTTGTACACCAAATTTTTCTTTTAAAAATTTCATCGTTTCTTCTTTAGTTATTCTATGCTTTTTCGGGATTTTTTTCCTTTTTATTTTTCTTACTTTAATCCTATAGCCGGGTCTTTTAAAAGTAACAGCCGCTTCCAATCCCATCATCCCTATTTCCGCATTGTATTTAACACCAGGAATATCGAAATACTCTCTTATTCCGAAAGCAACGTTTCCTTCATTATCGAAATTTGAAACTTTTAATTTTTTATCAATCGCATCAAGTAATTTTGAGAGCATTTCTTCGGCTTTTTTTCTTCTTAATGTTACTTTGCATCCTATTGGTAAGCCCGGCCTTATTTCCCAGTTTGGAATTCTTTTTTTTGCTTTTGTTTGTATAGGCTTTGAGCCAGTTATCATTTCCAAGAGTTTCATAGCTTTTTCTAATTCAGGCCCAGGCTTTCCAACACCGATATTCAAAGTAACTTTCTCTATCAATATGGATCTCATTTTTCTATAGGAATCTGTATAACAGGTTTTTCTTTTCCTATGACAAAAACATAATCTTTTCTTGTTTCTATTTTATCTCCTTTTCCAGTTTTCAGAATAATATTTGATGGTTGCATGTACCTAAATTCTCTTATTTCTTCAAAAACACCAATTTTAGATTTTTGCTTGCCTTTATAGATGTACAATAAGCACCCTTTTTCGAATTTTATATGATTCAATATTTTATTCGTTCCTAACTCGAGAACTATTGTATCGCCGACTTTATATACGTCTTTTTCTACTAACAGATTTGTTCCGTCATAAAGGTTTAGTTGTAATTTCCCTCCCTTTACCAAAGTTTTCCCTATTATTTTATATGGTTTAATTTTTGAATCTTTTTCATCAATCTCGTAAAATTCGAATTTTCCTTTCTCGTTAAATAGCAATCTGTATCTTTTTTTCAATTTTGGAATTTCCAGAACATCGAATAAGCCAACAGGAAACTTTTTATCTTTTCTTATCTTTTTATTTACCAAAATCTCTCCATTCCCTAATATTCTTTTTACTTCTTTTGTATTTTCAGCCAATTTTAGAACATCCCTCAATACTATGTTGAGAGGCATAGCTAACTCTAAACTATGTGGACCTGGATTCGGTTTTGTTACCCACCTCCCACCAGTTTTTCTCGGGAGGGGCCATGTTTTCGGAATATTTAATCTATGGAGGTGTGCCATTTTACTTCTCCTTTGATTTTTTCTTTCTTTCAATACTCTTTAGTCTTTTTTTATCCTCCAAATTCAATTCTGTAATCATTAAATTAGACGGGTCTATCGGATAATCTGCTTTGGTTCCATCCTTTTTAAGTATTTCTATTCCTTCGATATAGACTTTTGCTTTCTTTAGATCTACTTTCTTAACCTTTCCAGTTTTTCCTTTAAATTGTCCAACCATAATTTTTACAGTATCGCCCTTCCTTAATTGCAGAGCTCTTGTTTTGTACTTTTCTCTTAATTCTTTTGAAAGATGGGCCGAGATGAATTTTTGTTTTATATGTAAAGGAGCATTATATCTATATTTCCTCTGTTTTTTCGGTTGTTTACTACTCTTCCATTTTGTTGAAAATTTTTTTGCCATTTTACACAATTATTGGAGCCAATTTAGCAATTCCAGGCCATCTTTCAGCAGCCTCTTTAGCAATTGGGCCTTTAAGTATTGTTCCTTTTGGTGTTCCCTTCTCATCCCTCAATACAACAACAGCATTATCCTCAAATTTGATTCTTGTTCCATCAAGCCTCCTGTATTCTTGTTTTTGCCTTACTACAACAGCAAGCATAACCTGTTTTTTCATTTCTGGTTTTCCACTGACAACAGAAACAGTTACAAGGTCACCAACACCTGCTGCAGCAAGCCTCCCCCTTGTTGTTTTATAGCCTTTAACACTTATAATTCTGACTACTTTAGCACCCGAATTATCACAAGTTTCCACAAGTGCTCCTATTGGTAGTCCACGAGTTATTTTAGCTTTAACGGCTTTCATTTTTTCTTATAAATCACAACAAAATTTTTAGTTTTGCTTATAGGCCTGCATTCCGCAATTATTACAGTATCTCCTACTTTTGCGTCTATACATTCTGGATTGTGGGCCTTGACCCTTGTTCTCTTTTTTAAGTATCTTTCATATTTAGGAACATAAACTATTCTTGGCCACTCAACGACTACAGTTCTATGCATACTGTCCCTTATTACCTTTCCTTCAAAAACCCTTCCTCTCGGAATATTTTCTCCATGAAACGGGCAGTGCTTATCCCCGCTACACTTCTTTCTAGGAAAAGGGACATTAATTCCAATGTTCTTACTTTTCTTTTTCATTTTTTTATCCTCTCCTCAGGCCTTCCAACAATGGCCTTTCCATCAACGATTATTGTTTTTCCCCCAATTTTCGTTTTAAATTTTATCTGTTCCTTTATTAGTTTTTTTATTTTTCCTTCACTATTTTCAATAATTAATATATTTTTCCTTTCATCGATTATTTTTCCCTTTATCCCAATGAGCAACTTATTCTTCGCTTCAACTACTTCAATTTCTAGCCCTATTAGTTCATGTTTTGTTATATTCCTTGGGGTTATTGGCATTATCCTTTTATTTCTATCATCTCTTCTGAAAATCCTAGTTCAGCAAGATATTTTTTAACTTTTGATAAATGGTTTCCTTGCAACTCTATTGTATTATTTTTTACTGTTCCCCCACATGCAAATTTTGATTTTAACTTCTTTGCTAAGTCTTTAATATTTATGCTTTTATCGTCTATTCCCTCGATTACTGTAATTTGTTTGCCAAATTTTCTCTTCTCTAATTTTATTTTTATTTTCTGTGCTTCTTTTGCTATTGTTTCACAAACACAAAGCTCTTTAGGCAAACCACATTTAGGGCATATTTCACTCATTTCTTTTCCTCGCTTACCTCCTTGCTTTTCTTTTTTTGATGGATTAGCATTTTTATGAAGGCGATAGTTTTTTTAATTGTTCTTACATTTCCAGGATTTTTAGGCATCACACCCATTTTTATTTGCGAATTTATCTTCATTAACTCTTTCCTCAGCTCGTTTTCCTTCTCTTTTAATTGTGCAACATTCATATTTTTCAGTTCGTATTTTTTTAATTTAGGCATTTTTCTTCCCTTCCTTTTCTTCTTCGGAAGGCTCGACTTTTATTTCCTTTTTAATTTTAATCGTATCTGGTAACTCCACATCAGGAGTCATAATTCTAACTTTAACACCAATCGAGCCTGATTTTAGGTTTGCCACACAAAATCCTTTTTTAATTTGTGTTACGGCTTCCTCTCCACATTTTTTCAAATAGCCAGCATAAAATCTCCAGCTTTTTGCCCTGCTACTTGGGACACCCCTTCCGCTTATTATTATTTCTGCGCCTCTTGCACCAGCGTCCATTATTCTTTGGAGTGCTTTATAACCTATTGATTTAAATCTCTTGGGCCCATACCTTTCAAAAGTTGTTACTATCAATTCGGCCATTGTTTGAGCATCTAACTCTGGTTTTTCTATTTCTGCAACTTCAATTTGTGGATTGTCCATTTTGAATTTTTCCTTTAGCACCTTTGTTAAGTGTCTTATATTCTCTCCCTTTTTTCCAACAACAAGCCCAGGCTTTGATGTATGGATTATTATTTTATCCCCCAATGGTGTTTTCTTTATCTCGCAATAACTATATTTGGATTTTCCTATCTCCTCTGCAAGAAAGTTCTGGATTTCAAGTTCTTTCAATTTCTGTGAAACAAAATTTTTCTCTATCATTTCTTACCCTCCTTCTTTCTTTCTGAGAGTTTAATCTTAATATGAGTTCTTTTCGCTTTTCTTCTTAAATTTCTTCCATACCTCCATACAGTACTCCCTTTGTTTGCTATAAATTCTTCTATGAATAGATCTTCAGATTTAAGTCCCTTGTACAATGCATTTGCTTCTGCAGAGTTCAAAAGTTTCAATATCTCTTTCGATGCCTTTACTGGATATCTTCCAGCTGCCATTCCTCTTTTGTGTCCTATGTCTCTTTTAAACCTTTTGAATGGGATGGCAAGTTTTTTTGAGATTACTTTGTTTAATATTTCTTTGGCTTTAACAAGACTTTTTCCTCTAATATGGTCTCCAATTTCTATTGCGTGCTTTCTTGAAATTGGTATATTTTTTCCATTAACAATAGCGTATGCCATTTTTACTTAACCGATAATGCAGCACTTGATCTTGTTGCTCCTATTCCAGGTGCCGAATGTTTAACAGGTTGTCTCGTCATTGCAAATTCTCCAAGATAATGCCCTATCATCTCTTCTTTTATATTAACCGGAACAAAACTCTTTCCCATATGTACATGTATTGTTAATCCAACCATTTCTGGCAGTATTATCATATCCCTACAATGAGTTTTAATTGGTTTTTTGTATTTCCCTTCTTTAGCCTTTTTGATTTTTTCAAGAAGCTTTTTTTGCAGCTCTGTAAACCCCCTCAATATACTCCTTTTTTGTCTCGCAGGAAGAAGCATAGCAAATTCTTTTAATCCCATCTTTTGAAGTTCTTCCAAGGTTTTCCCTCTGTACGTGAATTTTTTAGCCATTTTTACTTCCTCCTTCCTGTCCTTTTAGGAGCAATAAGACCGACCTTTCTTCCAGGCGGTGCAAACCTTGAAACTGTTTTTGGTTTACCAACATGCCTTCCCCTACCACAACCAAATGGATGATCAACAGCGTTCATAGCAACACCAGATGTTCTTGGATAGAGTTTATTTCTTGCTTTCATTTTGTGATACTTCTTTCCAGCCTTTACTAATGGCTTTTCTTTTTTTCCACCACCAGCTATTGTTCCTATTGTTGCCCTGCAATTTTCATTGAATACTTTAATTTTTTTCGACGGAAGTAAAACAGACACTTCATTTCCCATTTTTGAGATTATTTTTGCAAATGTACCAGCAGTCCTAACAAACTTTCCGCCATCGCCCGGGAATTTTTCAATATTGTAGATTGCTGTTCCTTCCGGTATGGATTTTAATGGCAAAATATTCCCTGGGCTTACTTCAGCATTAGCGCCTGAAGCAACGAGATCGCCAACTTTAACATTTTCCGGAGCTGAAAGTACAATTTCTTCCTTATTTTCGAACATTACTTTCATCAATGGTGAAGAATGACCGGGACAATGAAATATATCTTTGATTTTTCCATATAAAACTCCATTTTTCTCTCTTTCGTCATATTTCCTATAACATATTTTCCCTTTATACCTATGGCTGGGTGCTCTATATGTTGGCGAACCTTTCCCTCTTCTTTGAGTTATTATTCTTTTTCCCATTTTATATCAAACCAAGTTGTGTTGCTATGTCTTCAGCTGAAAATTCAGGAGCGAGTTTAATATAAGCTTTTTTCTTATTGTTCGGCAGGATTAAGGTATTTACTTTTTTAACTTTGACATTAAATAACTTTTCAATTGCATTTTTAATATCTGTTTTTGTAGCCTTCCTATTCACAATAAAAACTAATTTATTTTCCGAATTCATGAGCCTAACAGCTTTCTCGGTTGCCAAGGGATACTTTAATACTTTGTATGGATCTTTCATTTTTCAAGGAACAACTTTTCTTTTTCTAGAGCTTTAATTGCTTTGTCAGTCCATATTGTTAATCTTCCAGCCATACAACCAGGGGCAAGTAATTCTGCATTGAGCAATCTAACATTAACAACATCTATTCCTGGTATGTTTGATGCAGCCTTCATTAAATTGCATTTATCCGAGACAACAATCAACGGGCCTTTTTTCTTTTTGTACCTTCTTCCCCTCATTTTTCCTTTTCCAGCTCTTACTTTTTTCTTTGAGATTCTTTCAAGTTCTTTTTCTAAACCCAATTTAATGAGTATATCCTTAACATTCTTCGTCTTTTTAATATTTTCAAACTCAGATTCGATAATTATAGGTAATTCGCATTCTACTTTATGCCCTCTTTTTTTAACTACTTCCTTGATTGCAGTTGCTGCTATCGCTGATAAGATTGCTTTTTTCCTTTCTTTCTTGTTTATTTTTTGGTCCCAAATTTTTTCTGCCTTTGGAGGATGTGCTCTTCTACCTCCAACAGTATTTGGAGCAACAGCACCGACAAAGATAAAATTTAGCCCTCTTCTTGAAAGTATTTTTCTTGGCGTTCTTGAGATGCCTCTTCCGTAACATGTTCTGTAGCTTCTTCTCCTCTTAGACAATCTTGAAGATGCTCTTTTTCCAGCATTAGGCATAGCTCCGTAAGGTTGTCTCCTATTATTCTGAATAGCTAGAACAGCTCTCTTAATTAAGTCTGGTCTGTATTCTGCTTCAAAATGCTCTGGCAATTCAACATCTCCTACCTTTTTTCCTTCTATGTTTAACAGAGGAACCTTTTTCATTGTTGCGATTTTTGACTTATATGGATTATTTCGGTGATTTGGGGGATTTTTTTCGGAGGTCTTTGAGCTTCTGTTAATACTACTGGTCTTTTCTTAGATCCTGGGATAGAGCCCTTTATTATGACGTATTCATTTTTTATGAATCCATAATTTACAAGTCCACCTTTTGGGTTAATTTCTTCAACCTTGTCCCCAATTTTGATTATGAACTTATTAAATTCTGTTCTTAAATGAAATCCCATTTTTCCAGGCTGCGGTACTGAATAGAGAACCCTTTTTGGAGTCCATGGGCCTAGTGTGCCAATTCCCCTCTTTGTCTTTTCAGATTTATGTTGTTTTACTGCAACTCCATATCTTTTTACTGTTCCCTGAAAACCTTTTCCTTTTGTTACACCATGGACGTCAACAAACTGGCCTTGTTTGAATATTTCAGAAACTTTAATTTCTTCCTTACCTAAAAGATTTTTTGCAAATTCAAGTTTTTCTTCTTTGCTTTTCCCTCCAATCCCAAGCTCTATTATATCAGGTTTTTTCTTTCCAATTGAGGTATTTTTAGGTCGGGTGTAAACAATCAATCTTAAATCGTCAAATTCTTCCATTTTAGGGATTTCAACTTTTTTCTTTGGAGGCTTAAATTTTCTTGAGAGTTCTTTATCAAATTTTTCAGCATAAACATCTTTGATAACCATTAACCCATTTTCTGTTTTTTTATAGAACCTTATCGCTAACGGTTTCAATGGTGGGCATTCAAGTATTGTTACAGGATAAAAAATTTCTTCTTCCTTCCTCCCTCTCTTTTCCTTCACTATAACATGAGACATCCCTGCTTTATATCCTAAAAAGCCTAAAAGCTTAACTTCTTCAACAGCCTTCCAACTATTTATCCTTGGCCTTATTTTCCTTGCCTTTTTCCTTGGCCAATATTGTAAGCTCCCTCTCCTTGGGTGATGTGTTTTCGCCATTTCAGAAAATTACCTATTAAATGGGAAACATTCGCTTCCCATTTGCTTTTTTCAGAATGTTAATTAAATTATTTATAAAAGTTTCTTTTTTTAAATTTTCTATAAATTAGGAAATCAAGCAACTAACTTCATTTCTTTTCTGTATTCTTTACAATCAACATTTGCAATTCTAATTAATTTTCCCTTTCTTATAGCATGAATTCTTGCTTTTTCAGGATTATTTTCATACTCTTTTGGAATTTCTATTTCTTCAATAATTATTTCGTGTTTAATTTTTGCAGTTTTGAAATTTGGATCAAAATCAAATGCAAATTCGTCAATTAAATTGCTTGGCAAAACTGCAGAACAAAAATCCTCTTGTATTTTTCCTCCAGGTTTGGGAATGTTCTGTTTAGTTGTTAATCTAAAATCCTTGGATCTCACATTTAGGAGTATGAAATTATATTTGAATTTTTCATAAATTGTTTTTAACGTCTGCGGATTTAAGGTTCCTTCTATTTCTGCAGTATAAATCCTTCCTCTCTTTGAATAATTTTTAATCTCAAAATTTAATTCGTTTTTGAAATCTCTTGCAGCAACTATTTTCCCTTTAACATCTGCTGCCTCTTTAATATTTTCAGCAATAATCCCAAAAAGTGAGTTGGCAAAGTCGAAACTCGTTTTAATCTTCAATTTCTCACCAGATCTTTCTATGCTGAAATATAACCTTTCAAATTTTCCTCTACCATATCTTATGAATCTGTTATGCACTTCTTCGTCAAATTTTCCTTCATATATTTTCTTTAGGAAATTCATTTTACCACCTTCTTCAACTCTATAGAAATTGCCTTCGCATTAACCCTAATATAATTTGGACACAACATGTAAGGATAATTCTTTTTTCTGCAATACATTATAACATCAGGATCGAATTTTGTTACTACGTTAATTCCTCTCTTGTTTTTGTGTATTATTTCAAATCCAAAATTGCTCAATTCCTTCTTTACAAATTCAGCAAATTTAATCATGTTTATCAATCTCTTTCTTTTCAAAAGCGGTAAGATTTCTTTGTAGAAATTTTTATGTACCTTTATCATTGAAAATGCTTCTTTTGCATATTCAAAATACTCTTTATCTTTGGCTGAAATAAACCCTCCATAGCCAAGATTAATAGGTTTCCAATCTCCAAAACTTCCTACTATGATGTCTGAGTATTTTCCATTGCATAATTTTTTATCACCAATTGCGCCTGATGCATCTTCAATAACAAGGCAACCATTTTTTTTGCATATTTTGGATATTTTTTTTAAGGGTTGTTCTGCAAAATATCCAGCAAACGAAGTAAAAATAATTGCTGAAGCTTCACTAGCCAATTTTTCTAATTCCCCAAGATCAATTATCCCATAATTAGTTTTAACCTCCTTTATTTGAAAATTAAAAAATTGAGGATACTTTCTAAAAGAAATCCAACCACCTTGATCAGGGATTATTAAATTTTGTTTCGGATTTAATCTTTTTGCGATAAGTAGGGCGGCAAATATTGCAGAGTTTCCTCTATCGGTTATTCTAACAGCTTTATGTTTTGTAAATTTCTTTAGCCTTTTTAGTACTTTCTCTTGTTTTTTTAAAATGTTCTCTTCTATATCTTCCATAAATAATTTTATCCCAAAACTTTTTTATAAAACTTATTAAAAAATAGCTACTTGAATACCAAAATTTTTATAAATGATGGAATTTAGTTTTTTTCCATGTTTGTACCAACAAAGGTTTTCTTTACAAAAGGTGTGGGGAAACATAGAGAAAAGCTAGAATCCTTTGAGCTTGCTTTAAGAAACGCTGGAATTGCCGGATTTAACATTGTCCCTGTTTCCAGTATCCTCCCACCCGGCTGTAAAATCATTTCAAGAGAAGAAGGATTGAAATTACTGAAACCAGGGCAGATTGTTTTTTGTGTTATGGCAATGAATCAAACAAACGAGCCGAATAGATTGATTGCAGCATCGATAGGTTGTGCAGTTCCATCCGATCCAAGGAATCATGGTTACTTAAGCGAACATCACAGCTTTGGCGAAACTGAGCAAAAAGCAGGAGATTATGCAGAGGATCTTGCAGCCAGTATGCTGGCTTCAACATTAGGCATAGAATTCGATCCAAACACAGCATATGATGAAAGGGAAGAGGTCTATAAAGCTAGCGGAAAAATTCTTAAAACAAGGAGCATAACCCAATCTGCAATAGGTGACAAAAACGGATTATGGACGTCAGTTGTTGCTGCAGCAGTCTTATTGCCTTAAAAAACAGAAAATTTATAAATGGAAAATTTTTTCCCAAAGAAAAGGTGATGTTTATGATTGTCGAAGAAAAATTTTTGAATGAAATCAAAAACATTTTCGGCTTAAACTTATATCAAGCAAAGCTTTGGGTTACACTACTAAGCAAAGGCTCTTCTTCTCCAGGTGAATTAAGTAAGATTGGCGATGTTCCTAGGTCGAGAGCATATGATATTTTGAAAAGCCTTGAGGAAAATGGTTTTATCAAAGCAAATTCTGGGAAACCATTGAATTATGTTGCAATAGATCCGAGTCAAGTAATCAAAAATGTTACTTTGGTCTTGAAAAAAAGGCTGGGAAAAAAATTGAAAGAATTGGAAGACTTGAAAAAAAGTAAACTTGTTGAAGAACTAGAAGAACTTTATAGAAAAGGAACTGAATACCTTAATCCAATGGAATCACATGCCAATCTTAAGGGAAGAACTAATTTGTATGAACATTATCTTTCTGTGATTAAAAAAGCAAAAAAATCTGTTTTAATCGTGACGACAAGGGACGGGTTGAAAAGAAAAATGAGTTTGTTTAAAGATATTTTTAAAGAGTTGAAAAGAAAAAATGTTAAAATTAAAATAGGTATTTGTTCAAAAGAAGTTCCCAGTTTTGCAAAGGAAATTTCAAAATTCGCAGAAATAAAACCAGTTGGCTTGAAAGGTAGATTCTGTGTAGTTGATGAGAAGGAAGTTTTGTTTACAATTTCGGACGATAAAGAAATCCATGCAGCATACGACAGCGGTGCATGGGTTACAGCCCCGCAGTTTGCCCAGACATTGGTTAAAATGTTTAATAACGCATGGAAAAAGTAGTTATTTAGTTTTTAATAAATCGCGCATTTCTACTACGACATCTCCTATATTGTGAAGGATTAATCCGTAAAGCTTCTCAATAATCACTTTATATATGGATTCTTTTAATGGACCAGTACAATATTCGAGAAAGTTTTCTATATTCTCTATTGTCGTAGCATTTAAATTTTCGGGTGGTACTCTGCACACCATAGATTTCCCCTCGAAAAGCATTTTTTCCTTTATCGATGTTCCTTCAGCCATTTTATCCAGCGTTATTTTTATTACACATTTCCCACCCCTTTTTCCCTTTATTTCATATGTATAATAATTGAAATCTCTCAATTTGTGATATTTTGCCATTTTGCATTTGATCACAGCTTCACTGAAACATTTGTCATCTTTGCACCTTTTCTTAAAGAGCCCAAATTCGTATGATAGGAAAATAGCGATTGCGAAAATTAAAATGGAAACTATGACTTTGATAGCGATCTTTTTTTCTTTCTTTTTCATATGTGTTCAGAAATTAATCGAAAATATAAATCTTTCTAGTTAGAAAAAAGTAAATAATGTTAAAAAATAAATAATTTTAAATAGTAGAAGACTTTACCAATACTCTGGGCCGATAGAATGGAATCGATACGCTCAAAGAAAATAACCTCTTCTTCTACGTTTGTAATAAACAAGAAAGTAAACGAATTGAGGAAAAAAGGAATAGATGTGATTAACTTTGGATTGGGGGAATCACATTTTAAAATTCATAAGATAATAAAGGATGAGGCAATAAAAGCGATAAAAAATGATAAAAGAAGATACACCCGTGTTGAAGGAGCCGATACACTAAGAGATGCAATTGCAAAATATTTAACAAAGTACAATTTAAGATACGGAAAAAATGATATAATTGTTGATGCCGGTTCAAAACACATTATATTTTCCTTGATGCTTGCGCTTGCAGATCCTGGAGACGAAATAATATTGCAAGCACCATATTGGCTTTCTTACTATGATCAAGCAAAGTTAGCTCAGTTGAAAATAAAGATATTGAAGACTAATGAAGAAAGCAATTTTAAAATAGACCCTGATGAGTTGGATAAAACAATAACAAAAAAAACAAGAATGTTTATATTAAACTCTCCTAACAATCCAGCTGGAATAGTTTACAAGAAGAAAGAACTGGAGAAAATAGCAGAGGTTATTGTTGACAACAGGATTTATATAATATCAGACGAAATATATTCTGAATTTACTTATTATGGGAAACATGTTAGCATCGCTTCCCTAAATGAAGAAATCGAAAAATTGGCAATTGTTACGGGTGGAGCATCCAAAAGTTACGCTATTGGGGGATGGAGACTTGGCTTTGCAGCATCGAAAGATAAAGAAGTAGTAAGTGCTTTGGAAAAAATAATAAGCAATACTACATCTTGTGCTCCAATTATATCTCAAATGGCATGCGCAAAAGCTTTCTCTAAAATAAACGATAGTTATGTGAAAAAATGGGCAAAACTATACAAAAAAAATGGCGAGTACATCTATAAATGTTTAAGTAAACTTGATGGAATGAAATGCGTAAAACCAGAAGGTGCATACTACATATTCCCAAACATTTCTTGTTTCTTTGGAAAGAAGTACAAAAACAAACTAATTAAAAATGCTGAAGATTTTTGCTCCTTGCTGTTGGAGGAAGGAAGGGTTGCTACCTTACCCGGAGGCGACTTTGGGATAAAAGAAAATTTCAGAATTGCTTATGGCATATCTCATAATGAAGTTATTGAAGGGTGTAAGAGGATAGTGGATTTTGTAAATAAAATAAGATGAGCACCAAAAATTTTTTATATTCTGTAAATTCATAATATTTCATGCTTAGAAAAATTCTGAAGAAATTTAAAGGGAAAAAAGAAGAAAAAATAAGCAAAAAACCGAGAAAACAAAAAAAGAAAACAAAAAAAGAAATAAAGAAAAAAGCAACCAAGAAGAAAAAAATTACTAAGAAGCCAAAAAAGAGGGAAGTTAAAAAGATTAAAAAGCCAAAGAGGATTAAAGCAAAAAAGCCAAAGATTAAGAAAACTAAAAAAGAAAAAAAGTCAAAAATTAAAAAGAAGAAAACCAAAGTAAAAAAACCGAAAATCAAACTAAAAGCTTCTACCATTGATGATGTCATATCACATTTGGTTGGAGAAGATGTTGTCCCGCTTGTTTCTCTATTAAAGGATAAAAAGAATGTGAGCGAATTCAAATTGGCTGAAGATTTAAATTTGAGTGTAAATCAGATAAGGAACATGCTTTACAGACTGCACAAATATAACCTGGTTGATTTTACAAGGAAGAAGGATAAAAAGAAGGGATGGTACATTTACTATTGGACTCTTGTTCCTGACAATTTAAGAGAAATCATTGTAAGATACAAAATTCAAAAATTGGAGGAGTTTAAAAATAGATTGAAAAGCGAGGAAGAGAACATATTCTTTGTTTGTCCGAATGCATGTACAAGATTAAAATTAGAAACAGCAATGGAGCACAATTTTAAATGTCCAGAATGTGGAGAGCTATTAAAGCAACAAGACAATAAGAGAACAATAAGTAACTTAAAGGCTATGATAAAGAATCTAGAGGAAGAACTTAAAGAGATGGGAATAGAAATCAAAAAATAATTTTAAATAAGTCATAAAAGACATGATAGCCGTCTAATGGTGGTATTGGCAGCATATTGAATATAAATAAAATTAAGTTTATTTTTTTGCTTAAGGCTAAACCTATTGCAACATTTCTTTTTAAGTTTTTCTTATACTTCAATAACATAGAGCTGATGAAATAAAGAAGCAGATTAGTTAATGGCCCAGCAATCGAGATTAACATATCTTGAAAATGGCTTGACACGAATGGAAGAACAACATAACCTGGGGCAACAATTAAAATCGGAGACCTTATTAATTTAAGGAATACTGCTATGAAAATTCCTGTCCAGTAAATTTCAAAATAGGCAGGAATTCCAAACGACATGGCAACAAACTTATGAGCGAGTTCGTGAAATAAAATTGCAGGAGCTGTGACAATACATGCAAACTTAAAATCTTCCAAATCAAAGAAGCGCCTTCTGTAAAAATATTCATAATATGGTCTCGGTGCTCTTATAAAACCAGAAAAAACATAACCAACAGCTCCAATGAGAATTACTAAATAAATTAATTCTCTTAGTGTGAACATTTTACAATTTTTTAAACCAGAGGGTCTTTATTTTTCCGATTATCATCTTTTCTATCCCAAAAGATAGCTCCTTGTCCGGAACAATAATGAAAGCAGGCCAGTTTAATGAATTTTCCCATGCAACTTTTAGCCTTCTGTGCCCATCAAGTATTATGTATTCGTTGCCTTTCTTTAAAAGTATTACTGGCGTATTGTAACCCCTTTTTAGTTCCTCCATTATTAATTTTGTTTCCTCTTCAAATGTAGCTTCCGATTCTGCTCCAGCAAATGTATAGAGAATTTCTCCAATTTCTTCAGGCGTAAATACTTTTTTTTCAACACTAAATTTGACACCTGGGTAAAGCTTCTCATAATAGTTGATTAACTTTTCAAGAAGCCTTTTTTCCTCTTCAACATCTATTAGTTTTTTAGTCATGATAATTAGGAATAAAATGAAGTATATTAAGCTATCGTTTTAATTAAATTTTCAAAAAATTTTTATACCACTCTTATCTTTTCCACTGAAAATGAAAAAAAGCAAATTATCAATTATTGTGGGTGTTGCAGCTTTATTTGGTTCTGGATGCGTTGAGAAAAAAGTATTTAAGGGAGACATAGTAAAAAGGGAACTAAAAATTTTGAATTTTAAATTGAAATTGCCGATACCAAGATTTACATTTGGGGATTATAATAATGATGGAAAATACGACTATGTTGCAAAGATTTATTTTGTTGACAGAAACGGAGACAAAGAAAGTGATCTAATAATTGGGAGATTGTGGGAGTACGGAAAAAATACTTTGAATGCTGTTGCTATTGATAAAAATTTTGACGGATATATAGATTTAGTTAAGATAGATAAAGAAAACAAAAATGGGGAAAGAATAGCTGACGGTATTTTTGAAGAGAAAATCGATGCAAGCAATTATGGAAAGGAATCGAGAGAAATTAATAACATTGAAAAATTTTTGGAAGATTTTTTTAAATAATTTATAAATAACCTATTCTTTTTTCTTATTATGGAACCAATTTGTTTGAGATGCAAAGGAAAAAATCCTGCATTGTGTGGAAGGAAATTTTGTCCAATAATGGCAAAAATTAGAAAGTATGCTCCAAAAAAAATAAAATTAAATTTTCTTGGAACATCCCCACCCGATTTTTTTGTTGGTCATACTGGTTACCCAAATGTTTATGCAGGTATTCTTGCACCACCAAGGGAAGAAAGAAAATTGTGTGAACTCTCAGGGCCTGAAGAATGGTTTAAAATGAATTTTTCAATTGAAGATATACTTCAAAATAGGGGCGCAATGATTTATTCAAGAATCAAAATTGGTATAAAAAATTTCAAGGGAAGGGTCATTGAAACAATGCAGGAAGTATCTATGGCAAATAAAGAATGCGATGTTGAACTTTTTTTAAAGAAAAAACCCAAATTACAAATATCATTGGATTTGCATGCACCACCAATTGGAAATCCCGCGCCACTAAAAAAAATTGTTCCGCAGGAAAACCCAAAAATTCATAGAAAGGTTGACTATGTTGTTTCGGATGATTCGTTAAAGGCTTCCGATGCTATTATGGAATTGTATAAATCCAATTTCACAATCACTCAAATCACAAGGATATTATCTGCCGGACTTTTGGGTCTGAAATTTCATAGAAAATTTGTTCCAACAAGATGGAGTATAACATGTGTTGACGATACTATTTCTAAAAAAATTTTGGAGGATGTTAGGAGTTATGAATGGGTTGATAAATACCTTGTTTTTTATGGAGATTACGTTGGGAATCATTATGAAATAATAATGTTCCCGAGGCAATGGAGTTTTGAAGTCATAGAAGCAAAAATACCTGGAAGCTGTTGGAATCCAGGAATCGCTACATTTTTTATGGAGGATTATGAAAATTTCTTTGGGAGAAAAACATACGCTTCAAATGTTACTGGTGCATACTACAGCAATAGGTTGGCAGTTGTAGAATATTTGAAAAAAATTAAAAGGCAAGCTTCTGTTCTCGTTCTTAGGGAAGCAAGAGAAGAATACTATGCACCTTGCGGTGTTGGAATACTTAGGGAGCTATCAAGAAACGTATTTAATAAAAAACCAAAAGAATTTGAAAGTTTTGAAGATCTAAAGAGGGATGTGAATGAAAGGCTTAAGATCCCCATCGAAAAATTCCTTAAGAGGAGCAAATTGCTAAAAGAGATAAATGCACAAAAATCTATTAAAGATTATTTATGAATTTTTTTAAGTCTTTTAAGTTAATTATCGGCTTTCCAAACTTTTCAAAATCCTCGTAGGCAATTGTTGGGCATGCAGTATTAACCCAAACCTCAATTTCTCTAAAGTTTTCAAGCTCCTCAAACCTTAGTGTATCAAATAGAAAAATAAAAGTTTCTTTGTCTTTCAAACTTTTTTTAAAATCGAGAGCACCTTTTAAATCTTTTTGCCCAATTTTTGTTGAAACAAGCATCCCGATTTTTTTTGAAGATAAAAATTTAAGATAGGCTCCCTTTATTGCCCTTTTCCTTTTCTCTACAATTCTTTTGTTCAATTTTTCTATGACTTTTGTTACCGGATTGGCAATATAAACATCTTTTTCTGTAGCTAGAGAGATTTGTATTGGATGAAATTTTCCAGTTCCAATATACAGAAAAGCGTCAACATCATCTTTAATTTTTATAGCATTTTCCAGATTGCAACCGATAATCTCCCCTCCAATGATCGAATTTTTAATTATCTTCTTTGCCTTATCGAGATATTTTGAAAATTGTATTGTAGAAACAAGACCGACTCTAATGTTGGAACTAAATTTTTTTAAAAAATTAATATCGACTTCACATTCCGCATCAAAAAAAATTATTTTCATTTTAATATTTCTGGATAAAATGTTATCAAACCGTCAACACCAATACTTCTTAAATTATCTGCACATTTCTTATCTTGCTTTTTTTTCATTGATAGAGAATAAACCCTTATGAAATAACCTTCCTGATGCAATTTTTCTACCATCTCCTTTGTTACCTTATTCAATAGAATATGTATTCCGTTTGCTTTGAATTTTTTAACCAAAGGTACATAATTTTTTCCTTTCCTTCCAATAACAAGCAAAGCAGCTTCTATGCCTTTATCGATTTCCTTTATTCTCTTAACAACGTTATGCTTATAAGAAGAGATAACAACATAGTTTTTCATTTCGTATTTTTCTATAAGTTCAATTGCTTTTTCCTCTGCACCAGATATTTTTAGTTCTATATTCAATTTGCACTTCATTTTTGTTTCCTTCAGAACCTCCTCTAAAGTTGGGATTTTTTCTCCACCTTTAATTTCCAGTTCTTTAATCTCTTCCAACGTAAAAGAATGCACATGGCCTTTTCCGTTTGTTGTCCTATCAACTTTTTTATCGTGTATAACAACAAGCTCCTTGTCTTTTGTTAACCTTACATCTATTTCAACACCATCTACACCCAGCTCAATCGCCTTTTTTACAGCCTTTAATGTATTCTCAGGTGCAAAGGTTATTGCTCCTCTATGTGCATAAATTTCCATCCTGCAAACGAAATACATGGTTATTAAATAAATTTTCTATTTTTTGGATATTTTAAGTTTAGAAACAGAAGCCTTAGGTGAAATTATTGCAGAATTTCCACTAGGATCTTCGATTATTATTTTAAGTTTCATATCACCCCATTTAACTTTTCTTATTTTTTTTAGAAGTTGCTTTGCCCTTTTCCTTACTTCTTTATCTTCGGAATCCAATTCCATTTTCAATATCTCTGAAAATCTCTCGAGAACTCCTTCTATATTCGACACATAACCAATAGAAGCTGGACCAGGAGTAACACTCATCCTTAGTTGGGGTATTTTAATAGTTGCTTCAGAACTTTTAACAACCCTGATTTTCAAATCTTCTGCACCCTCTATAGTAAAGACGATTTTGCATGGCTCTTTTCTTTCTGCAGCCTCAACGTCACTTTTAAAAAATTTGCAGTTTGAACATTTCATAGAAAATATGTAAGTTTTTCCAAAATAAGGAATATCAACCAATTCTTCAGTTAAAGTTAAAGTTTTTTTATGACAAAGAGGGCATACTTGGTTCTTTAATTCAGCCATGAAATAATCTAAAGAAGAAAATTATTTAAAGTTTTTTACTCAAAAATTAAAAACTTTCCTCACTTGTTTCTTTTTTCTCTTCAGTTTGCGGTTGTTGCCTATAAACGTATGCAAATGATGGTGTGGCAATTACTAAATTTTCACCCAAGCCGGCAATATCCCCATTAATTGCCTCACATGTTTTCTTCAGTTTGTTTATTGCTCTTTTAAGCTCAATTATATCCCTGTCTCTTAGAGGAGCAACATCCAAAAGAACAATTGTATTCCCTTCCCTTAATGAGTCTATGACAGGCTTTATATCTTCGAAATCCTTTAGAACATATGGCCTAACAACAATCTTTTCTTTGTCTTCTGTGATTCTACTAAATTCTTCAAGTTCTAAGTAATCTTCACCAAATTCATTAGGGTAATCAAAGTCTTCATTTTTGACAATTTTACTTTTGATCTTTTTTAAAATCTTCTTCATTTTTATTTTCCCCCTTCTAATTTTGGAATTGTTTAAGCATATATAAAACTTTCTATAAGCTTTCCAGCGAACTAGCTATATTCCAAAGTTGCGGTCTTATGTATGATGGAAGGCTTGGGTCGTCTGAAATTTCGTCAAGTTCCTGCAATGCCCTATTTATTTTTATTTTTATGTCCTTGCTTCTATCCTCTAAAGCCTCAATAGCTTTTTTAATCTTCTCTTTTATATTTCTAGGTACGCCCTCATCTTCCATAATTTGCGCAAGTAAATCTATGAGCTCGATTAAATCATCACCTTTTTTCATTTTTTCGGCTCAAGCTCTTTTGTTACCTCAGCTTGTAATCTTTCAGCTCTTTCTTTTGTTGTGCCCTCTTGCTTTTTTAAATTTTTTATTCTTAACTCTATAATTTCTTTTCTTGACTGAAGCTCTTTTTTTAGCTCATCTTTATTCGATAGAACCATTATTCCGCCGACAATTTTATAGACAGGTCCCTCAGTTTTTTCAAGTTCTTTCATTGCCGATTCGATTTCCAACAATTGCGTCTGAAATGTTTGTTTTTGTAGTGTTATGTTTTGTAATGCTTGCTCTATCAATTGTAGCTGTACAATTTTTTCTTCTACATGTTTTGGTATTTCCATTTTATTCAGCCTTTACTATCGTTTCAACAGTTCTCGGTTTATATATGATTCTACCGCCGCAGTATGGGCATCTCACCTTTCTTTTTACATACTCCTTTTTTACTTCTTTTCCGCAATTAAAGCATTTGTATAATGGCATTTTTAAGGTCTGTATGCTTTTCCAGTAAATTTAGCATGACATTTTTTACATTCCCATATTCCTGCAGCAACCCTTCTTACTGTAAGCCTTTCACAATAGGGGCATTTATGTTTTCGTCTTTGTACAGCTTCGATTGCTGCGACTTTTCCCCTTATTGTCTTTCCATACCTTGCTCCAAATCTACCAGCTGATTTAACCTTCTTTGTTCCCATTTTTATTTTTTTATTTATAAATTTTTTTCTTCGATGGGGCTGCCCGGACTTTCAGCCAAAGGCATTTGAACCGGGGTTTTCGGATCCCAAATCCGAGAGACTAGACCAGGCTATCTTACAGCCCCATCTCATTCTTTTTCTTTTTTTGTTTCTTCCTCCTTCTTCTCCTCTTCTTTCTTTTCTTCTTCTGGTTTCTTCTCCTCTACTTTTTCTATTTCTTTTTTATACTTTTCCTGTATTAGTGAAAGATCATTCTTTAATTTTTCTATTTTTTCAGGTTTTGCTTCAGTGATCTCGTTATTTATTTCTTTATCATAAACTCCTTCGTCTATTTCCTTCAAAACAATCTTCGGCTCTTTACTTTCAACTAATACACCCATAGACACACAACTTCCGACAACACATTTTACAGCATTTTTTAATGAGTTAACAAGCATGGAACCAATTTTCATTTTTGCGATTTTAATTATTTGTTCAATTGCCAAATTTCCTACTTTCAGTTTGTTTGGTTCACCGGATCCCTTTTCAATACCTAATTCCTTTTTTATTAATTGTGAAATTGGAGGAGTTCCAACCTCTACCTCAAATGATTTGTCTTCGGTATCAACAATAATTTTCACTGGAACCTTCATCCCCTTAAATGCTTCTGTCTTTTTGTTTATTTCTGCCACAACCTCACCAACATTAACACCCAATGGCCCGAGAGTACTTCCGATTGGTGGGGCAGCTGTTGCTTTTCCTCCTTCAACAAGCGTTTCGATTTTTTCTTTTTTCCCCATTTTATTCCTCTTTCTTTTCCTCTTCTGTTTCTTCCTCCTCCTCTCTCCTTATAACCTTAACAGAGTCGAGCTTTAAAGTTACAGGGATTGGAACAGCAGCTTCGAGAAGTTCAACAATTACTTCTTCTTTTTGTTTATCTATCCTTATTACTTTTGCCTTTTCCCTCTTAAATGGCCCAGAGATTATTTCAACAATATCATTTGGTTGTATATTTATCTGCACCTTCACTTGCTCTATCATTGGTTTGATTTCTTCATATGATATTTCCTTTTGCAATACTCCTCTTGCATAGGGAATTCCATAACATGCTTCATTTGCGTCTTCTCTTGATCTTGCTTCAATGAAGATATAGCTCCTCAAACCATAGGGTCTTATTAAGGAGTATACTTCAAGTTTCTTCTTTTTTATATTTGAGACTATAAAATCGAATACC
>JAFCFS010000030.1 GCA_017608525.1 Candidatus Woesearchaeota archaeon | reverse complement strand
GCAAGTAAAAAGGTGGGAATAAAAAAGAAAATAACTCCCCCCCACATTAAGGCATAGTTTTGCTACGCATTTACTTAAAGCTGGAGCAGATATAAGATATTGTTGAAAGGTTGCACGGAACATTAAAAGATAGACTAAAAGTTATGAGAAGTTTGAAAAATAAAGAAACAGCAAAAATAATTTTGAGTGGTTGGTTTGTATTTTATAATTTCATTAGACCACATGAAAGTTTAAAAGGTAAAACACCAGCAGAGGCTGTTGGACTTGATTTAGGGTTGAAGCATAAACGGCATGAATTGATTGAGCTGGCAACCATTTATCAGGTGAAAGGTTAACACTTCTTTTTTTGATTTCTTACTCAAGATCTATTTTTTAATGAATTCGCCAACAATAAGTTTACAGAACCTGTTTTTTTATTCAAAGTGAAATTTTAATTTACACAATTTTTAAATTTTAGCTGAAATTTCATTTTTCTTTCGAAAGTTTTTTATACACTTCTTCAAAACTTAAAGGCATGAATAAAATTTTGTGTGGAAATAAAAGAGAAAAAATATTAAATTATTTCTACACGGAAATGTTAAAGAAAAATTAACGGATTTAAAATAAAATGCCAGCAACCATTATAATTGGGGCACAGTATGGAGATGAAGGAAAAGGAAAGATAACGGATATATTTTCTGAAAAGGCAGACTATGTTGTGAGGTACCAAGGAGGAAATAACGCTGGCCATACCATTGTTGTTGATGGCAAAGTATACAAACTCCATTTATTGCCTTCAGGTGTGGTAAGGGGAAAAAGGTGCCTTATAGGTGCTGGGGTCGTTGTTGATCCAAGGCAGTTGATTAAAGAAATAAAACAGTTCAATTTTGAAGTTGATTTAGGAATTGACCCTAGAACACATATTATATTACCTTATCATAATATAATAGATATTTTAAGAGAGAAGAAAATAAAAAAAATTAAAGGTGCATCGATAGGGACAACGGCCAAAGGAATAGGTCCATGTTATGAGGATGAAAAAAGTAGAATCGGCATAAGATTCTTTGATTTAGTTTCTAATAAAAATTTGGAAGATGTTATAATTGAAAAATTTGAAGAGAAAAAGAAGGTTATAGAGGAAGTTTACGGTGGATCTCTTGATATAAATATAAATGATGTAGCAAAGGAGTATGCTGAAATTGGTAAACTGTTAAAAAAATATTTGTGTGATGTTTCTAGCGAAATTTTCTCATCATTAAAAAAAGGAAAAAATATTTTGTTTGAAGGGGCACAAGGAACACTTCTGGATATTAAATACGGAAATTACCCAAAGGTAACAAGCTCTCATCCGTTGGCAGGCTCGATATTAGTAGATATCGGCCTCCCACCATCAGTTTTTAAGGAATTTGAATTTAAGATTATAGGGGTAGTTAAAGCTTACACTACAAAAGTCGGTTCTGGACCGGTAGTAACTTGTTTAGATAAGGGAAGATGGCCTGTCGATGAAAAAGTTTCGAATAAAATTGCAAATTACATAAGGAAAAAAGGTGCAGAATATGGAACAACAACTGGAAGACCAAGAAGAGTAGGCTGGCTTGATTTAGTTCTTCTTAAGTACTCTGATAAACTTAATAATTATGATGAGCTTGCTTTAACAAAACTTGACGTTCTTTCTGGAATAAAAATTTTAAAGATAGCAGTTGCCTATAAACACAATGGAAAAGAAGAAAAAGAATACAGAGCATGGGATTTAGAATTTCTTGAGAATTGTAAACCTGTATACAAAAAAATAAAAGGTTTCAGAAAATTTAGGGCAAATAACTATAATGAAATCCCAAAAAATGCTAAAAAATATATAGGGTTAATTGAAGAGTATATTGGAAAAAAAATTAAGATTATATCAATAGGTCCTGAAAGAAATGATATCATTTACAAAGAATAGGGTAGTATTTTTTAATCTCTTCTTTATTCATCCCAACAACTTCATGACTTAAGTAAAATATCCACATACTTTCTCCCTTCTTAACAAACCATTTATTAACAAACAAATCTGGTCTTGTTTTTGGATTATCTTTTGCTCCTTCATATATTTTAAAATCGTGAGTAACAATTATTATATCATTCTCCTTCAAATTTTTATTTAATCTCCTTTTAAGAGGTGTCTTCTTTTCCAGTTCTTCAATAAGCGCCTCAAGAGTTTTACGAGAATCCGCTATATCGTCAACAATCACTATTTTATCATTTTTTGTTATACTTTTTAAAGGTGGAACCCACCCCTCAATAACCATCTCTCCTTGTTCATTAACGCCTTTATATGAATGAGCATTCACTACACCGTATTTAACTTTTTTTCCAATTAAAGAATAATATTCACTGATCGGATTTGCAACATAGACCCCTCCTCTTACAACAGCATACAAAATTGTTGGTTCTATTCCAAGATCAACCATTCTCTTTGCTAGAATAAAAGAATTGTCCCTTACTTCTTCCATCTTTATGTAGATTTTCTTCATAGAAGAATTTTTATAAATATCTTTTATAAATTTTACTTTATTTCGCGAATAAATTCATAAACAAAATCCCTAACTCTATGGTGCTCATAAAAAACATATATGGAAAACCTTATTATAATAAACAAAATCATTACCGAAAGAAAAAGAAAAAGCAATTCAATAATGGACCTATCATACAGTACAACAGCTAATGCAGCGCTTATAGCAGGTGGGTGGAAAATGTCAAAAGAGTATAAAGCTATTATAGAAAGAGTTATAACAAAAAATATTTGTAATGATGTGTGAAGTGCGGTAAATTTTCTCCCTGCCAAAAGAATAAGAATGCCAATAATTCCGGAAACAACGTAGGAAAGCAAAATCGTTTTTAACATAACTAAATGATGCCTGTATTTGTTTGTTAGAATTGCAGCTGAAGCACCAACACTCGCGAACATTGCAATATTTGCACCGCTAAACTTAAAAAAGAAAGAAACAATCGCAACCGCTATCCCACCAATGAATGAAGGTATAAATCTCTTATGCCATATTCGTCTTTCTTTTTTAAAAAATTTCTTTATCTTTCTTAAAATCATTAATAATAATTTGAAAAAAGAATTTTAAAAATATTTTCTTAAAAAATTAAAAGGAGGGTAAACGCTATCAGGTGCTCAAGTTTACCCTCCTAGAATTCGGTATGGCCGAATCCGGGGTTCTCGAAGTCAAAATATCTAAATATTTATGGGTTTATAAATCTTTTTTCTCAAAAAGAAAAGACGAAACATTTAAAAGGTATTTAAGATACGCATTTAATGGCAGGCTAGGTTGGGAGGTTAGCCGTCTCCTGTAACTGCAAATCGGCTATATGGCAGAACCGAAGCCCATGGAGAGGTACATACATCAAGTTTCGGTCTCCTTTCCGACTATGATGTCTTGTCCTGTGGGGCTATTACTTTAGGAAACCGGGTCAGGCTGGGAACAGAGCAGCCCTAACCTAAAGTAATGGTGCTCACAGGGGTGCAGGACTGAGAAAGAAAGGAGGTAGCTGATACTTGGTGCGTGTATCCATCCATGGGCGCGCCTGCCACTTATCTTCTAAATAAATTTTTTAAAAGAAAGAACACATTCTCTTTTCTTTCCCTCAGTCTCCTCATATAATATGGGAACCAATTTTTCCCAAATGGAACATAAACCCTAACATTATATTCATTTGCCAATTTTTCTTGTAGCTTTGGTCTTATCCCGTATAACATTTGGAATTCGAATTTTTCTTTACCTATTTTGTTATTTCTTGCAAATTCCTTAGCATGATTTATTATTTTTTCATCGTGTGTTGCAATTGCTGGATAATTTCCGTGCAGCAAAAGTTTTTCCATCAGTTTAATGTAATTCTTATCTACGTCACTTTTTTTCTTGTAAGCTATAGTGGGAGGTTCCTTATAAGCTCCCTTGCATAACCTAACTCTTGCATTGAGTTTAATTAATTCATTAACGTCCTTTTCACTTCTAAATAAATAAGCTTGGATAACGGCCCCAACGCTATTGCCATATTTCTTAACCAATTCTTTGAACATACTTATGGTTCTTTCTGTGTATTTAGATCCTTCCATATCAATTCTGACAAAGTTTCCATAAATAATTGCCTTTTTTACAATTTTTTCCAAGTTTTCTTTGCAAAAATCGTAATCTATATCAATACCCAATTGCGTCAATTTTAAAGAAATACTGGAATTTATTTTTTCCTCGTGTATTTTTTCAAGCAAAGAAATATACTCCATAGTTGCTTTCTCAGCCATTTTTTTATCTGTAACATTTTCTCCAAGTATGTCTAGAGTGGCCATAATGTTTTTTGAGTTCAATATCTTTACTGCCTTCATCCCTTCTTCTGCAGTTTTTCCAGCTACAAATCTCTTTGCAAAGAATAAAAGCAAGTCCATGAAAATTTTTAAAAAATTACCATTTAAATATTTAACGATTTTTTCTTATTTCAGCAATCAATGAAGAATAATGTTTAATATTGGTGTATCTATTTTCTTTTGGAGCTGAGATGTACAAAGATGAGATTAAATTTCCCATGTTTATTGCCTCTCTTAAATTTAATTTATTTTTTTCAAATTCTTCTTTGTTTTTTAATAAATACAATAAAACACCTGCCCTAAATGAATCTCCTGCACCGACCAAACTTTCTGGTTTAACAAAATAATTAGACCTTATATGCAATGGCCCAAAAACTTCTTTTTTATTGCCGTAAACTGAATAAACATCTAAGCCATCAGTAACACCAAATAATTTTATTTCCTCATCAAAAAATTCTTCAACCAAAATTTTCAAAAAATCTTCAATTTTTGAGATAGAGTAACCAAACGTATTTGAAATCATCATGGCTTCCTCATAAGAAGAGAAAAAAATATTTGTATACTTGAGAACTTTTTTCAGAGGTTCATATTTTTTGATTTTTTCCTTTTTCTTTATGCTTTCCTTCGGATTTTTTGAGAATGTGTGTGTATCAACCATAGTAATAATGTTTTCAAATTGCAATTTCTTAAAAAGTTTCGCTATCCTATCATTTTTGTCCATCTCTTTTATGCAACCCAAATATAAGTGATAGAAAATCCATGGTCTTAAAGATAAAATCCTATTATAGATTTTTCTCTTTAGCAAATTGAGTTGATCAACTGCATTTGGGCAGTGAAGTATAGCATCCCTTCCATCATCGCTTGGTTTAATGAAGGATACACTTGTTGGCATTTTATCGTGAAGGAGGATTCCATCAGTATTTATTTTGTATTTAAGAAGTAAATTGTATATAAAATTCCCACAAATATCTAGTCCTTTATGAACACCTTTTCCAAGATAAGTTAAAATTCCTACATTTCCTCCAGCTATAGAAATCAATGGAGCTATGTTAAGAGTGCCTCCTCCACTAACTGTTCCTTCTTTAAAAAAATTCATATTGGTTGGCATTCTGGAGCTATCTATAACTAAACCGTCTCCCGCAATATCTTCTATAAAATTGAATTTCTCACTTGTTACATCAACACAGGTTGTACCAGCAAGTAAAATGTCCAATTTCATTTTAAAAATTTCTTAGCTTTTTTATATTCGTTACAAAGAAGGTGCAGTGGTTTTTCGTCCTCTATTATTTTAGGGAACCTTCCAACTTTTTCTAAAAAAATATTGTCTGTTTTATCATCATTAACGGTAGATACTTCACCAATCAAAACCCTTTTATCAGACCAAAACTCGTGGTAAACTCTTGGGGCAACAGTAATACTTTGTCCCGGTTCAAGCACAACTATCTCACCTGGCTTAACAATATGAACAATTGAATCTATTTCAATTTTTATCTTTTTTTGAAAATCCAATTTTTTCCCTTTTGATGCGAATAGTTTAATGAAAAGCCTACCTCCGCCTCTATTGATTATGTCTTCTGTTTTAAGGTAGTGAAAATGCATTGGTGTTTTTTGTCCTTTTTCTGCAATCATTATCTTTTCACAGTACTTTTTCCCTTTCCCATTTGGCCTCCCATTCCTTAACGTAAAAAGAAGTAACCCATATTTTTTGAAATTCCCTAAGCCAAAATCTGTTAAGTCCCATCCAAGATTGTTGTCTATTATTCCTTTATATTTTTTATATAAACTTTTAGAGGAAATAATTCTTGCCCAATCATCTGGTGTAAAATAGGCAAAGGGAGGGAGTAGAAATTTCCTTCTCTTGAAAAACAACTTAGCATTTTTTATCAATCTGTTAATTTCTGATCTCCTCATTTCTCTAAAAGCTCTTTAATTGATTTCACATAGCCTTCGAAATAATCTTCCAATTTATTTATATTCTCTATTACCTTAACCAATTTCTCACTTAGCTCATTATTTTTTATTCTATTGCTATACACTTTGTAATCTATTTTTTTCGGCATATTATTTAAAATTTTAACGATTGTTTCTTCCATTTTATTGCTAGATCCAGCCAATAATTTCTCGCATTCGGTGTAGAAAGAAATTCTAGAATCCAAATCAAACTCTTTTACAAATTTCTTAAGTTCATTTTCATCTTCTTGTGAAACATTGGCAATTACAAATCCAGTAGTACTCTTATAAATTATCTTCCCATCCTTATCTTTCTCTTTTCCATCTAAATAGTTTTTAAAATCGATATATCTTTTCTTTAAGGTTATGCTATGTTTAAATGCAAATGTTTTTAACCTGTTTACGTCCATCTTCCATTAAGAATTCCTTGTATATATTTATATTCTTTTCTGAAAATTGAATTCCTTAAATCCTTTTTTAAGCAAAAATTCAACTATTTTATTTTCAATCTTAAAAAGGTGAGAAAAACATTTGCAATCGCTGCATCCAAATTTTTTAATAGCTGTTCCAAATTTAAATAGTAATGTTGCGGTTTTACATTCTTCACTTTTATCAGCAATTTTGTAAAATACTTTCTTTATTTTTACCCACCTACTTTTTAATAGATAATCTATATGCCATCTTATTTTCTTACTCTTTGAAAAATGTCTTAAAATTCTCTTTTCCAAACTATTTTGTGCCGAACCAACGTAAATATAATTTCCTTTTGGAAAATAAACAAACCCCAAAGAACCAACTTTCATCCCTATCTTTTTCCCTATTTTAAGGTGTAAGCAATATATACCTTTCATTTTTTTAAATTTTTAATAGCTTTATTTAAATAACTAAAAGTGAACTTTCTCCATTTTTTCCATCTTGTTGGTCCGTTTCTTTTATATGCTGTAATTACTTCAGGTTCTTTTCCCAATTCCTCTGCTGCTGTGTTGATTTTTCTACCTAATTCTTTTGCCTTCCTAAAAACTTCGTAATATATTTCTCTAAATCTATAATCCCTTAATAAATGATGGTCAAGAATTATCTTTGATTTCGTATTTTCTAAAATATAAATTGTATTTTTAATGCTCCTCCTTAAGTTTTTTATTGAAGCTAAAAAACCTAAAAGATAAGAAGGAAATCCACCCAGTACTAAAACATGAGGGTTTTCATTTGCTATTATTTTTGCATATTTTTTTATATAAGGTCCATCTATATCCGAAGAGTAAACAAATTTTTTCCCATATTCCTCTACTACAACCATGATTACTTTCCCCAGTTTAGTGCCTTCCATTCCATGCCACAATGGTTTTGAGAATTTAATTTTTGTAGACCCATATTTAAACTCTTTTCCATCAGCCATTTCAATTTTATTCTTTTCCACTAAAGATAGAAAATAATTTGCCCTTTCCTTTTGGCTTTTGTTTATATTTTTTTCTGGATCTTTAATGAGTAAAGTTTTATTTTTATATAAATCAGCCTTTGGAATATGGTGGTCATAATGATAATGTGTTATAACTATTACATCAGCTTTTTTACAATATTGGTAAATTCTTCTTTTATATTTTTGAACAAGCCATAATCTTTTAGTAAAACTCAATGGAAAAGAATCCGTTTCGATAGCTATTCCAGGATCTATACAAATATTAACATTTTTGGTTTTAATGAATGTACAACTAGATTTAACACCAAAGGAATCAAAAGCAACATAGTCGATTTCCATATTTAAAAGCCCTGGGAGGGATTCGAACCCTCGACCTATTGCTTACGAGGCAATTGCTCTACCAGCTGAGCTACCAGGGCTAATATTAAAAAAACCTTTTATTTTAAATATTTTCTTTAGACCTTAAAAAGTAATTTAAAATATAAAGTTTTAGTTAATAAAGACGAAAATGAAACTCAAAAAGAGGTTGATGAAAAAAAGCACAATAATTGGAAGCATTTTTTTGATTTTAGGAACAGGCGTTGGTGGTTCTTTAGGTGTAATTAAAGGATGTAGCGATTTTTCTGATCATGGCAGACCTGCATATAAAATTAATAAAAAAGATGCAAATACATTAGAAAAAATAATAGCTTCTTATTTTGAGTTGCAGAAAAGAAAAAAATTTTTCCAAAAGAAGATTATATCCCTGAAAATGATGCAGGCATTTTAGTGCTTTTATTTCAATTATATGGAAAAGAAAAAACTATGGAAACGTATAAAATAATTAAGAAAGAAAAAGAAATATTTCCATTCGATGAATTGTTATTGTTAAAGCCATCATTAGATTATGGAGTAAAAAAACTATTGAAATATACAAAGAAGTACGAAATCTAAGTAAGAAATTTAGGGTAGACCTAACGATGTTGCTCCTTTAACTTATTTAGCTTTAAAATTTGGTGTTGAAAAAACATTGAGTGCTTATCAAAGATTAGCAGGGGAAACAAAAATAGGCACTAACAATGAAAATGAAATTCTTTACTATCATCTTGCAGTTCTCACAAAATATGCTTTAATTTACGGAACAGAAGAAACAATTAAAACTTATATGAAAATAAAAAATGCAAAAGATAAGGACGAAAACAAAATATTTTTTTATCATTGGGATGTATTTACAGGCATCGCATTAAAATATGGGATAGAAAAAGCTTTGGAAATCAATAGGCACGTAGAAATCAGCGGGAGAGGAACAGCAAATATAGCAATTCCTCCGTTTAGTGAGCTCGATGAAGTACCATTGGAAGATGTTGGCCTAATCTCTAAGTTATCTGTAGAATTTGGTTTTGAAAGAGCTATTCCTATCTATGATAAATTGGTAATAACTGGAACTGGAAATCGAAAAAATTCTTGAAAAAATGTAATTATTTAATAATCTCTTTTAATTTGCTACCGTATTTTTTTTGGCATTCACTACAAACTGGCTTTTTCTTTACATATGTACCTTCAATTTTTCCTAAGAATGTTGTTTTTATAGGCTTTCCGCATATGGCACATTTCAAAGCCATAATTAAGATATTTAGAAAGAAAAGATATTTAATTTTTCCGAAAAATTTATAAATTGTTTATTACTCAAAAATAGTGACATGGCATACGAAAACTTAGAAAAGAAATACGAAAAAACATTCAGAAAAATCGGATTATTGAATAAAGAAACAGAAATAAATCTAGAAAAGGAGAAGAAAAAAAGCGGGCTTCTAGGACTTCTAAAATGAGATTAGAAAAAATTTTTAATGAAGAGATAAAAAATCCAGAAGAAAAATCTTTTAGGAAAATTGAAAATGACTCATCCATGTTTGATGAAATTTTAGCATTTCTTAAAAATGAAGGTTATAAAAAAACAAAAATTAAAGGAGTTTCTAAATTAGAATGTTATTTTCTTAATACCATGGACTTCCTAAAAAATTTTAACATAACAAACGATATTCCAAGAAAATTTCTGGAAAGGGTTGAAAATTTTAAATACAAGAAAGAAAAAATATTTGCAAATGAAGGCCTAACAATAATGCTTTCTGCCCTAATTCAAACAAGCTACAATCAAGGACACAATTTATTCGAATTTGGTGACGTTTATGTTAACAATTTTGGTATGTTTTTAAAGGGAAAAAGAACGAGGCCAATGAAAATTAAAGCAAGAAAACTCAATGGCGTTGCAGGCTTCTTAGAAGTGAAGAATTATATTTTTGAAGC